>JAKQQL010000441.1:0-13365 GCA_029564175.1 Candidatus Cloacimonadota bacterium
CTCTATCCCAGATTTGTATGAAAGATTTAAAGAAATCAACTCCGAAGATATTGATAATATCCTTAAATCAGATTCGGTGCCGGCAATCAGTATTGTTGCGCCTGCCTATAATGAACAAGAGAATATTGTTACCAGCATAAATGCGATGTTACATCTGTCATACCGGCATATTGAAGTAGTTGTTGTAAATGATGGTTCTAAAGATGATACTTTAAACCAGATCATCAGGGCTTTTGATTGTTACAAAGTACCTCCGGCAATACCAAGTTATGTTAAAACCAAACCAGTAAAAGCTTATTATAAATCGAAAATATATGCAAATTTACTGGTAATTGACAAAGAAAACGGAGGAAAGGCTGACTCTTTAAATGCAGGGATAAACGCTTGTACTTCACCTTTTTTCATGGCTTGTGATGCTGATACCCTCATTGAAAAAGACGCTCTTAAAAGAATGATCAGACCTGTACTCATGAGAAAAAATACAATTGCCTGTGGTGGTACGATTCGGATTGTCAATGATTGTAAGGTGGAAAATGGCAATGTTACTAAGGTTAATTATCCAAAAAATTATCTGGCAGCTATTCAGGTCGTTGAGTATTTAAGAGCATTTCTGTTTGGAAGATTGGGCTGGAATAAATTAGGAGGAAACTTGATCATTTCAGGTGCTTTCGGTTTGTTTAACAGAGAAGTGGTTTTAGAAGCCGGTGCATACCGAACAGATACGGTTGGAGAAGATATGGAACTTACTGTCAGGTTACATCATTTAATGCTTGAAAAACATATCCCATACCGAATAGATTTTATCCCTGATCCAGTAGCCTGGACAGAAGTGCCTTCTAGTTTGAAGGTACTTGCCCGTCAAAGAGAAAGATGGCATCGTGGGATGATTGATACGATGATCAGACATCGCAAAATGCTTTTTAATTTCAGTTATGGGCAGATAGGGATTATTGCTTATCCTTTCTTCGTTTTTGGTGAAATGCTTGTGCCTGTTTTTGAAATATTAGGTTACATCGGAATTGGACTTGGCTTGTATTTTGGGTTGATAAATATTCCTTTTGCGGTATTGTTCTTTCTGGTAGCCTGGGGCTTAATGTTAATTTTAACCTTGTTTTCTGTGTTTATGGAAGAGACCAGCTTTAGAAAGTATAATCATCAAAGTGATATTTTTAAAATGTTTGCTTATGCAGTTCTTGAAAATGTAGGCTATAGACAGCTTACTGTCTGGTATAGATTGCAGGCTTTCTGGAAATATTTTCGAAAAGATAAAAAATGGGGAGAAATGACCCGAACAGGATTTAATAAAAAATGAGGATTTCATGCGGTTTTATTCATTTAAATATGCAATAGTTTTATTAATAAGTTTACTAGTCAACTCTATATGGGCTGATAGTTTAGCACTTTTTCAGAAACCAGTAACCCTGAGCTTGTCTGCTTCATGGTCTGCAAATAAAACAATTGATAACTGGAACAGTGATGCAGAACGTGTAGATTTTAGGCTTCTGAATTTATTAAGAGCCAGCTTTGGCAGAGAAAGACATTACCGTTACCAGACGACAGATGAAATGTACATTGCGGGTTTACATGATGTTCATGTATTTAAAGATACCCGTTTGAATATTGAATATGCTAATGTGCCAAAAGCCAGTTTTTTAAATAGAAATTATGAACAGGTATCAGTGCTGCACGTTAGAAATCATAAAGTCATTAGTTTTGCTTATAAACGAAGTGATTATAAGATAAGTACTAATCAGCAGTTCAATCTCAATTTGGAGTATTATACAAAATCACCTTTATTCTTTAATTCAGGCTTAACTTATGTCTTTAGTGATAAAAATATCAGCGGTTTTTCTTATCTGTTTGGAGCGAATGCCGATATCTCTCCATTGATGTTATTTTCAGTTTTTTCATTGGGTGAAGAATTGAATAATGAAAGCAATCCGCCTTCACGGATCTATTATAGAGAAGTGTCAGTAAGAAGCAAATATATGCTTAATGATAAGATAAACTGCTCATACGGACTCTCTTTGTATCAAAACAATTTAAATCATCAAAGACTGAATAATGATATTATGTTGGGTTTTATTTTTTAAGAACCGGATATCAGACAATTAAAAGCAATTTTTGACAGAATCTTTTTAAATCCATAGGATAAAAGTATCCATAAATATCATGAGAGCTTACTTCAATCATTTCTGATAGTTATTCAAAAAAAAACTGCTGTCTTTTGGACAGCAGTTCAGTTTAAATTAAACTCGGTCTTATTGTTGAGCTGGAGCTTGAGTAGTGTCAGCAACAACAGTTGTGTCAACAACAGTTTCTTCAACAACTGGTTCAGCTGGAGCTTCTTCTTTTTTAGCGCAAGCTACAGTAGCGAATGCAACTACTACTAATGCAACAACCATAAGTTTTTTAAATGCTTTCATTTTCTAATCCTCCCTCTATAACATCTTTTTTGTGTTATAGAATACGTTTTATTTTTATTTTTTACAGAGATCTTTGTCTCTTGTTTTCACGCTATGTTTTATTTCTAAATACCAATCTTATTATCTCAAAAATTATGGCAAGTTTTTTTTTAAAAAAAATGATTTTTTTTTGAAACGAGTTTTTAAAATGAGGTTTTATAATATGATTTGTTCTGTTTATAAATCAATAAACATTGGAAATTCAGTAATTAGCAAAATTATCTTTGCAATTTGTTGACAATAATATTGCCTTTTTTTTGTATGTTAAAAAAAACAAAAAATGAGGATGAAAATGCTAAATAAAGATGAATTGATTCAAAAAATTGAAAAACAACGCGATCTTTCAAGAGCTGCAATATTAACGATGACAACATTGTCAGAATCTGGTCATCCAGGTGGCTCAATGTCTTGTATTGATATGTTGTTAAGTCTTTATCATACAATGAATGTCGATCCACTTAATCCGCATAAAGAAGACAGAGATATGCTGGTGGTGAGTAATGGCCATATTTCTCCTGCAGTTTATACTGCTTTGGCTTGTTCTGGTTTTGTAAAACTGGAAGAAGCAGTGTCAGAATTTCGTTTAGCAAACAGTATTTTTGAAGGTCATATTGAGCCTGCTGTACCAGGTGTTGAATGGGCAAGCGGCAATTTGGGACAGGGTTTATCTGCAGCCTGTGGGTTTGCACTTGCAGGTAAAATGAAGCAAATTAACAATCAAATTTATGTCATCATGGGTGATGGTGAACAACAAAAAGGTCAAATTAGTGAAGCAAGACGTTTTGCAAAAAAATATCAGTTGAATAATATGACCTGCTTTATTGACTACAACCAGTTACAGATAAACGGAGATATACATCAGGTAATGCCACAGGATATTATCAGTAATTTTAAAAGTGATGGATGGGAAGTTATTGAGATTAATGGACATTGTATCAGTGAAATTCTGGATGCAATTGAAAAAGCTAAATCTGTGGATGCTCCGGTGATGATATTAGCTCATACCATTATGGGTAAAGGCGTTTCATTTATGGAGAACAAAGAGAAATATCATGGATCCACTTTACCAAAAGCAGATTGCTTGAGAGCGCTTGAAGAATTAAAAGTGGATTTTGATTTTAATCATTATGAGAATTTAAGAAAAGAAGCGATTGTATCATGTAACAGATCAGAATACCCAGTCAAAGAAGATAATATGATCAGTTTGACTGATAGTCCGATTAGAGTTTATACAAAGTCAACAGATAATCGATCTGCCTGGGGCAATGCTTTGGAAGATATTGCCAAAATGAATCATGACAGCAAAACAAAACTGGCTGTTTTTGACTGCGATTTGATGGGTAGTGTGAAAACGAACGGATTTCAGAAAGAAATGCCCGAAAATTTCTTCCAGGCAGGTATTATGGAACATCATACAGCCGTGTGCGCTGCTGCTTTATCAAAAATGAATGTTCAGACCTTTTTTGCTGATTTTGGGGTTTTTGGTATTGACGAGACATACAATCAGCATCGTCTGAGTGATATCAATGAAACCAGTTTGAAAGTGATCAATACCCATGTGG
Organism: Candidatus Cloacimonadota bacterium; assembly: GCA_029564175.1. GTDB lineage: Bacteria > Cloacimonadota > Cloacimonadia > Cloacimonadales > WRIO01 > JAGOCT01. Next base: position 4,028 of record JAKQQL010000441.1, read on the forward strand.
GCTTAGATGTCGGAGAAGACGGAAAAACGCATCAATGTATTGATTATGTAGGTCTGATGCGAAATTTATATCATTTTCAGGTGATTGTGCCTGCTGATCCTAATCAGACAGACAGAGCGGTTCATTATGCGGCAATGCATCAGGGTAATGTGGTGATGGCAATGGGGCGCTCAAAACTGGATATACTCACTAAAGAGAATGGAGAAGTTTTCTTTGATGAAAATTATACTTTTAAATATGGAAAAGCAGATAAACTCAGAGAAGGCAATGATGGCGCTTTACTGGTGATGGGTACTTTAGCTGGTAATGCTTTAAAAGTGGTCGATCAGTTGGCACAAGAAGGTATCAAACTCGAATTATGGAATGTATCATGCCCTGTGAAAGCAGATGAAGAGATGTTGTCCTCAATCGCTCAAAAGAAGATAGTGTTTACTTATGAAGATCACAATGTAAACACCGGACTAGGTTCGATTGTTGCAGATCAGATGATGAATCGCTCCTTATTTACAAAATTAGTGAAATTTGGTGTTGAAAACTATGCCTGCTCCGGAACAGCTGAGGATGTCTATAAATACTGCAAATTAGATATTGACAGCTTGACTGACAGAATTAAAACCAGTTTAAACAGATAAAAAAGAAGATAATATATAATTTGAAGGAGATTTATTTAGTCTCCTTCTTTTTTTGGAATGATATTTGCTATTTTACTAATCAAAATGTATAAATATTTGGAGGCGAGATGAAAAAGTTTTTATACCTGCTCATCACATTGAGCTTAATTGTTTTTGGCTGTGCTAAAGCCAATGATCCTTATCAGGAAGAACATAAGATGAAAATAGTGACTTCTTATTCAACAATAGGTAATCCTTTGCATATGGATTCTTCTGGTGAATTGATTTTTATAGCAGAAGATTTTGGTGGATTCAGAATTATCAATAAAAATACAAACAATGTCGTTTTCTATGCAAAGGAAGTTGTTCAGTCGTTAGTCCCGAAATATTTTCAAGCAAAAGCGATAAATTATAATGCAGAAACAAAAGTAATTGTTCTAACAAATAGACTTCAAGGGACAGCAGGTGCTAATTGGCAAATGGAATTTTATGATTATTCAGATCAGGATACAATCTCTTATATTGATATGAGTTCAGGAGATACTATTGGTATCTTACCGGTTTTATGGAATAATCCAAGTAATCCTATATATGATTTTGAAATATACAGAACTACAAAAAGCAGTTATAAGGTTACCAGATCAAATGTAAATCTAAGTTCTTTACCTGTGAACAGGGATTCGATGAGCTACTCTGTTTATCCTGACACTCCTCAAAAATTTAGTGTTGATGAAAATTACGTTACAATTGCCAAAGGACAAACCGGAGTTAGTGTTTTTAACAGATTAACAGGGGAAGAGATTACTTCATTTGATACTCCAGGTTATGCTCTTCAGGCGACAAAAAAGAATAATTACATATTTGTAGCGGATCAACAATTAGGTCTTCAAGTTTACAAACTAGATTCAAATATGAATTCGAGTAATATTTATTCATTTGACACAACCGGTTATGCAGAAAATATTGAGATTAAAGATAACTATCTAGCTTTATCTTCTACATCAGGCGGAGTTTATCTTTTTGATATAACAAATTCAGATAATGTAAAATTGGTTGACAGATTATCAATGACTCAAGTTGGTTATGTGAACAATGTCCATTTTTCAAAGGATGGAAATGAAAAAGTATTGTATGTTTTAAGCCGTGACAAAGGTGTTTTAAAGATTCAGATAGATTAAAAAATTATAGAATTTTTGAATGGCGCAGTTTACTGCGCCTTTTTTTATGTTCAGAGATTAAACACTTGACTGTTTTGGATTAGTTTGTAAAATATGTTCAAGAAAACATAAAAAAAGAGGTCATATGCTTTACTTAGCGATTGATACAAGTGCTAATTCCGGTAGTATTGCACTTGAAAAAGATGGAAAGATCATTTTTGTTTTTTATACAGATATACAGATCACTCATTCTGAAAGGTTGATGCCACAGATTGAACAGGCATTCAAAGTCAATAATCTGTCAGCAAAGGACCTGGATGCTGTATTATTATCTAACGGACCCGGGTCATTTACTGGTATTCGTATTGGTTTGGCAACAGCTAAAGGGATTTGTTATGCACATCAGATTCCGTTGATTCCTTTTAATACGCTTGAAATGCATGCTGTTAATGCCATCCATAGAAATCATCTGATTTTATCAGTAATTGATGCTAAAATGAATGAAATTTATGCAAGCCTTTACGATGAGAATTTAACAGAAAAATTAGCCCCTCAATGTTGCCCTGTTGATAAACTCGTTGAGGATTTGAAAAAACTGAATATTTCACAGGTTATCCTGTGTGGTGATATCATGGAGGCTCTGACAATCAAACTGACAGAGAATCATATCCATTACCATTTATTAGCTAAGCATCAAAATCTAAATATGGTAACTTCCTTATTTACATTGTTTGAACTCAGACAAGTTAAACCGGTATGGGATATGCAAGCATTTTCTGATCTTGAGCCTTATTATGTAAGAAGCTCATTAGCCCAGATAAACAAAAAAGATAAAAAAACAGAAATTTAATTAACAGATTCTTGAGATTTAGTTTGATAAATGAAAAGATCTGATTATAATATAAAAAAAGACAATATATAGTGGAGGATAAAATGAACCTGTTTTCAACAAACGAAGTAATTGAAATGGCTGTGCAGATTGAAAGAAGCGGTTATACTTTCTATAATCATGCCTTGTCAAAAGAAACACTGGCACCTTCAACACGAGACCTGATAAGCATGTTAAGAGATCAGGAAGTCAAACATGAACAATATTTTTTAAGTTTGAGAGATGAAAAAGACCTGTTCAATATGGATGAAACTCAGGATTGGGAGATGGTGTCCGCTTATATCAAGATGATTACAGACGCCCGTTTGTTTAATGATGAACATTCAGCGATCAAACTGGTTGATCAGTCCAGATCTGATTTAGAAATCATTGATTATGCGATTACTTTTGAAAAAGATACGCTGTTGTTTTTCCATACTTTGAAAGATAAAGTTAACGGATTAAAAACCAAAGAAGTGATTCAAAATATTATTCAGGAAGAAATTACACACGTTTTCCATTTGACTGAGTTTAAGAAAAAAATAGTTAAATAGTCTTGTAACATAAACTGTCAGACAAAGCAGATTTTGGGTATTTATAAACGTGATGAGGAGCAATTAAAGATTGGATTTTCGTTTTTTTGAACCAAGTCTTGCTATGCTGGTTTATAATCATGTCTGATTCTTCAACTTTATACGAAAGGGGTAATCATGTTAAATGATCAGGAAATAGCACATTCTATTGAGATGAAACCGATAACAGAAATAGCAGAAACCATTGGTTTAAATGCCGATGATTTGGAACTTTATGGTAAATATAAGGCAAAAATTTCTTATGACGCTTTAAAAAAACTGGAAGATAAACCAATGGGGCAACTCATTTTGGTTTCAGCGATTACACCAACCCCTGCCGGAGAAGGAAAGACGACCAATACGATTGGACTAGCTCAGGCATTAAATAAGATAGGTAAGAAAGCTATAGCAGCCATCAGAGAGCCTTCTCTTGGTCCGGTTTTTGGTATTAAGGGAGGTGCAGCCGGAGGTGGTTATTCACAGGTGCTTCCCATGGAGGATATCAATCTTCATTTTACCGGTGATTTCCATGCGATCACCACAGCAAACAATACACTAGCAGCTTTGATTGATAATTACGTTTATTATGATAATGAACTCAATATTGATCCACGCAGAATACTCTGGAAAAGAGTCCTTGATGTGAATGATCGGATGCTGAGAGAATGTATTATCGGATTAGGTGGCAGTAAACAAGGTTTTCCACGACAAGAAGGTTTTGATATAACACCTGCTTCTGAAATAATGGCGATACTATGCCTGTCAAATAATATAACAGAATTGAAACAACGGATAGGAGAGATAACCGTAGGCTTTACTTACAGTGGTCAATTGGTAAAAGTGAAAGATTTACATTTTGAAGGGGCAATAACGGCTTTACTTAAAGATGCATTAAAACCCAATCTTGTTCAGACACTTGAACATACTCCTGCTTTTGTTCATGGCGGACCTTTTGCCAATATTGCCCAAGGAGCTAATAGTATCCTTGCGACTAAAACAGCGCTTCGTCTGGCTGATTATGCCGTAACTGAAGCAGGATTTGGTTTTGATCTTGGCGCTGAGAAATTCTTCGATATTGTGAGCCGTTATGGTGAATTTTGTACTTCTGCTGTTGTACTAGTGGCAACAGTCAGAGCCATAAAAATGCATGGTGGTGCAAAATTGAAAGATATCACAGTTCCAAATCCTCAGGCAGTTGAAAAAGGGCTTGAAAATCTGGGTAAGCATCTTGAAAATATCAATAAATTTGGTATGAAAGCAGTCGTTTCAATAAACCGATTTGTAACCGACAGAGATGAAGAGTTAAATCTGATCAAATCATTTTGTGAATCAAAAGGTTTTGATGCCTTTATTGTAGATTTCTGGGCAAAAGGCGGAGAGGGTGGTATCGATCTGGCTCATAAAGTAGTCGATATGATCGAACATCATGTATGTAAACAACGCTTTTTGTATAACTGGAAAACACCGATCGAAGAAAAAATTGAAACAATAACCAGAGAAATCTATGGGGCAGAAGCGATTGACTATTCCCCAACAGCTAAACAGGATTTGAAATATCTGAAAAAGTTTGGCTATGAGAATTTGCCGGTATGTATGGCAAAAACTCAGAAATCTTTATCTGATAATCCTGAATTACTGGGAAGACCTAAAGACTTTCTGGTAACTGTCAGAGAAATAAAGCTTGCTTCTGGAGCTGGTTTTGTTATCCCGATAACCGGTGAGATTATGCGAATGCCTGGCTTATCAAAGAATCCATCAGCCATTCATATTGATGTGGATGAGGAAGGAAATATCACAGGTCTTTTCTAAAACAAATCTTTTTGATGCAGATTACCATAAAGAGTGATCTGCATCTTATTTTTTTAATGCATAAATCTGAAATTGTTCGCTTGAAAATAATTTCTACTTAATCTAAACCAATTGAACCAAAGAAAAAATGAAAAATTGATAGGAATAATCATGAATTTAGAAATTCTTTTTGAAAAAATTGATCATTTCAAACCAAAAGTAATTCTTTTGGAAGGGAAAAGGGATGTGTTAGAACATGATAAAGAAAAGTTGTTTGATACAGGTCGCTCATTAGCATTAAACTACCCTGAGGTTGTATTTAGAAGTGGAAATGCTGATGGTGCTGATTATCATTTTATACAGGGAGTGGCTTCTGTAGCTGATAGTAAGATACAAATAATGACCCCTTATGCCGGACATAAAAAAATGAATCTGCCTTCTAATGCAGAAATTGTGTCTCTCTGTACGATTCCAGCGGATGAAAATTCTTTTTTTGTGACGAAAGCGAAAGCACTTCTGTCTGAGTATTATGGTAAGCAGATTGAGACTTATCTGGAAAGCTTAAAAATCAATAAGCCACGGGCAAACAAATCTTCTTATCTATTGAGGGATACTTTAAAAGTTTGCGGTTATGATAAAATCTCAAAAGCAGATTTTGCTGTTTTTTATGATGATTTGAAAAAACCTGAAACCGGAGGAACCGGGTTTACCATGAAAGTCTGTAAATCGATGGATGTGCCTTTTATGACCCAGAAATGGTTATTTTAATATTTACTGATGATTGACATGTTTTCTCTTACATGGTTTCTTCTGAAACGGACGATGCACAAGCACCGAAAGCTCAGAAAAATGAATAATTGAACAAACACTGAAAGCACGGAATTCACTGAAAAGGTTTTACCTTTAACCCTGAAAGGGTGATATGATTGTAGCGCTAAATATGAGTTGCCCGTGGGTTTTACAATTTGTTAAAAAAAAGAGTTCCGGAGGAACGAAATAGAATTAACACGGTGCGTAAGCGCTATGATAGCAATAAAATAAGTTGTCTAGCGCCGTAGGTGCGGTACAAATGATTATCTTCTATGTGAACCACTAAATACACAAAATACACGAAAGAATTTTTTCCCACAGAGAGCACAGAGGACACAGAGAAAAAACAGAAAAATATTAACTTACTTCCCCGTCACTTCATGCCGCCCCTCAGACTCATTGCAAAAACCTAAATTCCGTAGGAATTGCCGAGTGGTAGCCAGATGCGGAGGTGACTGGTATAGAGTGTGTTACCAAACAAGCGCCATAGGTGCGACCGTATAAAACCTGCCTTTTTGCACAGACTTTCCACAGGAGGGGAATTACTTTTCTGCTCTGCTACACTGTTTTGTTTCATCTTTCTTTCCTACTCCATGCCTGCTTCATTTCTCTTTTTATTATGATATTGATCAAGTGTGATAATGAAGTAATACGCCTTTAAGTAAGAGATATTCTACAGGATAAATAAGAGAAATATATGAGAAAGTATTTGCATTAAATAGAAAAATGAGTATATTGTCAGATAGGAGAGAGAAAACTATGAGGATCTATTTTTCAGAAAAAGTGAGAGATTTTCCAAAGAAAGCAGGTGATTTACATCTAGCCTGGTATCAAAATGGCAGAATCTGTATCAGCAGAAAGCTGAAACAGCATCAGATGCAAGTGCAGAACTTTCATATTATTCAGGTGAATCAGATAACAAAGGCAGTATGGGAAACTCTGAATCTCAATTTTAGAAGAGATCTGGCCCGATATGCTTCTCAATACAAAAAGACCTACCCTGGCTTGAGAAAGCGGGGGATATCGGCTTATAGTGCTTTTCTGATAGTGATTCATGCCCTTGTCAGACGCTTTGGATTCGATGTGAGTCATCAGGAAAATGCTATTGCAATATTTGAAAAATTACTAGATCAGATATCTGTCTATAAGCTGATTCAGTTAAAAATTTTGAAAGAGGTCAGATATGCTTACCGTTTTAATCAACTGAATGGTAATGATCTTAAACTTACATATCAGGATATGGAGATAATCGAAACTGATAGCTCTGAGCATATTTACTTTGACATTTACAAAGATATGAGCAGGGAAAATTCTCCGCCAGTCTATTTAAAAGCAGTAGTAGGGATGAACAAAACGAAGCACTGTTCGTCCGCATTATTGCCGTTAATCAAAGCGGATTTATGGCTTACCATTTTGCAAATCCCTAAAAAGCATTAACATTATTTCAAATAGTAGTTACTCTTAACTCAATGCCTCAATCTTTCTGACATAGGCATCCATGTCAAATTTTCTTTTAAGGCCTGCTGCGTTCATATAACGGACTGTGCCGAATATCTCTCGGCTAGTCCAGGGTCTGTCATGCTTACCGAAACACCAGGCAATACCGGCATAGGCATTGGGATCGCGTCCATCCAGTTCATATTTATTGTTCAGATACAGGGCTGTATAAAAGGCATCTTCGGGGTTTTCTGACCATTCAATAATCTTTTTGCCCCAGTACATGCGCATATAACCATGCATCTTGCCGGTGATCAGCATCTCTTTTTGGGCTGCATTCCAATAGATATCATGGGTTTCCGCTCTTTCCAGTTCATCAGGAGAGTATAAATAAAATCTTTTATCAGAAATATGATCCATGAGTGTCTGACGACTCCAGGCTGGTAATGACTGAAATTGGTTATAGTTTGGATTGTACCAGACGAAATTGATAGCCAGTTCTCTACGAATAATGAGTTCTTCTAAAAATGAAGCAGAACCGGCTTTATTGTGTTCTATTGTCTGAAGTGCAATATCTAGTGGAGAAATCTGCCCAAAATGCAGATATGGGCTCAGATTGGACAGGTAGTCCAGAGACGGATCGTTTCGCTTTTCATGATAGATATCCAGTTTGTGATTCAGAAAGTGTAATAGTAGTTTCTGAGCTTCGGATTCTCCGCCTAAGTAATATAAAGAAGGTTTCACAGAGTTATCAAGACTCAGTTTATTTATTATGTCTTCTCCTGTCTGTTGAATATCTATCGTAGGGGTAATTTCAGGCTGAAAGTAAGTGCCTTGATACTCATGAAAGTCTAAAGGTTTGAGGAAGTACTCTATTAGTTTAACAGCTTTCTTGCGAAGTGTAAATGCTGAGTATTCTTCTTTGTTACTGAGCGTTTCAATAGGAATTAATGCGTCTGACTCTACTTCGGTATATGAACAGGTAATTTTCTCCTGTACCTGTTTTCGCCATAACCTTTGAATTTTCAGATAGCCTTTGTCTGTGATCAGCGTATGGGCGTTCAGGCATATTTTTTGAAGATGATCAAATTGATTGACACAATCGATGACCATATTGATATTCATATCTTTGAGTTGTTCTTTTATTTCGAAGAGATTTTTAGTCATAAAGTCGTAGTGTCTCAGATTCGCTTCCGGATATGATTGTATCAGAAAATATACCAATAAGGGGAGTTTTTTATCATTTGCCAGACGAATGGCATATTGAAGGGCATGATTATATTGAATCCTTTGTGATTGCTGCATCCAGTAAACGAAATATTGTCCTTTGGTCTGAGGTTTACCAATTTGATTTATTCTTTCGGTGTGTATCATCGAAATACTCCTTTTAAACAAGATAAGATAAAAAGAAAATTAAAAAAATGAAAAGTGCAAAATTACCACTTTTTAGGAGATTTTTGAAAAATTAGAGAGTTTGAAAGACTGAAATAATGACCTGATTAGAAAAAAAAGCAAAAAAAATACAGATTTATAATATTAAGTGTTAAAAAGAGATAAGATGATTTAAAAAGTGTAAAAAAGAATTTATTAAAGAAAAAGTCTTGACAAAAAAACAGGGGTGCCCTACTTTGACAATATATAGCGTGAACGAACAAATGATTCAGACAAACGACTGAATCAAGTGGTTCAAAAAGTGGGCTTGTAACTCAGCGGTAGAGTACCTGCCTTTTAAGCAGGGAGTCGATGATTCGAATTCATCCAGGCTCACCATTTTAATGCGACCCCTTCGTCTAGGGGTAAGGACTCCAGATTTTCATTCTGGCAACAGGGGTTCGAATCCCCTAGGGGTCGCCAATTAAATACGCCATAGTTAAGAATATATAGCATGTTTTTAATTATGGCTCTTTTTTAATGCGACCCCTTCGTCTAGGGGTTAGGACTCCAGATTTTCATTCTGGCAACAGGGGTTCGAATCCCCTAGGGGTCGCCATTTAAAAAATATGTTCGCAAAGACCCATTCGTCTAGTGGCCTAGGACTCCAGATTCTCAGTCTGGTAACAGGGGTTCGATTCCCCTATGGGTTACCAATAAATTT
>JAKQQL010000511.1:0-17073 GCA_029564175.1 Candidatus Cloacimonadota bacterium
AAACAAGTGGCATCGGTCCAGACCTCGCCTGACGGTTCATCAGAATTTAGAAAATCTTCAATGAAACACCAACTATTTCCATTAGCTTGCGCATTCAGTAGATTTTTATCTAAACTCTCCAGAAAAGATTGACCATTTTGATGATATTCATACAATTTCCAAAAAAGTAATCTATTTCTATTTTGAAGATTGATTGCAATTCGTTTTTGTTTAGCTGTTAAATTTTCCGAATTATTTAACTTGTCTATTATGTTAAAAGCTTCATTGACAATTTTATCAAATTGTATCCATTTTTTCGGAGTTGATAATATGGAATCTACGTCATCTTCTGCTACTTTACCAACATCACTCATGATACAATTATAAAAATGTTCTAATTCATCATTCAAATCGGATAGATCATATATTTCTAATGGTTTTAATTGAGTATTACAACTTTCCCAAAAATCTCTTTTAGAACAAATTCCTAATTTAGCTCCATTTTCTGGGAATATTAAATATGCATTGTTCATATCACAATAAAACTCTGCTTGATCTTTGTTTGTAGTGCATATAAAAGAAGAATCTCTTTTAGGGAAGTCTTTCCAACTTGGTAATAAATGTGATATTAAAACAGTGTAATAATTGGAAGTGTTTTGACTTTTCCTTTTTCCCGGTTTAATAATAGCCGAATCTACAGTTAAATTTCTATCACCACGATATATTATGTTCCCTTTTATAGCACACTGATAAGCCTCGGAAAATTTTGTTTTAAATAATTGATCAATCTTTTTTAAATCAATATCTGATGATTTAACTTTAGAGGGTTTTACTTCTTTAGATAAAATTGAATCTAATTCATTTATTTTAATCATAAAATCACCATTTTCATATAAAAAATAGGCAGGATTCTCTTAGAGAATTCTACCTATTAATTTTTTAATCTAGAAACTTTTTGTCTTTATCTTCTACTTGAATAGCAGCAATTTGACTAACCACAATCGTTACGCGTTCTGACCATGGTTCACCTTCAATTTTACTTGGTTTTTTTAAATCAATAACATATTCAGAAGATGCATCATTCTTACCTTTAATGTAAGAATCATAAATCTTTTCAATTTCACTGATCGGAACCGTTTGAACAATGCTCTTGCCACTATTCAGAGTAAAAATCATTTTCTTTTCTTTCTTCATTATTAATTCTCCTTCGATTTAAATATAGATTCATCATTAAAACAATTCAAAACTGACATACTCTCAACCTAAAGGTCTAAGTTTTATGGTTATCATAAGACATTGCCATATAGGGGTATCAGTGCTCCCCTTGCATATATCTCTTTCTATATGCAATTGATCTTACTGATATTATATGCAGCATTAACATCAGCATGATCAACGTGGCCACAATTGGGACACTTAAAGGATTTTTTATCTCGGATTCCTTCGAGTCCACATTTTGAACAATGACTGCTTGTATTATGTGGATCAACATAAGAAACTTTGATACCGGCTAAAAGAGCTTTGTATTTCAAAAAATTCTGAAATTGATAAAAGCTCCAAGAGTTTACGATACCACGAGATTGTTTTTGATATGTATTTTTCTTATTTGTATTTTTACGAATATTAGTTAAATTTTCAAGTTTAATTTCACATTGATATTTCTTAGCTTCATTTACAACATGCCGTGAACATTTATGATTTATATCTTTAACAATATTCTTTTCTCTGTTTTTAATCTTTTTTAAATGATTATACTTTTGTTTCTTTTGAAGTTTTTTTCTAATATCCTTATATTTCTTACGAACATGTGATTCTTTTTTACCCAATTTAATTATCTTATTGATATTTGAAATAACTCCAACAACAGTGTGTCCAGTAGCATTTAAATCAATACCCATAACATTTTGAATTTCAATTTCTTTCTGCGGTTCAATTTCAATTGAAATATAATAATATTGTTTATTGATTTCAATTTGATTTATTTTCTGAAATTTATATCGACAATCTGAAAAATCAATATATTTCTTCAAACATGGAATATAGATTGTTTTATATTCTTTTAAATATTTAATTCCTTGATTGGGAATACATAAATTTACAGATTTAACATTTTTGCATTTTTTATTTCGACCATATTTTCTTAAAATTTGATTACTAATTATAGATTTTAATCCAAAATGGGCAACAGCTTTAGATGTTATGACGCCTTTGTTATGAATAGAAAATTGAGCAATTTGGAATGCTTTTACAATTCACTATCAAAATTTTCATTATGTTTTATTTTAATGGTTAGAATCATCTTTAAACACCTTTTTGATTTTCAATATATTTTTTAATAACTTCTAAAGATACTGTCCCAACAGAAGCAATAAATTTTCCATGTGTCCATAAACAAGGAAGCCTTTTCTTTAATTCGGGAAATTCTTCTCTTAAAATTTTTGAAAGATAATCCTTTATATTTGAAACTATAGCATGAATATGAATATTGGCACTACATTGAATCAAAAGATGAACATGATCTGGCATCGTTTCTATTTCGATAACTGAATAATGGTATTCGTTTTGTTGTTGATAAACCAATTCCTTTAATCTTAATTGAATTGGTTCAGTCAAGACTTTTCTTCTATATTTTGGACAGAAAATAATATGATAGATACATCGTGAAACTAAATGATTTTCCGAAATATACAAGGTTTCTGGAGTTAATAAATTCATTTTGTAGCCCCCTTTCGTCTACTATTAACTTCTTTTTTGTCGGAATTTTTTGGGCCAATATCGGCGGTCAGGACCGCCGATATTCATATCAGCCTATAAAGGTCTGATCTTTCTGCCAATTTTCAAAAGTATTCAAAAGTAAATTTTTATATTGTTCTAAAATCTTTTCATCTGAATTGTAAGCTCTTTCAATTCCTTCTTCAATTAAGGGATATTTATCTCTTGTGTTCACTGGATTTTCATGCAACATTCTATGAACACAATGAAGAAGGGGAACATACGAAACACATCCACTCATGTGCAAATCAAAAATTACCATTGTTAAATAGATGGTATTTAATGGCAATTTATTGTCAATAAAATAGTCCACAGTATTTTGACATATATCATACAATGTTCTGCCATAATGATGAACTTCAATATGTGCTTGATCATCGGTTGTTGATAATCCAGTTGCAGCACATACTTCTCTATTTATTGTTGACAACCAAACTTTGTATTCTTGAGATGATCGAAATAATTTTTCAACATCCTTGATTAACTTTTCATATTCTTGGTTATCATATAATTCGTAAAACAGTTCTGGTTTCATTTTAACTACCCAATTAACAATATTGATTCCGGGAACTTGTATCTAGCTTTCAATTCTTCAATTAACTCTTTTTCTTTTTCATCAGCTTCACCTAACAATGTTGATGCATCATTATCTAATGAACCAACAGCTAATTGAACTCCACTAAATTTCCCTCTAATACGTGCTAACATTTTAGCAACTTTACATTGAACAAACTGAATAAACCAATTTATTTCATAAGAATTTAATGAAGATAAATCTTCTGTATGAGGCACTGCCAACTTAGCAGCCACTAACCCTTGATACATAGGAGTTGGCATAATTCTTACAATATTTGGTTCAATCAATTCTTTTGCTAAATCTAATCCAAATGCTTTATTGACTGTATCATATTGAAGAAAGTTTGTAATATAATCTGTCATGACTGTTATATCCGATTTAGCTGCCAAAGAAAGTGGTTGTCTCATTAAAACTTCCCAAGGAATTCCCATACCAATTAAATAATTGATATCAAGGTAAATATCAACGACACTGTTAATCTTTGGATAATCAGCCAATTCATAATCAGACTTCATTGGAAAAATCTGAAACCTTGGATAAACAATTCTTGGTGCATAGATATTCAAAACATCAACAGCTTTTTTAATTGCCATTACAAGATTGTTTTCTGTAATTTCAACTGATACACTTGGATATCCAAATTCTGATAAGGCCCTCATTTTTAATTCTTCAAAATCGGAATCATCCAATTGAATATTTGGGAGTTTATTAAAAATTCCCATTTTTTATCATCCTTTATTATTCAGACTTACGAGGTTTTCTTGGCTTCCTCACAGGCTCTTTTTTTTCTGACTCTTCTTTTTCTACTTCTTGAACAGGTTCTTTTTCTTTTTCAACTTCCTTTACAACTTCTGGAGTTGGCTTTTCAACAGGTTTTTCGGAAAATGCCAATACTGTAATCTTTCGATATTCCAATAGGAATTGAATATCATAATCAGAAAGATTCTTTTCACTTTGAACAAAAATCTCCCCTGCTTTATACTCCAATCCATTATGTGAAAATCCATTCACAACTGTAAATTTTTTCATTTATTAATGGTCGAGGAAAATGCTAAGTCTTGCTTAGCATATGAATCGACCTTTTCACCTCACTTATCCATGATTTTCGACTAGAAACTCTAATTATTTTATCAACTTTCGGCATTGGCTTAAGATCAATACCTTTGTTATCAATTCCCATTAAAGCAAAATAACCAGACGATCTTCTACCTTTAATGAAATATTCTTTTCCAAGATATCTGACTTTATCAAACTTTCTAAACCCAAATAGTTTTCCAGTTGGTATTCTTTTTTCAGATCGAATTCCTTTAGTCTGCTGATAATCACCTTTAGAAACACAACGTTTATAAATTACACTATCAATTTTGTTGAAATAAGCAGGATTACCTTGACAAGCTATCACTACAGCATCAATGTAATGCTCTTTTGGAAGTTCAAAGAATTGTCTATGTTCTTTAGTTATGTATCCAAAAGTTTCTTCCGCATTAGGTAATCTTTTTAACAATTGAATTCTAATACTATTCATCTGGGTTGCATGTTTCAAATTACCCTTAACCTTACCATTATTCAGTTTGATCTTTCCATCATGAACTGCATCGTGGCATGTTTTACAAAGAGTAATTAAGTTATCGGGTTCATCGGAGCCGTTATTGCTTCTAAAGATTATATGATGAACTTCAAGTTTTTTATCTTTTGATTTGCCTTTACAATGTTGGCATTTGTAGGAATCTCTATCTAAAACAAAAGCTTTAGTATTTGCAAAACCGTAGTTAGTTCCTTTTTGATAACCCCATTTTCGTATATTCTTATTATGAAGAGCAGGGTTTTTCATTAAATGTGGATCAAAATTACCAGTTTCTATTACTAATTGAGTTATTGGAAGAATTGATTTAACAAAGTTGATTTCTTTGAAATGACTATTAAATTTGCTAATCATAGTAGGTGAAAATCTATCTTTTCTACGAGAATTCTTCCTATTAGCCCAACGAGCTTTACGGTATCGAATTTTTCGATTTCTTCTATTACGTCTGTATTTGCTACGTTGTTTCATCTTATCGGTAATATCATTTCTAATCGTAATTTCAGACATATAAACCACTTCTTCTTTATCATTAACGACCGCACTACCTATTTTATCACCACCAGTATCAACCCCATGAGTTAGAGATTGTTTAGCTTGTCCACTACCGTATAAAAGTTTAATAGTAAATGGAGTTATTCTAATTACTTTAGCTTTGCCAAATTTTAATAAAATTCTGGCTTTTCTAGGTGAACAAGGCATCAAGGGTTTTCCATGCTTATTAATAACGTAAACTACCATAAAGTGTTTATCTCCTTTATACAAAGAAGTTATGCCTATTCAGTCAGTTGGAGTGCTGAATGAAATTGGACTTCCTCTCGATCAGTTAAGTTGGCTTCGCAATGTGGTTGACTATTCCGTTCTGCCTTGGAATTGTTTACAGAGCCACGAAAGTGCATTGAACTGAGGCGACATTCAAAGGTTTCTACATCCAACTTAACGACTACCAGCTTTCTAAAACTCCTACTGGTGATCTGGTAAAGATGACCTTCTAATTGAATTCAATTAGAAGGTGCTAAGTCTTGCTTAGCACAGCTTTACTTATAAATCCCCCTAATCTTTAATACCCCATATTGCTTTCAGTGATTGTGCGGTTATTTGTTTTCTTTCACCATCTACCTGTGGACTACTATTAACTTCATTTTTTTCTCGTGATCTAGAATCAATTTGTAGAATTTCCTCAAGCTCTTCATCTGACAGATTATATTTTTTATCAATTCCACTATACTTTTTAAGAAGGTGAGTTGTCTGTTCCTGAACTTTTTGGGATTCTACATTTCCATATAGACTATTAAATGCTTCTTTAATGTCTGTTCTTAAAAGGTCTTTTAATTTCATAAAAGCCCACATTGTATGACCATAGGATAATACTAAGTCATCTTTTCTGGCTCCTGCAACTCTACCATGTTTGTCATAAATGAATGTTAAAAATTGCATTAAAAGTCTTTCGGATTTAATAATACCTAATTGTTTTTCTCCAATCAATTCCGAATTCTGAATTTGTTCAAATGAACGTTCGTCTTTAACATTTAACAAATTTGAATATTTTTCAAGTAATGTATTCTTCATGTTTGTCAATAGAAGATTTCTTGTTTCTCCTGTCAAATTTGTGCCATAGTCTAATACTTGAATAGCTTTCTTTTTCTGTTTTGAATTTCTCACTGTATGTTTTTGATCAATTAAATCATTGGGATTGCCATCTCTAAATAATTTCCCTCTAATTGTTGGATCAATTCTTAATAATTTATCAATGATAATTTTACCTAAGGCATTTCGTTCAACATTCATCCAAGCATTGTTATACATTTTTTGATATTTTAAAAGAATGTCAACATAATCATCAGGAATAATTGTATCACAAGCAAATTCAGCTACCTGTTCTAATGTATATCCATCAATGATTTGAAAAGCTGAATCATCATTTCCAGTCCCATAAGCAGTATCAACACCAATTACATAAGGTCTTTTTTCAATGGGTTCTTGCCATATCCACAAATTATTATCTTCCAGTTTCTTAATTGGTTCTTCAATATCAATTTTTTCAAGTAAGAAGCCTGGGATATAAGTATCACCAGAAGCTTCAAATGATAATTCAAGTTCTTGTCGAATAGCTCTTTGATCCCAATTTAATGCTTTACAATTTTCCAAATACCATTCTTTTGTGCAATCTGGAATACTACTCCAATGAACACGTAAAGGATGAAAATTGTTTTTACCACTAACAGAATTTTGATACATATTATAATACCATTCACCTGTTCCAGCCATACCATTCGGAGTTGATATAATAAGTATTCCATAAGGTTTTTTTGAAGTAGTATCAACTGCTTTTGATATGGTTGGATAAATAGCTTTATAAACATTTTCAACGTTTTCTGTATGAGCCGCTTCATCAAGAATCAATAAACTAATTGATTCACCTCTAGAGGCTTGTTCCGTAGCAGGGAGTGCTGTGATAGTGCTCCCATTAGTAAATGCCATTTCTGATTCATTGTCTTTAGTTCCATTTTCTGTCTTATTTCTTGTTGATGTTGGTGGCAAAAATTCATCTATATACCATTGTGGTAATGCTCGAAACATTTGTTTGATCTTTTTTAAAAACTTCTTAGCATTTCTAGCACCAGCCGAAACAATTAGAATATTGTAATTTGAAAAATGTAGAGCTGACCACAAAGCAAGTGCTTGAACAATGGTTGAAGCACCGACCTGTCTACTTTTTAAAATAATTAAATTGTGTTTATTACAATATTTTTTAATGAGATTCTTCTGAAAATCATACAATGGAAATGGAATTCTTCCATTTTTTTGAGTAATAATTTTAACATTATCTAAGGTAAATTTGATCGGATCACGTCTATATGATATGTATTGTTCAATTTGATTTTCCGTAAGCATAATTTGTCAACCTCCACATAAGTTAATTTTAGAAATTTTGAGTTTCGTAAAAATATGGAGTTGATAAAAATGAATCAAGAATTTTTTGAAGATTTGTCGCCGGAAGATGATTCTTCAGCTGAAAAATATATGAGGTGGCCTTTTAAAGAAGACGATTGGTTAATAAATCTTGTTATGACCAATCCAAATTATTTAGATCGGATTATGACTTTAAGAGATTATAGTGTTAGAAATGTTGATATCATCATGCTTGAAATAATTGATGCTGTTAGACTTTACAGAGAAGAAAAACAAGAACAAAATCCTTCTTTTGTCAAGAAAAGAA
Source organism: Candidatus Cloacimonadota bacterium (assembly GCA_029564175.1). Classification (GTDB taxonomy): domain Bacteria; phylum Cloacimonadota; class Cloacimonadia; order Cloacimonadales; family WRIO01; genus JAGOCT01. The sequence continues at coordinate 8,128 of JAKQQL010000511.1, forward strand.
AATATCTCAAAGAAAATCTTAACAATAAGAAAATTCAAATTACATTGGAAGATGAATTAGAACTCAAGTCAAATATAGAAAAATACAAATTATATAGTTTGATCCATTGGTTGCATCTAAATAGAAATCCTCGAATAGTAGAACACTGTGCCATTCAAAAATATAATATCTTAGATGTTATATATCCAAAAGTTCAATTGTCAATTCGAAAAGTTATTGGATCAAAAGTCTACGAACCAATAATGGATGAATTTGAAGAAGCTGTCAATAATGCTTGGATAAGTATTATCAAATACCTTACAAAAATTGATACAACAAAAGTTATGTTCAGCATTTTTGTTGCCACTGCTCATAGGAGTGCTCTTTATTTAAAAGCCCTAATCAATCAACATAATTATCATCATCAGACTTTAACAGATTATAAATTTTACAATAATATTGAAGCTTTGGATGACGAATCGGTTATGGATACAAAAACATATCAAAATAATCATCTAGAAGAAGAAAGCATGGAAGATTATTTGGCCGGATTGATTGATGATGAAAATGATTTTGAAGAACGTTTAGAAGAAATTGAATCTTCAAATACTGAATCCAACATGACAACCTTAAAATCAAATATTCTATCTTATTCATTTACCGTATTATCATCATCTAGAAAACCATCAATTCAAAAAATCTTAGCTGAATTTTTCATTGATATTATTAATAAAAACATTTCTAAAGAACTTATTGAACGAAATGCTACGACCATTATTAATACAATGGACATGTATGACGGCACAATAAATCAAATTAATTGTGATACGAATAATAAGAAATTTTATAAACTCTTTCGGGATTTTCTTCAATTCAAAATACAACATAAAATTGAAAAATTTACAAACCTTCAAGGCAAACAACTAAATAAAAAAGAAGGCAAGAAAATTTCAAAATCATCTTATTATGTTGAATTGACGAAAAAAGAAAGAGATTCCATGAAACTTCTTCTTCAAAATAAGGATAAAATTGTTCAGGAATTGATGGAATTTCGAAACCAATGTTTGAATTATAATATCAAATAAGGTGATATTAAATGAGTGGAAGGTATAGTTATTTGAGAAAGAATAAAGATTTTGAAGGTGTTAAAAAGATTCTGAATGAAAAATATGATGGCAATTTATTTAGACTCAAGGATGCCGAAGAAGATTATCGGATCATTTGTGAACTAAATAAATGTCATAATAAAGTCAGACAAATTAAAAAAGAGCCAATTATTTCTTCTGAAAGATCATATACATTAATTGATTTCAATCAAGATGAAATGTCTTATGTAGTCAATCAACAACCAATTCTTTCAGCTAGCTTGGACAGTATTGCTTATAGAAGATTATTACCTGATAGACCATCAAACATCTTTCTAAAACTTCGACAAAAAGAAAATTCCAAAGGAACTAAAAATGTTGATAAGATATTTGCCTTTTTACAAAATCTTGTTATGAGATCAAATTTTCAAGTTTCTTCAATTGTCAATGATCGAGCAAATGGAATTATTAAATTCAACACAATTCAAAGTGATGCCATTCATGGAAGCACAAGACAATATGCAACAATATATTTAAATAAAAATGCTTATGTGAATATGGATGAATTGGTTCGTGGTGAACTTAAAAGACTTTTAGATAATCAAATGTTATATGCTTTCTTTACTCTCTATGGATTCAGTAAATTTTTCATCAGATGTAATTGTAGGGAGTATTTGAATAATTTCAGTAGAAAAGATTCTGGTGCAAATTATTTTTGTAATCATGCTATGTGGTCAATGTCTGTTCTTCCATATTATCTTTATTATTCACTATCCTAAAGGATTTGACGTTAATGAAAAAGATTGTATTATCTGCTAAATTTGAAACATTTATTGATGAATCAAATTTACAATTTTCAGAATCAAAAGGATTGCACCTAAATTCTTCTGATTGGAAACCTTACATTAAAATGAAACATCCAGATATTTTCAAGTTCATTTCTTCTGGCCTTTTGGTGTCATATACTCATAGTGATATATCAAGAAAGACTTATCAACAAGGATATAGAAATACGGAATACAGAACAATACTCTTGGCTGGATTTTACCTATCCTTGGTTGGAGTTTCTAACGATAAAATCTCTGATTTTCTAACCAAATTAATGAAGAAGACCAATTGGAGAATTAGGTGCAACTGTCCGGCAATGGTATTTTGGGGATTTAATTATATTCTAACAAAAGAAAATTCAATTCTTGGGCCGGGTGAATCAAGAAAACCAGTCAAAAGAAATCCTCATTTAGATGGAATTTGTTGTAAACATCTTTGGGTTTCTTTAAATTACCTTCATCAGAAAATGGAAGAAATTGTTAAAAATATTCTTCTGACTATTCGGAATTTTTATGGTGTTCAATCAGAACACGGAAGACAACAAGTATTAAAAAAAGTTAAAATAACTGGATTAAAAAAGTTATTGAATGATGTAAAAACAGCAATAATAAAAATTGATAAGTCTCTTTCACCAGAATTTGACAATCTTACTAAAGGAATTAAGATGGACTATTTTGGAAAACAGGAAGAGCACAAAAAGGATGTTGAACAAAATGGCAAGGAAACCGAAACCATCAACACGGAAGATGGAAATAGACGAGCGACTAGAGGAACATTTAGAAAGAATTGAAGAGGATATCAATCTAGTAGAAGAAAGAGATGAAAGGGTTGAAGAAGTATTGTTAAATCTTCTTTCAAAGTTCCAATCATTTCAAGACCCTCGTTCTCTTAAATCAACAAATATTGATGCAATGACAAAATTGATGGATTTATATACTTCATTGCCAGCCAAAAGAGCACAATTAAGGAAAACCATTATTGATACATTAATGAAGAAACAAGACCTCAAACAAAGAAAAGAAGAATCGGAAAACTTAAAAGATACAGTTGGTATTACGATGTCAAGCATTCTTGGGATGATTGAAAAATCTACAAATTGTTTTCCTTCATACGAAGATGATGGCCAATAAAATCTGGTGGTGAACATTAATGGATGAAAGTGAAGCTGTGCTAAGCGAGACTTAGCACCTTCTAATTGAATTTGATTAGAGGGTCATCTTCACCAGATCACCAGTAGGAGTTTAAAAAACCGGTAGCCGTTAAGTTGGATGTAGAAACCTTTGAATGTCGCCTCAGTTCAATGCTCTTTCGTGGCTCTGTAAACAGTCTTAAGGCAGAATGAGACAGTCAACCACAATGCGAAGCCTTCTTAACTGATCGAGAGGAAGTCCAATTTTAACTAGCACTCCAACTAGTTAAATAGGCATAACTTCTTTGTATAAAGGAGATAAACTTTATGGTAGTTTATGTTATTAACAAACATGGAAAACCATTAATGCCATGTTCACCTAGAAAAGCAAGAATTTTATTAAAACTTGGTAAAGCAAAAGTAATTAGAAGAACTCCATTCACTATCAAACTTTTATATGGCTCTAGTGGCTATAAGCAGTCATTAACTCATGGAATTGATACTGGTAGTAGTGAAATTGGTAGTGCGGTTGTTAATGATAAAGAAGAAGTTATCTATATGTCTGAAATTACTATTAGAAATGACATCACCAAAACTATGAAAAGCAGGGCTACTGCTCGTAGAAATAGAAGAAATAGAAAAACTAGATATCGTAAAGCTCGTTGGGCTAATAGGAAGAATTCTATTAAAAAAGATAGGTTTTCTCCTACAATGGTTAGTAAATTCAATAGTCATTTGAAAGAAATCAATTTTGTTAAATCAATTCTTCCAATAACTAAATTGATTATTGAAACTGCTAACTTCGATCCACATTTAATGAAAAATCCTGCTTTATATAATGAAAAAATAAAGAAATGGGCTTATCAAAGAGGAACTAACTACGGTTTTGCAAATACTAAAGCATTTATTTTAGATAGAGATTCTTACAAATGTCAACATTGTAAAGGTAAATCCAAAGATAAAAGATTAGAAGTACATCATATTATTTTTAGAAGTAATAATGGTTCCGATGAGCCTGATAATTTAATCACTCTCTGTAAAACATGTCATGATGCAGTTCATGATGGAAAGATTGTTATTAATGGTGGAAAAGTTAAAGGCAATCTAAAACATGCTACGCAGATGAATAGCATTAGGTTTCAATTAATGAAAAGATTGCCTGAAGCCATTGAAACTCATGGATATGTAACTAAAGAAAATCGATTTAATTTAGGTTACCCAAAGGAACATTATATTGATGCAGTAGTGATAGCTTGTCAAGGTAACCCTGTAACTTTTAAGACTGATAATGTGATTTATAAGAGATGCGTTTCTAAAGGTGATTATCAGCAGACTAAAGGAATTCGATCTGAAAAAGGAATACCAACTGGAAAGTTGTTTGGATTTAGAAAATTTGATAAAGTCAGATATCTTGGAAAAGAGTATTTTATTAAAGGAAGAATGTCAACAGGTTTTGCAATTTTAATGGGTATTGATAATATTAAATTATCATTAAAACCAATACCTAAATTTAGTAAGATGGAAAGGATAGCTAGTAGAAAATCATGGATAATCGATCAATCAAGAATGATTCATATGCTAAGCAAGACTTAGCATTTTTCTCATCTGGTTTGTATAAAAAGCCTCTTTTGTCTGGATTAAGAGAGAAACTTCAAAAGCTAATAAATGTTTTTGTTGTTCAAAAGAAAGAGGAATCTGCTTATGATATAAATAATAACACATTAAATATAGCAAAGATATTGGACGATGAAGGAATTAACCATTTATTTAAATCATTTGAATTTTCATCATTTCAATATGAAAAATTATTTGATTTGGAAATGGGAAGAGTTGGAAGGTATAAAGATTATGAATCTATCATAATGAGAATACCAGAAGCTAATAAGGCAGTCACGATTATTTCCGATTCTGTTTTGGCACCTAATATTGGCAACAAAACAAATACACTTCATCTTGATCCAGTTCAAGGCCCAATTGGTAAAAAAGGATTGGAAATTGTTAAATTAATTCTGGATAAAACAAAAATGGAATTGAAAATTCTTCCGTCATTTGTTTTTGGAACATGTTTATATGGTGATACATTTATTGAAATTAAAAAAACTCTCGATAGTCCAAAGTTTATTATTCATGATCCAAAGAAATGTATTCTTTTGTTTGATAAAATGACTGATATTGAATTGGGTTTGATTGTCCAATTGGATGTGAATCAAAAATCATTATTAGTTGATTTATTGGCTAAGAATTTGCCCACATTGCAAATTGAATTACCACAACAAAGAAGAAATACGGTTGTTGTTTCTTCTGAAACAAAAAAACCAATGTCAGAAAGGGAAATTCAAGATCTTACATTAATTATAAATGATGCAGTTAAAGAAATGGGAGCAAAGATTAAATATATTCAACCATCTCATTATGTTCACATGTCAATTACAAGTAATAACATGTATTCACCTTATGGCACTAGTGTTCTTGACGCTGTCAGATCAATTGCAAAACAACTTCTATTAAATGAAGCTGCATTATCCATTGCTCGCGTAACAAGAGCACCTTCAAGGAAGTTATTTGGTGTTGAATGTGGAAATATGCCAGAAGCTGAAGTCCCTTCTTTTATGGAAGGTGTTAAGAATCAAATAAAAAGGGAAAAAGTAATTGACACTTCAAAAGGGTTGTCAATCGATTCCATTCCTGATCTTTTATCAATTGATGAAGATTATTGGTCAAGAACCGTTGGGGGCACATCACTCTTAACAATTGAAAGTATTCCAGGCGATGACCTTTCGACAAATATTGAAGATATGGAATACTGGAAAAAGAAACTTTTAAGCTCTCTTGGAGTTCCACCTGCATATTTAGCTAATGAAGAAGGAACTAGCACAAGAGCATTATTGACATTGGAAGATGTAAATTTTGCCCGACAAATTAAAAAACTTCAAACAGATGTTAATATTGGATTAAATCAATTGGTTGACAATTGTTTAATCATTATGGGATACCCTGAATTGGTTGGTTCCGTCACCATTTCATTGCCAGAACCACAAAATCTTGAAGATAATATTCGTTTAGAAAATATGAGTAATAGAATTTCGGTTGCTAGTGATTTAAAGGGAATGATACCAAATATTTCAATGAAATGGCTAGCCAAAAATATCATTGGTTTGACGGAAGAAGAATTGCAGGAAATGGAAAAAGAAAAGGAAGAAGAAAAGAAGATGACAATATTTAAGAATCCAGAAGATGAAAACATGGGAGAAATGGGTGGGTCATCTGGTGGTGGATTTGGCGATGTAGAAACATTTGGGGAATCTGATTTTGGTTCGGAAGAACCAGAAGAAACGACAGAGGAAGAATTACCACAAATGGGCGGAGAAGAATCTGGTATGGAAACATCAGAAACAGTCTCACCAGAAAGTTAAAAAGAAGAAATTAAACTAGATATTTAGTTTCATTATATATGGGGGTTAAAAAATATGCCAAATTTCGATCCAAGAAATCAACTTTTATCTGATATTTCTTCTGGGATTGATTCGGTTGCAAGTCTTAGTGATGATATGTCGGATTCAGATAAAGCTATTCTTGAAAATATTAAATTGAATGTGCCTAATTTGGATACCAATACGTTATTTATGATTCGTGAATATATCACTGCCAATCTTCAAGACTGTCTTTCAAATTATTCTCCTTTGGTATCTGAAGAGTTGGATACAACCGATGAAACAAAAGAAATGCCAGAAGGAACGCCAAGTGAAGAACCTGAAATGGAAATGCCAGAAGAGGATACAAATGAAAGCCAAGGAATGTTGGATAAACTAACTGAAATTTCTGACTATGCTCAAGAAATTGTTGATCTTGTTCAAAATGCTATTGATAATGTCAGTGATATGGATATTGTGACGCAGTTAATCAATATTAAACTTTTTGTCAATGATAAACTTGATGAATTTAATACTTTCACAAATACCGAATCTTCGGGTGAGGTTAATATGGAAGAAGTTTTAACACAACTTGAAGAATTTAAATCGAAATTGGAAGGGTATTCCCAACTTGTTGAAAACATTACAATGGAAGAAACAAGTGAAGATATTTCAACTCCTGAAAATTTAGAAAATAATACGGTGGAAAATCAAGAAGAAAATGTTCAACTCCAAAAAGAAGAAGTTGAATTAAGTTCAATGGTTGTAGCAGAAGAAGAACAGGAAGATGAAAATTTAATTGAACCTGAAACTTCTGAATCTGAAGGCTTACCAATAGAAACCATGAAAGATGAATCAGAAGGTTCATCAGATGTTAATGCACAATTTGAAGAATTGAAAAAGTCCATTGAGGAAATCTCTCAAAACATTTCAACAAATAATCCTGAAATGTCAACATCATTAGAAAATGTTCAAGAAAAAATTGAAAACCTTCAAGAACAGATCGTGGGTGGTTCCGAAGAAATTGAGCCTGAAAATGATGAATTCATGGATGATGATTTTGAACCAATGGAAGATGATGAAAATATTTCAATGGGATCAAAACAATCACCAACTGGTGAGGCTCAATCAATTGAAGAACAGTTGGCAAGGATGCAAAAGGTTCTTAATAAGAAACCAACACCTGTTCAGGCCGATAATGACATTATAATGCCTTCTGATGGCGAAACAGAATTGAACAATGAAATGGCTCCAGAATCAAATGATAATATGGAAATTGTTCAGGAACTTAGAAATCTTTCTTTCAAGTATGGCAAACCCGAATTTGAAGGTAAACCAGAAATGGAATTATCAGAAGCTTTAGCAACTCTTTCCGAGAGTATTGAAGACAATGATAAGGTCAGTATTGATAACAATGTTGAAGCCGTTACAGTAATGGTTGCCATAATGGATAAAATAGTTAAAAATGAAATTATGGATGTTGTAAATAAGATTGGTCAGACGGATGAAGTTGAAATAAATCCAGAACCAATGTTAGAAGAAGGCAATACGTCCTTTGAAGAAGGTAATACAGATGAGATCATTAATTAGAACTGTTGTATCTCCAAAATTAGAATATACAATTGTGGCTTCTTCTACATCCAAAGAAGATAAATCCCTTCTTGGGCCAAAAGTCGTGGTCGATTGTGTATTTCAGGAAGCAGACGTTCCAAATGCTAATGGCCATATGTTTCCTAAATCTGGTTTAATGTCAGCTATTCAAAAGGCTGGTTCAATTATTACAGATCGAAGATTGTTGGGTGAATTAGATCATCCCGACGATATTACAGATGTTAATAGATTAGCTACGGTAATGTTAAAGAATGTTGCTATGGTTATTTCTGATTTGAGAATGGATGGCAGCCATGTTGTTGGAAGATTTGAAACTCTTGATACTCCCAATGGTGTAATTCTTTCATCCCTTCTGAGAGATAAGGTTAAAGTAGGCGTTTCAATTAGAGCGCTTACAGAACAAGATATTTCTTATGATAATTCTAACGTAAATAAGATCAATCAATTTGAATTGGTGACTTATGATGCTGTTCATAATCCGGCATATTCTGATGCTTTTGTTTCTTCAATCGTTTCTAAAACAGTTTTTCCAGTGGGAAATTTAGAAGTTAATAACAACTTACTTACCCTTGCAAGGGAAGAATTAAAAGAATTCTTGAGTGAATATACAAAGTTAATAGTTGCAAAAATGAGGAGAGGATAACGGATGCCTAACATTACAATGAGAGATTTGACAAATGGAGCATTGGCCAGTATTGATGAAACCGATGTTGCAAATGAATTTAGCAATCTAGATGTTGAATTTGGATATGCATTAATGCAAAAACAAAATAGGTTGAATGAAATTATTTCAACAACCGAAAATGTTGAGAGTGAAACCAAATCTCTTCAAGAACAAAATTCATTTTTGGAAAAATCTTTAAAAAGTGCTCAAGAAGACATTCTAAAAATCATAAATTAATCT
>JAKQQL010000049.1:0-1092 GCA_029564175.1 Candidatus Cloacimonadota bacterium
GCTCACACCCATGGTGTTAAAAACAACCTGACTGTATGGAATAATGAAAATATAACATTTTTAGAAATACTAAAACAAGCAGGTTATGATACTGCTTTTATTGGGAAATGGCACATGCCCGGAAAAGGGCTCCCAAAACTGAGAGGGGTTGATAGATTTATTTCTTTTACCATTCAGGAAGGTCAGGGGAGATATTTTGATTGTCCGCTATACATTGATGGCGTTTTAACAGAACGAAAAGGTAAATATATTACTGATGATTTAACCGATTTTGCAATAGAATTTATTAAAACTAAACGGAAAAATCCATTCTGCTTATATCTGTCGCACAAAGCTGTTCATCAGCTTTTCCTGCCACCAGATGATTTAAAAAATTTGTATAATGATGTTGATGTTAAACAACTATTGCCCAAAGAATCTGATCCGTGGGTAACAACAGTACAGGGCGGAACATGGGCTGGTACGTTTGGTACATTGGGACATCATTATCTCAACTATTGCAGAACTGTTGTAGCACTTGACAGGCAGATTGGCAGAATACTAAAAGCGTTAGATGAATCAGGAATATCGGAAAACACTGTTGTTATGTATGCAGGAGATAATGGTTACTTCTGGGGAGAGCATCGTTTGATTGATAAAAGATGGGCTTATGAAGAAGCCATACGAATTCCTTTTATTATTCGATATCCCGGGCTCATTAAAAATCCTGGAAGAAAAGCTTATCAAATGGTATTAAATATTGATCTGGCACCCACGTTACTTGATTTAGCGGGTATTCCTATACCATCATATACAGAAGGAAAAAGTTTAAAGCCAATAGTGCTGTCTGGTAAAGCTTCTGGAAGAAAAGCATGGCTCTATGAATATTTTAAGGAATTTCCCTATAATGTTCCAGATATTTGCGCTGTCCGAACTGATTCGCACATTTACATTGAATATGGTGGAAGGCGGAAGCCAGAACTTTATAATGTTATAGATGATCCTGATGAAAGGGATAATCTTTTAAATACACACAATGGATTAAAACTTAAGCCAGAACTGAAAAAATTGTTAGAAGATTTAAAGATGGGAAAAAAATATGATTGAACACAG
>JAKQQL010000126.1:0-4075 GCA_029564175.1 Candidatus Cloacimonadota bacterium
ATCTAATACAGGAAGGATAAAATATGTTTTTACTTGATCCGGAAAATATAAGAATAGACAGAACCTTACTGATATCTCTTGAAGAGAAAAAGAAAAAACTATTTCGTTATCTCGTTTACGAAAAACAATATAACAATTTGAAATTATTTCGTTCTTACCTCAAAGGCTTACTCAGACTTCAGGATGTCATGAATGCCAAGAGTGCCCAATTTGAAGCCAGCAGTCGTCTTGAAGCAGAATCCTACCTCTCCCATCTGGCACAGGGTCTGGAATATATTGCCGATGAAGTGATCAAAAACCATTGTATTTGCGATCATAAAGATATTCTTTATATTCACTACCTGCTTGACCCTGAAAGTCATTCAAAATGTAACGGCACCTACCGAAAAACCCTTGTTCAAATCGGCAGACTGAATCCCCCTGAAGCCAAACGTATCTATTCACTGATGGACAATATGTTTTACAATTCAGCAGAAATATCAAATTCAATTATTAAAGCCATATATCTGCATCATGAAATTGTCAGAATTCATCCTTTTACCGATGGCAATGGCAGAGTTGCCAGACTCTCAGAAAATTGGGTGTTAATGCATGATCTCTACCCGCCTATCATCATATCTTCAGCCAAAGACAGACAGGCTTATATACGCGATTTAGAGAACAGCTTTATCGCACTGGATAAAAACCCTGAAATTGTCAATGAAGCAACTACTCATTTTTTCAACAATCAGATGAAACGACTCAACAACAGTTTGGATTACCTCTATACTAGATTAAAAATGTAATCAACAAACTCTAATAATACAGCTTGTTGTTCACTCTGATTCGATTGACCCACATCACTTCACAGGCACCATCACCGGTATCTTCCCGGGTTAAACTGCTGTTTCTGGTATATAGATACTTGTAATTATTACTGCGAATACTGATCAGATAGCCCTGCATTCTGATTTTATCTTTTTTACCTAAAGATAGTGCGACTTTTTTAATACGCTTATTAGCTGGTACAATATGAATATTACCGGCATGCGTTCCGATATAATCGTATCCAAAGGGCAATGCACCTTTAATCCTATAGATCAAAAATCGCATATACTGTTGAAACTGCAGAGATTTCAAATATTCAGGTTTGGCAACATCACCCCAGCAAACCCCCAAATCCAAAGGTACAATATCCGCATCAATACCACTGAAATATTTTTTCTTTGAAACAACCAACGCACTGATATCAAACTCAGCAAGCGGTTTAACTGTAAACTGATATCCCTTTCGTTCGATGATAAAAGGCTCTGCCAGTGTCTCTTTCTGAACAGGATCCTGATAAACATCAATCGGATCGCTTAACTTCTCATTCGCCATTGGAAACATTATCCATTTTATCAGCAGAACCAACAAAATAATAGCCAAAGGACTGATCACAGCCATGATTAAAAACTTATATTTTTCAAGATTCATAAACTCTCCATATATTCAAAAGAGGCAGGTTTCCCTGCCTCTCATAAAAGTGATGATTATACTTTAAACTTCTTTACTAAGTTATATATCGCATCGGATATGGAGTTTAAATTATCTGCTGCAGCCTGATTCTTTTCAGCGCCGGTAGCTGTTTGTTCTGATACTCTTGCGATCTGTGACATGGTCTGAGATATTTCAGAAATACCTGTACTAATCTCCTGAGTTGATCGGGAAACTTCTCTGACGCCAAAAGATATATCATTGATATTTTCAGCAACCTGTTTTGCAGAGATTGCAGCTCCTGAAGTTTCTTTGGCAATTTCTCTTACACCAATATCTGCCTGACTGGTATTGGTGGTCACTTCTCCTGCCAGGTCTTTATTGGCTAATGTGTATTTTTCAACTCGGTTTGTCTCAGTTAAAACCTGTTGTACAGATTGATTGATCTCAGATATGGTTCTGCTCTGTACATCAATACTTTGGGCAATATTTGAGTTAATATCGGTTAATTCAACAATCGTCTGACTGATTGTTTGCATAGAATTGACTGAATGATTCGTTGCCTGCTGAACCATTTCAATCTGCTCAGCAATACGTTCAGTTGCTTCGGAAGTCTGTTTAGCAAGCGCTTTAACTTCATTAGCAACCACAGCAAAGCCTTTACCGGCTTCACCGGCAGATGCAGCTTCAATGGTTGCATTAAGCGCTAACATATTAGTCTGATCAGCAATCGCATTAATCACTTTTACAATCTTGCCTATCTCTTGTGCTGCCTTTTGCAATTCAAACATCGTTTCTGAGGTATTCTTTGCCTGTTCATTGGCAGTTGTTGATACTTTATTGGCATTTTGGGTATTTCTGGCAATCTGGATAATATTAGAATTAATTTGTTCAATGGAAGATGCAGTCGTATTAATCATACTCAGTACATTTTCCATGGCATTACGTGTCTTTTCGGTATTATCCTGAAGATTATGAATCAGTTTGGTAACTTCAGAGACATTCGTTGCTGTTTGTTCTGATGCAGAAGCGACTGTTGTCATTTTTTGAGACATTTGGTCAGCTGCCAGATTGATATTCTGAATATTCGTAGCTGTTTCTTCAACTGCAGCCGCAATCGTATTAGAATTGGATGAAACTTCTTCTGAGGCTGCCGATGCAACGGTTGTTTGTGTATTCAACTCAAAGGCAAGACCTGTCAGTTCATTAGTAGTCTGATAGACAATTTTTGAAGTACTGTACAGTTCATCTGATTGTTTTTTTACTTCTGAAATGATACTGCGAATTTGGTCAACAAAGCAGTTAAAAGAATGTGCCAGATTATGAAATTCATCTTCAGTATCAATATGAACTTTCTGAGTCAGATCACCTTCACCCTGAGATATCTCATCCAGTCTTTTATTGATCTGAGTCAGCGGATTGATAATAATTCTCTTTGTCAGTCTGAGTGTAAAGAATACCATGATCACGGTTGCACCAATAACAGATAATATAATCATTAAAAGCAACCCGGTCAAAGGTGCTGTATAATCACTGATTTTCACATTAGATAAGACATAATAGTCATTTTTCATCTGATAATATGATAAGTATCGACTGCCTGCATTCTTAAACTTAAAATCACCTTTTTCGCCAGTAATTTTACTGCTTTCAATACCTATTTCACTAATATTCTTTTTAATCAAAGAAGTATCAGGATGAGCGACAATATTGAAGTCTTTATCAACAATCACACCAAATCCATTTTCACCAATTTTAATCGTAGATATTAACTTGTTGATATCAGAACTTTCAATAAGAGTTTGCAATTCAGTAGGTGCAACTCCAATCTGAACAATACCTGCTTTGTCCCTTCTGGGCACACTGATGTATTGGAACAACACTTTATCAACACCGCGTTCTGATGGATCCTGTGCAATTTCTAAACTTTTATCATTTAGCATTGGAATAAATGGCTTTGTCTGATCACTCGTATTAAAATCAAATCCAAAAAAGCCAGGCACATTTCCCCATAACAAAACACCCTTTTCATCTGTGACATGAAGTTCATCGACATTAATGGTTTTAGCAAGTGCAGTCATATTCTCTGTAGATAATATTGATGGGTTTTGCTGAATAATAAATGACACGGCACGTGTAATTCTTAAGTAATTCTTCTTTGATGCTTGCTTTAGTAAAGAAATTGCATTTTCTGACGTTTCCTGTTGCTGACTTAATTCTGATAAGGCAGATTGAGCTTCTTCCTTCATCATCTTGTTAATCATGCTTCGTTGCTGAAAATAAGCAATAAAAGATGGAATTGAAACACCTAACACAATCAAAATGACTAATGGTTTAATCAATTTTGCAGATATACTATTTTTCATAATCAATCCTCCATTTGTACAGAATAGTGTATTTTTTAAATTTTGTCAAACATTATTTTGTAAAGATTTATTTATTATGCAATTTTACCTGTTTTTAAGCTTGATTAAGCTTTCTAAGTTAAGTCCCAAATGTTGGTGTAAAGTTCCAACCCTTTGTTTTCAAAGTAATACAAGATTTTTTTTCTTATATTTCACTTCTATATTGACTTTGATTACAATTTAAATTTTCTTTAGTCTATTTGTCAAGATCTTTT
>JAKQQL010000142.1:0-3463 GCA_029564175.1 Candidatus Cloacimonadota bacterium
GATTATAGAAGGAGTTGGTCTGGATCCAAGAATCGGATCCCATTACAATAATCCTTCATTCGGTTACGGCGGTTATTGTCTGCCAAAAGACACTAAACAATTACGTGCCAATTATGAGAATGTCCCAAATGAGATTATCTCAGCGATTGTTGAAGCAAACCGTACAAGAAAAGATCATATATCAGACATGATTCTTAAAAGAAAACCTAAAATCGTTGGTATCTACCGACTCACCATGAAAATGGATTCCGACAACTTCAGAGCATCTTCTATCCAAGGAATTATGAAACGCATTAAAGCAAAAGGCATTGAAGTAGTCGTTTATGAACCTGTTCTGAAAGAAGATCATTTTTACCATTCACGTGTAATTAAAGACTTAGATGAATTTAAAAAAATCTCTGATGTCATTGTCAGCAATAGAATGTGTGATTTGTTAAGTGATGTAGAAAAAAAAGTATATACCCGAGATCTATACAATAGAGACTAATCGCACAATATATGAAAATCCCCTCTTATGAGGGGATTTTTTGCATTTTAATAGTTTATCTGCTTATTTCATCATAATCATTTTGCCCGAAACAGCTGCTCCGTTTGATTCTATACGATACAAATAAATGCCATTAGCAACGATTTGATTATTGAAATTTTTACCATTCCATTGCCATGTATTTTCTCCAGATCTGCTTCTGATATTCTGATAATGATTTACAATACGCCCTTTTATATCGTAGATACTGATATTAACCTGGTCTTGTCTTTTTATCTGATAAGAGAGGTTAACAAACTGTTTAAAAGGATTTGGGTATGAGGATACAGAAGTAATCATATTGGATTGAACAATATTTTCATCTGTTGAGAGCGGATTAACATGAACATGCCAGATGATTGGATAATCCACATCAGCATCTGAAACAATACATTTAACCAAATGCTCACCTGTCTGAGAAAATTGAGTAACAAATTCAGAACTCTGAGCGTTTTGTATCAGCTCATTATCGATATACCATTCATAATTTGCATCAACAAACTGATTTACGTCATAAGCATCAACAAAAAATGAAAGATCATTACTGACCTGAGTTGTCAAAACAGTATCAGCAGGAGAAATGCTATTAATCTCTAAACCCAGTATTCTCAGTGAATCAATCACAACATCAACCAGAGGATGACTATTTGAATTCACAGGCACATGACTAATATCAAAAACAACACTCATCCCATCAATCACTTTTCCAAAGGCAGCATAATTTCCATCCAAATGCGGAAATGCATCTAAAGTAATGTAGTACTGTGATCCGGCTGAATTTGGCTGGGAAGTTTTTGCCATTGCTAGAACACCTGGCGCATCGTGTAATATCAATGGGGAATATTCATCCGGAATTGTATAACCTGGTCCACCTGTCCCTGTTCCATTTGGGCACCCATCCTGAATGACAAAACCTTCAACAACCCTGTGAAAAACCAGATTGTCATAAAAATAGGTCTGTGCCAGTTCGATAAAATTATTGCCGGTTATCGGCATAATATCATTACGAATGACTGCTGTAAACTGCCCCATACTGGTGTACCAACGTGCAAAACGTCTGGCATGTAAAGAAAATGGCATCAATATCATCATTATACAGATGATTATCCATACTTTTTTCATATTTCCTCCTCCTATTCATCCAATATTATAAAGAAGACTTTTTAAAAAATTGATCTTTTCGTAAGTGTTGTAAACAACTCGAGTGCTTTAATACCGACAAATGAATTACCATTTTGATTAAGTTCTGGAGCCCAAACAGTTATCACCAGCTTTCCTGGTACAACCGCCACAATTCCCCCACCAACTCCGCTTTTACCTGGTAATCCGACTCTCCAGGCAAAATTTCCAACTTCATTGTATAATCCGCATATCATCATCAGAGAATTTACTTTTTTTGTCTGTCGGAAACTTAGTATTTCTCTTGTATTATTCAGTGTTTTACCATTATTTGCTAAAAAGAGACAAGCATGACTTAAATCAGCACAACTCATTTCAATACTGCATTGTTTAAAATAGGTATCTAATACCTGATCTATTGGTTGCTTAAGATTATCACAACTTTTAAGAAAATTTGCCAAAGCAGCATTTCTGAATCCATTTTGAGCTTCTGATTCTGCGACTTCTTCATTATATTCAATATTAGGATTATGACATAATTTTCGAATGTAGTTCAGAATATGAAGTTTAGGACCAACTTGCTGTTCACATATCATATCAGTAATTACCAAAGCACCCGCATTGATAAAAGGGTTTCTCGGTATTCCATTGTCGATTTCAAGCTCAATTAATGAATTAAACTGATTACTTGAAGGCTCTCTGCCAACCCTTGTCCATAATTTTGAACCGATCTGGTAAAACACATCTGCAAGGGTAAAAACTTTTGAGATGCTTTGAATGGAAAAAGGCTCGTACGAATCACCAAGATGATATTCTTTTCCATCAATACATTGAATTGAAATCCCAAACTTGTTGGGATTGATTCTGGATAAAGCAGGAATATATGAGGCGACCTTTCCTTTTCCAAAATAAGGCTTAACTTCTTTGTTAATTTTATTTAAAATTTTTGTATAATCCATTATTCAAATCTCCCGACCCTGAAGAATTCCTGAACAGTTTCATGAGGACAAAGCTTTGCGTCATCCAGTGATCCATGAAATACCAGCTTTCCCTTATGTAAAAAGATGATTCTGTCTGCTATCCGGTGAATACTGGCAAGCTCGTGAGTTACAACTACGATGGATATTTTCAGCAAATTTTTTAAATCCAGTATTAGCTCATCCAGTTGAGCAGAAGTGATTGGATCCAAACCCGCAGAAGGCTCGTCAAAAAACAATATCTCAGGATCAAGCGCAATTGCCCTGGCAAGCGCCGCTCTTTTTTTCATACCACCTGAAAGTTCAGAAGGTAGTAAATACAACGCATGAGACAAATTAACCAAATCCAACTTTTTTCTTACCATTCTTTCAACGACATCTTTTGGCAAATGGGTATGCTGTTCCAGAGGAATACATAGATTTTCATAAATATCAATGGAGTTTAATAAAGCACCATTCTGAAAAAGCATTCCGACTCGTCGCAGGATTCTGGCAAAAGTTTCCTCATCCATTTGGGTTACTTCTTCATTAAAGATCTTAACTGAACCCGAGTAAGGCTGATTTAACCGAATGATATTCTTTAGAAAAGTCGTTTTTCCACCACCGCTTGAGCCTAATATAACCGTAACTTCACCCTGATAGATATCAAGTGAAATGTCGTCTAAAATCGTTCGTTCGCCATATTTTGCCACAAGATTACGAACTTCTATCACCGGATTAGCCAATTTGCTTCCAGAGTTTTCATTTTTATTCATTTTCGAACCTTTATCTGTTTAAATCATGTAGAATAAACTAAAAAGTGCATCCATTACAATCACTGAGAATATCGAGATTACAACGG
>JAKQQL010000151.1:0-8500 GCA_029564175.1 Candidatus Cloacimonadota bacterium
TTAGTGATTTTTACTTAAAAAAGGTCTTGTTTAACTTCAAATTTTCAAAAATTAGGGGTTACAATTTTGAATTTGCTGTTTAATCATATATTTTCAGAAAATTTGATTTTTTTTTGTACTGATTAATTACGAGTTCATCAAGTATAATTTTACAAAAATCTAAAAAGAATTACAACTAATAGAAAAATAATAAGATAAAAAATCTCCATTAGTTAAATGACAGATTATTGTTACTGACAGGTTTGTCAGAGAACTAAAGTAAACCCAAAATATCTTTTCTGATTCTACAGATAATAATGACTTAACTTTTTCTTTTCTGCCCTGTTTCATCCCTCCTTTACTCCTCTTTCATTCTTATTTACGCTCTACTTGCAATATCAAATTGCCAGACTGAAGATTTGAAGAAAACAGACAGATTTTAACAGGGGAGATAAGGAAATAATATGAAAAAGTATTTGCTTTTATTTGGAAATATTTTATTATATTAATAGGAGAGTAAGTGTATGAGAGTTTTTTTTAATCAGAATCATCATCATGATTACCCAAAAAGGGCAGGAGAAATGAACCTTGCCTGGTATTATCAGGGAAAGATATGTATCTACAGAAAGAAAACAAGTCATGAAATGCAGGCTCAGAATCTTTATATCAAAGCGATGAATCAGGTCGTTCATGACTTATGGAAGACATTAAGTTTCAAAAGCAAAAGAGAATTACAGACTTATGCACAGCTGTATAAAAAAAGGTATCCCTCTCTCAGAAAACGCGGGAATAATGCCTATTCCATATTTCTGATGATATGCCACAGCCTGATTCGTAAATATCAGCTTCATCAGTTGGCCCCAATTGGCCTGACTACTCAGTTGAAACAAATGCTTGCTGCTTTGAGTTTATATAAGATGGTCTTACAGGGTGTATTAAAAGTGGTTAAATATGCGTATCGATTGAATAATTCTTTGTTGGGAAGAGAGATCATGAACTCTGAGTTTGATTTGATGATATGCTGTTTACCAGTCTTACCTAATGATTGTTATCATGAGTCGTGTGAAGGATTTCCCTGATGAGAAAGAGTTTTTGCTTGTTAATCAGAGCGGATTTACGTCATTTTGCATCTATCCTTAATTTACCGCACAAACGGTGCTTACATTGTAACTTACTATATATCAAGTGATTTGCCCAATGAAATTAAGCTAAGGAAGTTAGTCGTAAAACATTTAAAAAAAGAGAAACAAAAATTCCCATCCCATGGAGGGGTGGCACGGAGTGCCGGGGTGGTAAGTTAGAGAAAATTTTTATAAATTCAAGGTTTATATATTACTTAAAATAATTAGTATCATCTGGTTAGCTATATAAAGCATACATTATTAACCAACTTACCACCCCGCCCCAAAGGGGCACCCCTCCATAGGAGGGGAATTGTCGTACGAAATTAAGTATTTCTATAGTTTTCAACAAGCAGGATGCTTGTCGTACGAAATCATTTATTTCTAATCATTAAAGAGTCTGGTCAATACTGGAATATCCCCTGCAATACCTATCTTTTCCATATAATCAGTATCAAGAAGCTGCAGGATTTTGTCTTCATTGTCAAGTTGCTCTCCGGTAATAAAGGATTCACTGATATGTACAAAGGTGAGCGGGCTAAGATTGTTCTGCTTGGAATTGGAAGGATAGTGATGAAAAGCAATCGCATTTACCACATCCTGAGGGAAACCCCACAAATTCAGCAGATATGCACCTATCTCAGCGTGAGTTGTCCCCAGAATTGCTTTTTCTGATTCTACAATCGATTTATTATTCTCTAAGGCGTATCGTTCAATGTCTTCCCATTTATCGGTTTTTGTAACAATTATCAGCTTCCCAATATCATGAAGCAATGATGAAGTAAAGGTGTTATCCTGAATGTCATTTGCACACTGATAATAAACGGCACATTTTTTGGCAAATTCAGCTACCTTAATGCAATGACGTTCAAGTTGACGAATCATTTTCAACTCTTCAGAATTCTGATTTTCAAAGTTGAAAACCTGCAGATAAAGAATTATGGCACGAATAACATTGGTGCCTAAGAAAACAACTGCCTGCTGTATATTATTTATTCTGCCAATATGAGTAAAAATAGACATATTGGAGACTTGAAGAATTTTAGCGGTTAATGAGAATTCCTGAGAGATAATGTCAGAAATCTTTTTTAGGGGAACATTGGGAGATTTGAGTAAATGAAGTAGTTCAATATAGACATTTTGCATGATGGGTAGTTCATCAAACGAATTGATTAACTTCGTCAGATAATCATTCTTAAGTAAGCCCCTCATTTGTTGGGCACGGATTATGGTATCTATCAGAGTCTCAGAAAGAAAACGTTTTTCTATGATAAGATGTACCAGATCGTTGGTTTGAACCACCAGTTCTTTTGACCATTCTTCAGCAATAAGAATTCTTACAAGATGAGGATAGTTTTCTTTAATATTCTGCAGTAAATCCATATAAGAACATTCAGTCATAGTCATATCAATGGCAACAATATCCATATCTTCCTGACTAAGTGTTTCATTAATGTCATCTAATTCGTATATATCGACCAATCGATAATTAATTTCAAGATTTTCCAATTCATTTTCAATCTGAACGATAATATCTTTTCTGGTGCATAGAGCCAAAATCTTCAATTCATGTTTCATGTTTACCCCCTCCTTTATTGTACGTTCACAATAATAAGTGCAAAATATTGAAATGTTGATATTTTGACAAGATATTTTTTAATTTCAGGTGATTAGAGTCAAAAAAACACCTCATTAAAAAAAATATTGGACAAAATAGTGTAAAAAAAGAAATTAGCCTTAAGATATAAAATCACTGGAGGAGAAATGAAACTCGTTGAATGTGTACCAAACTTTAGCGAAGGCAGAGACCGGGCAATTCTTGATGCAATTGCTGCTCAGGTTAAGTCAGTAAAAAATGTAACTCTTTTAGATGTTGACCCGGGTGCTGACACCAACAGAACCGTATTTACTTTTGTAGGTGAGCCTGATGCTGTGGTGGAAGCAGCCTTTTTAGCCATCAAAAAAGCGGCTGAACTGATTGATATGTCAAAACATCATGGTGCTCATGCCCGTATGGGTGCGACCGATGTATGCCCATTTATCCCTGTTACCGGTATGACTATGGAAGAATGTGTGGAATTATCCAAAAAGCTTGCTAAAAGAGTGGGCGAAGAACTGCAGATACCGGTTTATCTCTATGAATATTCTGCCAGCAGACCAGAAAGAGCCAATCTGGCTGAAGTTAGAAAAGGCGAATATGAAGCTTTACCGGATAAAATGAAAGATGAATACTGGAGACCAGATTTCGGTCCTTTCGCTTTCAATGAAAAATCAGGTGCTACCGTGATTGGTGCGAGAGAATTTCTGATTGCTTACAATATAAACTTAAATACCAGAGATAAAAAGAAAGCACAGGATATTGCTGAACTGATTCGCGAAAAAGGCAGGTTAAAACGCGATGCCAACGGTAAAATCGTGAAAGATGCCAATGGCGAAAAAGTCTTTGAAGATGGTCTTTTCAAACATTGTAAAGCAGTTGGCTGGTATATTGATGAATATAACCGTGCCCAGATTTCTATGAACCTGACCAATTACAACATTACCCCTGCTCATCTTGTTCTGGAAAAAGTAAGAGAACTGGCTATGGAAAAGGGTCTGGTTATCACAGGAAGTGAACTGGTTGGTCTGATTCCAAGAGACGCCATCATCATGGCTGGTAAATATTATTTAAACCGTTTAGGCGAATCTGCCGGTTTACCTGAAAAAATGATTATCGAAACCGCTGTTCAATCTATGGGTTTAGCTGAACTGGCACCTTTTGATGTCGATAAAAAAGTAATTGAATATGCGATTCGTGCAGAAAACAGACTGGTTGATATGACACTTGAAGGTTTCTGTGATGAGTTGTCAACAGATTCTCCAGCTCCTGGCGGTGGTTCTGTGGCGGCTTTATGTGCTTCCATGTCTGCCGGACTGAGTGCAATGGTGGCAAATCTGACCATTAACAAAAAAGGTTACGAAGCCAACTGGGATTTTGCGAAACCTATAGCTGAAGAAGGTCAGAGAATTAAAGCAGATGCTCTGAGAGCGATTGATGACGACACTCAGGCTTTCTATGATATGATGGATTCTATGCGCCTTCCAAAAGGCACTGATGAAGAAAAAGCAATCCGAAACGAAGCGATTCAAACGGCAACCAAAAAGGCAATTATGGTGCCTTTCAGAACGCTTGAAATTGCCCATGAATGTGTTGTATTGGCTTCAAGAATTGCTAAGATTGGTAATACAAATGCCTTATCTGATGCCGGTGTAGCAGCCATTACAGCCAACGCAGGCGCAAAAGCGGCTTATCTGAATGTCAAAATCAATATGGGCTCTATCGAAGATGAAGCTTTTAAAAATGATATACTGAAAAAATCAGAAGAATTAGCTCAAAAGATTAATGAGCTGGCCATTCAGGTTGAAAAAGATATTATTGCATCATTATAAATTATATTGTTGTAGCATTAGGCGGGTAATTCGCCCGTCTGATGCTCTTTTTTAGGAGATTCCGGTTATGAATACAAATATCTTTGACTTAGTTGGTCAAATCAGCAACAAAAAGAAGGAAGATACGGTCTCTTTTATCCTGAAACGGGGGAAAAAAAGGTTTTTCAAAAGGAAGAATTAATTGTTACCGAAGGCAGTTTTTCTAATGCAGTCTATATTATTTTAACCGGAAAAGTTCAGGTTTTTAGGAAAGACCTTTTAAATAATCATGTCATCATTACTTATTTATCAGATGGTGATATCTTTGGCGAGATGGGTATCTTTTTAGACAGGAAGCGTTCTGCATCTGTCATTTCTGTCACTGAAGTGGTGTTGGCAGAGTTTACAAATGCGGAATTTGTGAAGGCATTATTGGAGATACCTGACCTGATGTATCGTTTGTTTCAGTCTTTTGCCCAGAATCTGACACAAATGAATGATAAACTGAACCGTATGACTGAATTGACAGTCATTAAGATGCTGGCCGGGCATTTCTTAACTGGTCAGGTGAAAGACCTTGACCTGCCTGATAAAGTCACGGTCTCCATCAAGGAACTTTCTACAGAGCTGAACCTTTCATCCGAGCAGGTATATGCCGGCTTGCAATACTTAAAGCGTAACGACATATTAGAGGATTTTAAGGTTTTAGGCGGTTCATTTTTCACTTTCAGGATACAGAAAGAAAAGATTTTTACATTATTAAAATCGAGTCAGTTGAATCATGAATAACTTCCACATCATCTTAGTCGAGCCGGTTTACAGGGGCAATATTGGGGCAGTTTCCCGCATCATGCACAATTTCTCTTTCTTTAATTTGCGGATAGTGGGCAAGATTCCCGAAAAGGAAGACCAGATAATGGCGGTTCATTCTGAGCAAATCATGAACAGTGCGGAGATTTTTCCTGATTTAAAGACCGCCTTAGGTGACATTGACCGTGCCATTGTGTTGACCAGACGCTTTGGCAGGAAGAAAAAAATAGATTACAATCCTTCTGAAATGGCGGAGTATGTGCATCACAGCAAGGGCTTAAAGATTGCGTTGGTATTTGGTCGGGAGACATTTGGTTTGACTGATGAGGAGGCAAGTCTGTGTCAGTTACGCTGTTACATTCCTGCCAACGATGATTTTCCTTCGCTCAATTTATCGCAGGCAGTTGCTGTAACACTTTATGAAATTTATTCGTATCAGTGGAAACGCAGTCACAGGGACAAGCCGGCACGCAGTCAGGTGGTGGATGAAACGGTTCAGTATGTGATGGAAATGTTTGAGCAAATCGGTTATTTCAAGGATTTTGCACAGGACAATGTGCGTCATTTACTCGAATCATTATTATACAGGGCAAACATATCAAAGCCCACAGCTTACAAAATCAAAGCCATGTTTAACCGCATTCATGTTTTGCAAAAGGGCAAAGGTTTTGGCTACAAAATCACAGAAAAGGAGCATAAATGAAAAAAGCAGGTTTCGCTATCATACTGATTATATTAGCAACCCAACTCTTGGGAATGGGCGCTTTCAATCTCTTCAACCAGAGAAATCACCCTGAACTCGAATGGAAACAAATAGACACTGAAAATTGCCGGATTGTCTATCACGAGCCTCTTTACGAATTTGCCAGACAGAGTGCTGACATAGCGCAGGAGAGTTACAACACCTTATCCAAATCCTACAAAATCAAGCCTTCTGACCGCATGATAATCTATGTCTCAGACCAGGATAATATCTCCAATGGAGCGGCGGTTTTGACTCATTACATTTTTATCTGGGCAAATCAGAACGACTTCACAAAATCCTTTACCGGCAACGATAAATGGCTGAGAAAAGTCATTGCCCACGAAGCTTCCCATTGGTTTGTGTTTCAGTCCATCAAAGACTGGATGTACCCGTTTTTACCGCTCACAGCCATCAGTTTTCCCACCACGCTCAATGAAGGTTATGCCCAGTTTTTCAGTGGCGAACCTTGGGGTTACAATCGGGGAGACCGCTATTTACGAAGCTCGGTTTACTCATTCAAACAAAAAGAACCTTCTCGTATGTTTGAAGGCGGTTTGATGTATGGGGCAGGCTTTTCCATGGTGCGTTATCTGCAATCCGAATATGGTGAAGACAAGCTCATGAACCTCCTCAAATACCGTAACAAAGGCAAACTCTACAATTTCCCCGAAGCCTTCAAAAAGGTCTATGAAAAAGATTTTAAAGAATTCACTGAAGAATGGCGAAGACACATTTACACTTACTATTACGGGCAGGCATTTGTGCAAAAAGGAAAGGATTTCAGTCCTGACCAGAGCATCAATTCCCTCACTGAATACAAAAGCAACTGGCGGGACTTTCAGGACATCCTGTTAAAAGACGAAAAAGCACTCTTTGTGGCACGAAAGTCGCTCAGTCAGGGGTATTATGACCTGATTCTGGCAAAGGTGAATTCAGACAGTTTAAAGAAGAAAAACTTTTATTTTAAAGATGAAGTAAAAATTGCCAAAGCCGGTAATTTTGCTTCGATTGACCTCAGTAAAAATCACGAATGGGTGGCTTATTCCCGTTATACCCGCATGAAAAACGGCAAGATTGCACCTCAGGTTTTCCTTTATTCTGTGTCTCAAAACAAGTCGTTTGACCTTGCTGAGGGGAATCTCGTGCAGGTGGACAATGCCGGCGGGCTCTATTATCAGAGGCTGGACAGGGAATCCAACAAAATCCTTTACTATTGTCCCAGCGGAAATGAGTCGCTTTGGCTCAATCTCAAAAAGGAAAATCAGGTAGGTGACCTCAAACTTTCTGATTCAGGCAATTTGATGGCGATTTCGCTGTTTGATGAGCAGAGAAAATTTCACATTGCCGTGTATGATGTGGTTTCAGGGGAAGTTTTATCGGCTGTGGAAATGCCTTATATGGTTCAAAATATCTATTGGCAAAACGATTCTGAATTGATTGTTTCCACTGAAAATGCCGAAGATTATCGTCTGACCGTGTATCGTTATAAAGTTCAAAATAAACAACTTACAGAATACAAGACTCCGCCTTACAATCTCACACCTCTGAAGATTGAAACCGTCAGCGACACCACTTTTGTTTATGCCCTCAGCGAATATTACAGGGGCGGGTTTACACTGGGCAAGACGATTCTCAAAGAAAAAGATGCCGGAGAAAACAATCTGCTTCAAAATTACTATACCCGCTGGATTGACACGAAGCCTCTTTATCAGTTGTCAGACCCTGTGCCGAGTGCTTCACATACTGAGATTCAGGCGTACAAACCCTTCAAAAACATCAAATGGAGACAGGGTTTTGCTTTACCGCTGACAGATTATGCCTTTGGGACTTTTGTGTTGTCAGAGGCTTTGGGCAAACACATGGTGGTTGGTTCAGCGCTTCTGCCTTATGATTCGGCAAATGACAAATACTGGATGTTGATGTACATGAACAATTCCTTTACCCCCACGATAAATCTGATGGCAATGCAGACGAAATGGTTTGCAGGCTTTGAAGAGGATAAATTATTCTATCAGGATATGAAAAAAGTCAGTCTTTCAGCCACTTATCCGGTGAACACCAATTTACAGTTTACCACGATGAACTATGGTTTTGCTTTGCATTATACCGACATTCAAAAGGATAAAAACGATTTCCTGACCTATTTTGAAAATGCTCACTTTGCCAATACAGAAGCCTTTGCCAGCTATATTTACAATCTCCCGTGGCGAAACAGCACCCATCATCCGGTCAGACAGTTAAAATTAAACTATAAAATTCAAAATGCCAGCGATAAATTGGGAATGAATCTCGATTATACCCAAAATAGTTTCAACCTCAGTTCAGCGATTGCACCTCTTTTGTATGTGGGAAAAAATGAACAGCTCAAAACCATTCAAATCAGCACCAACAATACCTACGAAACCCTCACCGGTAATCATCTCAAACAGTTTATGCC
>JAKQQL010000159.1:0-1525 GCA_029564175.1 Candidatus Cloacimonadota bacterium
TCATAACAACTCCTTAGATTATCATATCTATAAAAAAACAATGTACTTGTCAAGGAGAAAATGAGAAGCAATACAAAGATTCTCTACGATTTTATCCTTTTCAGTAGTCTTCCCACAAGCGCCCATTCGTGTAGAAGCTCTTCCATGAGAGTTTTATACTGACCGGTATTATTCCGGATATCAAACTCAATCTTCTTTGCCAGCTCAGACAGGTTTTTCAGGCTCATATTGGCAGCAGCACCTTTTATCGCATGAGCTGTCTTTCTGATGTTATCTTCATCGTTTTGTTTCACATAATCGGATAGGCTTTCCACATATCCCGGGAAATCTTCCAGTACAACCTGTATCAATTCATATAAAACCAATGGATTATTCCCTGTTTTTTTTAGAAGATCCTGTTTATCAAAATGCAGGGTTTCATTATCCTGAGTTCTGATTACAGAAACAGGTTCCGGCTCAGTCGATACTTCTCCGGGAATGTCATTTTGATTGAGCTTGAGATATTTGTATAAAACAGCTTTCAGCTGATCAATGTCAATTGGCTTATTTAAAAAGTCATCCATTCCAACTTCAAAACAGCTTTCTTTTTCTTCTTTTAAAACCCCGGCAGTCAGTGCAATAACCGGTACATTTAGCATCTCACGGGTTCTGATAATGCTGGTGGCAGTAATCCCATCCATTACCGGCATCTGAATATCCATAAACACTAAATGAATATCCGGATTCGCTATCAGATAATCAATTGCTTCCTGACCATTCATCCTTTCAATCAGTGTTGCTCCCGGTAACAGCATCTTCAGGTAATTCTTAATCAGACTCAGATTTGTCGGAATATCATCAACGATCAGGATCTTGTAGAAATTTCTGGAAAGTGTATTCAGAAGTGTATCATGATTGATTTTGGCATCATGGAATGCTTCAAGATTCAGAGTCTCATAATTCTTTAGATAAGCACATACTTCTTGATTTCTTAATGGTTTCTCCAGACAATAATCGACCATATTTGTAATACAATCAGTAAGAATTTCCTTTTTACCCGAACGATATAAAACAACAATTTTAGGCAGTTTCAAATGATCTTGTTGAAAATGAGCTCTGATCTGTTGAATTAAGTTAAAAGCCTTTTCAGCCTTATTATCATAATCAATAAAGATGCAATCCGGCTTGTTTTGGTAAAAGTAATTGAACAGCTCTTTGTCATCAGAACGATAAGAATGGATATTGTCACGGCAACAGGTGATCATTGACGAGAATTGCTTTGCAACAGATGGATTATCTTCAATCAGAAGGAGTTTTAAATTGGCAGGTTTACTACAGTGCAGGCTAGCCGGCTTTGGCTCACAGTTGGCTAAAATTGAAAAATAAAATGAAGAGCCTTTTTGATACTGACTTTCAAATTTGATTTCTGAATTCATTAACTTCAACAGTAAACTGCAAATCACCAGCCCAAGACCTGAACCTCCGTATTTTCGGGTAATAGAAGAATCTGCCTGAGAAAACGCTTTAAATAATTTATCTTTATCAT
>JAKQQL010000166.1:0-1058 GCA_029564175.1 Candidatus Cloacimonadota bacterium
TCTAAGTGTTTAAAGAAGGACGGATTTTAAAGAGAATCAAAAATTCATAACTCCAACCCTTTTCCAGTCAAGAATATTCTCACTGAATCTCCCTGATACTTTGAAAAATCAGCAACCCCAGAAGGATTCCAGACAGTCTCCCTATAATTTGTATAAATAACCATACTCATGGTGTTTGACTTCGACACGTCAGGTGTTGATTTCCCTCAATAAGTAAGTACGGTAAAAACGATCATGCATCATAAAACCTGCATGATTATATTTGATTTTTTGATTGTCAATCAGATAATGAGTCCATCACTGATTTTAAAGTATTAAAAAGGGTTGTTGCTTCGTTGTAAAGCTCCTGATTTGAACCAATTGCGTTAAGCATTATCTCCATACTCATGGTTGAAATTATGGTTTTCCCATTATCTTCATAAACAGCAAGTTTACAGGGCATGAAAATGGAAAAATGAGGGAAAACCGTAAGCATGGCCGAAGCTGTTTTTGCCTGACAGATTTCATATACAAAAACTTTCCGTTTTATAGGGAATCCTTTACTCTCAAGTATTTCGTGATAAACATAAGTCTGAAGCAATGAAAATTTGTGTTTTTCACAAGCATCAGATATTCTCTCCGGTATTTTATCAATTGGCTGATTACTTGTGATTTTGTAAGTAAACAAATCAATCAATTTTTCTTGTGGCATGGATGCCTGGATTTTGTTCTGTAACATTATTTCTTCCTTTTTAAAGTAGTAAATATCTCCTTAACCAATTTGTTGTTGACTTTATAGCATGTTTTTACACCATGCTTTTCGGGATGAACAATCCCACCGTTTTTCAGTATCAAAAGATGCTGAGATGTGGTTGACTGAGAAATACCTAATGCATTTACAACATCAGTAACACAACACTCGTCACCCAATAAAAGATCTACAATTTGAAGCCTGATTGGATGTGACAGCGCCTTAAATATCTGACTATTCTTCTCGTAATCAGTCTTTTGCATAGTCGTCTTAATATTTTAATAATTACAAATATATTAATATATTATAACATTGTAATATTATAATA
>JAKQQL010000204.1:0-15790 GCA_029564175.1 Candidatus Cloacimonadota bacterium
AAAACTCATAAAATTTCTCTTGCATGTAATGATCAAAATTTTTTAATTGTTCCATTATGACCTCTTGTAGATTTATTTTTGGTACTACAAACACATTAATTTACAGAGGTCTTTTGTCAAGCTAAATATATGTATTTATTGCATTTATCTATTATAAATTCTTTGATTAAAAATACAAAGACAAACGGAATCTGTCATGATTTGCAAGATATATTATGGCCTTGTTATAACATTCTGACATAACTTATGTATACCTATACACGGGGCTAATAAAAAAAATATTGATAAAAAAACAAAACTGAATGCAAATTATGCCAGTTTTTGAGAGTTTTGCAAATAATTTCTTATCTAGGCATTATTTTTATGCTTAAATGCATAATTTTTCAGTATTTAAAGAATTTAAACATATAATTTCTCGGGGTATGCCTGAACAAATTCTTATAAAAAAAAGGTAAAATAGCCCCTTTGTATAGATGATGAAGTAGGTAATACTGATTAACAAGGAAATTAAGTTGAACAGTCTCTTTGTAATTAAAAATAGAATTATGCGATTTATATTCTATAATCTGAAGTTGAAGAGAGTGTTTTTGTATAGAAGAAATAGTAATATGATAAGCTATTTTCATTATTCACTTGACGAAAATGAGATAATCTTTTTTCATCCAATCAAGAGAACGTAAAAGGATGTATCATGAAGAAATATAATCAGTTTTGTCTAATTTTCATACTGCTTATCTGTTTAATCAATCCGCTATTTTCGGATCAGGAATTTGTTGGAAAAGTCAATAAACATAAGATAAAAACAACCGATTACATGCTGGTCGTAAAGAGTGAATATGAGAGTTTCTTTCTTGAGCATAATGCCTCTCCCAGTCCGCAAGAACAGAAGCTCATTGAACAAAAAGCATGGAACAGAATGGTTGAAGGCTATGTATTGAAAGATATTTATGATAAGTATAAAATCAAAGTCAGTTCAAAGGAACTGTTAGATACTTTAAAACACAATATACCGGAAATAGTAAAAAAATCACCTCAATTTAACACTACAGCCGGAGAATTTAACTTAGATGCTTACGAAAGCTCTCTTGTAAACAACAAGCCTGTCGATCTGAGCTGGCTAAAAAATTTTTATTATACCAGTTATATCCCGATGGCAAAGCTGAAACAGCAAATTATTAAAAACCGTAAAATCAGTGAAGCAGAAATTAAAAAGCATTACATCGCCCAACAAAACACAATTGATGCTCAGACAGTAATATTTAAAAATTCAGACTATATTCAAGAAATTGAGGTAAGCGCTCAGGAGATTCAAGATTACTATCGCAATCATATTAGTGATTTTGAAATTCAAGCCAGTTGCCATTTAAAATGGGTAAAATTCCCTATACGTGCTGATCAGTCTGATTCTCTATTCGCAAAAAACAAAGCGGATTCACTTTATCATGTAGTTAAAAAAAACAACAATATGTCTGTGATTGCTTCCAAATTTTCTGATGGGATCTATAATTCTAAAAAAGGCTATGCAGGATATATGGAACTCAACCTTTTTCCAGATGACGTTCGTCAGACTCTTGCAAATGCAGAAATTAATGAAATCTTACCGCCTTACTATATGAATGGTTCATACTATATCTTTCAGCTTACTGAAAAAACAGTTTCAATGGTTAAACTGATGGTTATTCAGATCGATATAAAACCGACTGAACAAACTCATGCCCGTATCAAAAATGACATTAAGAAGTTCCGTGAAATGTGCAATAATATTGGCTTTGATTCAGCTGTCAGAGAGTTCAGATATCAAATGTTTGAGAAAGACAGTCTTAGTGTTAGTGATGTGTTTATCCCTGAGTTCGGTCCAAGTGAAAATGTCGTCAGATTAGCGCTTCGTACGCCAGCAGGGGTAGTCTTTGATCCAATAAAAAATGATAAATTAAAGACCTATGTTGTTTTTTATGTTCAAAGAAATACAGTTCGTTCATTTAAGAAAATACAGGATGTATCTGAACAGATTATTAATGCAATCAGTGAGGAAAAGGCAAGAGATTTTACTTTTCAAAAGGCTCAAAACTGGTTGAAAGCAAATGCTGGTAAAATGATTTTTACTGCACAGTCTGAAGGTAAGGAAATCATCGAACTTAAAGATTTTACAATCAATTCAACGATTAAAGACAAGGTTTATCCTGATTTTAATTATGCTATCCTCAGTTATGATAAGAAACAACCGCTTGCTATAAAAGAGAAGGACTGTACGATTATTGCAATTGTTAATCAGTCAAAAGATGTTTCTATGCTTGATTTTGCCTTATATAAAGACCAAATTAAAAAGAGACTCCAGCAGATTAACCAGGATAAGTATTTTGATGAATTTCTGAAAACAGAAAAAGCCAAAGCGAAGATAAAGGATTATCGTCCAAAAAATTAAGAATTCAGCTTTTTATTGCCCTGACTTGAATTTATTATACGTCTCCAGTACCTTATGAACGGCTGCAGTAGGGGGTAATTTACCATTTAATATTTCACTGGTAATATGAGGTAAACAGTTTTTTACAGCAGTATGATTGAAGAACTCGTTGAGGATATGTTCTTCGAGCATGGAATGCAGCCATTCAATCATCTGCATCTGCCGTCTTTCTTCAAAATAGCCATTTGTTAGGGTAATAGATTCAAACTTTTTTATCACTTTCCATATTTCATTTATACCCAGTTTTTCTCTTGCTGAGCAGGTAAAAGCATGAGTTTTCCAGCCTGCAGTAGATTCTGCCAGATAATGAAGTGCCATATTATATTCAGCAGCAGCCGCTTTGGCTTTGATGATATTATCACCATCGGCTTTGTTTACCAGGATTGCATCAGCAATTTCAATGACTCCCTTCTTGATCCCCTGAAGTTCATCTCCTGCACCGGAAATCAGTATTAGGAGAAAGAAATCCACCATTGAGCGTACACTGACTTCATTTTGCCCAACGCCGACCGTCTCTACTAAAATAACATCAAATCCGGCGGCTTCGCACAATAGGATTGTTTCTCTGGTTTTACGGGTTACTCCGCCGAGAGTGCCTGATGACGGAGAAGGTCTGATAAAGGCTTCTTCTCTTCTGGAAAGCTCTTCCATGCGTGTCTTGTCTCCTAAAACACTCCCTTTGGAAATGGTACTACTGGGGTCTATGGCTAAGACAGCTACTTTAAAGCCTAGTTCAATCAAAAATAATCCGAATGATTCAATGAATGTACTCTTACCAGCTCCTGGAACTCCTGTGATACCTATTCGGATTGATTTCCCCGTATGAGGGAGGATTTTTTTAATGACTTCCTGGGCTTGTTCGATATGATGAACTGAATTGCTTTCAACTAAGGTAATTGCTCTGGCAAAGAGGGTGCGGTTATGCGTTAAGATACCCTCAACATATTCATCAACAGTTAATTGTCTGGCTTTACGTATGACAGTATGTTTTATGTTTACTGTATGTGCATCTGTTTTTTCAACCCCAGGCATCACTGTACATGCAAATTCTTCTCCGGAATTTTCCGGTGTCCATTCAGGTTTCATCATATCTTTCATAAGTACCCTCTGTTTTATCATTCTTTGCCATTTTTATCGTATGATCATATTCTGTCAATTTGAAAGTATTGATCTGTATTGTTTTACTGATTGAGAATAAAATTTTGGCAATTTTTCTTGACTGAAAAACTAAAGTAAATACGATTGATTTATCAGTTAAGAAATAGGTTAAAAATAACCACCCTGGCTGAAACAGCTTTACCGCTAAGCAAGCGGTTGAACTGTCTCAGAGAGGGTGGTTTTTCTATTTAAAGGAGAGAAAAATGAAAAGATTATTTTTTACAAGCGTTTTAATACTGCTGATATTATGCTTTACAGCTTGCTCAAAACCAGTTGAGAAGCTCAGAATAGGCATTATTAAGCCATCTATTGATCATCTGCCATTGAGTTATGCGCTTTCACAAAATAAAATTGATCCGTCAAAAAATGAGATCATTACTTTTAGTTCAGGTTGGGAAACACAGGAAGCTTTAGTCAATAATCAGATTGATGTAGCAATTATTCCCTTTACTTATATCTGGACAGCCAGATCAAAAGGTTTTCCTGTTAAAACACTGTCTTTTTTTGAAAGAGAGACAGATGGAATCGTAGTCTCAAAATCCATTAAGACTGTTTCTGACCTAAATCAGAAAAAAGTGGGTGTACTGAGAGCTTCGACTATTGATGCTTTTTTAACCAATTATGTAAGAAAGAATCAAATTAGTATAGAACCTGTTTATTTTAGGACGCCTAATGAAATGATTGCTGCTTTGAAAGCCCGAGAAGTAAGTGCTATTGTTACTTATGTACCTGTAATTCAAAAGCTGACAGATGAATTTAATGTTTTACACTGGTTTTCAGAAGACCACCCAGAACATCCTTGCTGTAATATTGCAGCAAGAGAATATGCAATTCAAACGAAATATCCTCAATTACAGGCGTTTATGAATGTAATCAATGAAGCTGTACATAACCTTTCCCAAGATGATTCTCAATTGATTGAATTTATGAAAAAAACTTATCTATTAACAGATACTCAAGCAATTGATGCACTTAATCATAGCGTTTTTCGAATGAATCTGGCTGAAAAGGATAAACAGTTTGAATTGAAAACGATGCAGTTGTTCAAGGATTTGAAATATATAGATCAGTTACCATCTTCTGATTCTGTTTATGAGGATAGATTTATTCGTGAACTTCCATGATTTGATTGCTGATATTCAGATAACCCTGATCAGAGTTTTACTATGGTCATTTGTTTCATGGGTTGGAGGCATCAGTGTTGGACTTTTTCTTAAACGATTTAACACTGCTTATAAAATTGCCTTGTATCCGGTGAATTTTGTAAAACAGATTTCTCCTTTTGCCTGGATGCCGCTTGCAATTATCATTTGTGGATTAGGCGAGTCATCGATTGCATTTGTTCTTATTATTTCAATGCTTTTACCTTCAATTCTGATGACTGTTGATTTATTAAAAAGTCTGTCCAAAGAAGTGATTGAAGAAGCAAAGCTGGCAGGTGCGCATGGCTGGGATCTGATTTGGCATATAGAACTGCCACTTGCCGCAACTGCTTTGATCAATCAATATCGGTTTTTATGGTCAATAGGCTGGAATACTGTTATCGCAGCTGAAATGCTGGGCGTTTCGAAAGGGCTTGGATTTAGACTTTTGGATTACCGTTATCTGTTGGCTTACAAAGAAATGTTGGTCTATATCTTCGTTATTGGGTTCATTGGTATCATAAGTGATGCGATGTTTAGAAAGATTGCTTCAATTTTCGAGGGGTGAAAACATACAAGTCAATGGAGCATAGGGGGGAGACCTATGGGTCTCCTGCTCCATTTTTTGTGTCAATTATTTTGACTGATTTAGTTTTATTTGTTTAATTTTTGGTCAAACTGTCCTTTTCATACCAGTTTGTTCTTGTAGTCTTTGATATAAATATGATAATAATCAGAAGATTCTCATATCTATCCTGTAGAAAACATACTTTTTATTGTCTTATTTCGTGTCTTTATCTTCCGTGTTTGTTTTAAAAAAAAGATAATATATCGTAGCATGAACTGATGCTTGCAGTTAGTATGAAAGAGTTTATGTTACTATTTTCAATAAGATAGTATTGAATTTAAGAAAAAGAGATAAAAAAAATCCCTCCTGTTTGCCAGAAGGGATAGCTGTACATTAAAAAATTATAATGAGCTTAACTTGTCTAAAATTGCTTTTTTAGATACTACACCAACAGATTGATGAATAGGCTGGCCATCTTTAAAGTAGATTAGGGTTGGAATACTCAAGATATTGTACTGTTGAGCGATACCAGGGGATTCGTCAATGTTTACTTTTGCAACTTTGATATCTGTTTTTTCGTGGGCAATTTCTTCAATAATAGGGGTCATCATTCTGCATGGTCCGCACCATGGTGCCCAAAAATCCACCAGGGTTACTCCTGATGCAATTGTTTCCTTGAAGTTGTTGTCGTTTAATTCTAATGCCATTTTATCCTCCATATTATGAATATTTTTTTCTTTAATGAAAATCTAATCAAATTTGCTGAATACACAAATTATTTTTATCATTTTCAAAAAATAACAATGTAAGATCAACTATCCCTAGTTGATCTAAGGATTTGACTATTTGAGTCTGATGAATTCAGGTTGTTAAAAGCATAACTGAGGACAGTTATGCTTACAATGTAAGATCAACAGTCCTCAGTTGATATTGATTACCGAGATAAAATGTCTTAATTTAAGTTTTATTCATAGCCATTAGGGTTGTTTTTTTGCCAGTTCCAGGAATCAAAGCACATATCTTCAATTCCTTTTTCAGCTTTCCAGTTAAGCATTTTGAATGATTTTTCAGGATTCGCATAGCAGGTTGCAACATCACCGGGTCTTCTGTCAGTAATCTGGTAAGGAATCTTTACCTGATTGACTTTTTCAAAAGCATTTACGATATCTAAAACACTATAACCTTTACCTGTACCCAGATTATACGAATCAATGCCAG
Organism: Candidatus Cloacimonadota bacterium; assembly: GCA_029564175.1. Classification (GTDB taxonomy): domain Bacteria; phylum Cloacimonadota; class Cloacimonadia; order Cloacimonadales; family WRIO01; genus JAGOCT01. The sequence continues at coordinate 6,548 of JAKQQL010000204.1, forward strand.
TTTGTTTCATTATTTTCTCAAGCGCTTTCAGATGACCATTTGCCAGATCAACTACGTGGATATAATCTCTGATTCCAGTACCGTCATGAGTTGGATAGTCATTGCCGAAAACATTGAGATGATCTCTTTTTCCTACTGCAACCTGAGTAATAAATGGCATCAGGTTGTTGGGGATGCCATTAGGGTCTTCTCCGATTCTGCCACTTTTATGGGCTCCAATCGGATTGAAGTATCTGAGTAGTGCAATACTCCATTCATTATCAGATATAAAGAGGTCATTCAGTATCTCTTCTATCATGAGTTTTGTTCTGCCATAAGGATTGGTAGCGGAGCGGGGAAAGTCTTCAGAAATCGGAACGGTTTCGGGGATGCCATAAACTGTGGCAGATGAACTGAATACAATTTTCTTTACACTGTATTTTTTCATTACTTCGCATAAGACCAATGTCCCTGAAATATTATTAAAATAGTATGATAATGGGATTTGAACGGATTCTCCGACAGCTTTTAATCCTGCAAAATGAATGACTGCCTCAATTTGATTTTCACCAAATATAAAGTCTAATGCTGTTTTATCGAGTATATTGGTTTCATAAAATTTAACATTTTTGCCGCTTAATTCTTCTATCCGTTTCACAGATTCATATTTGCTGTTTGATAGATTGTCAACGATTATAATATCATATCCTGCATTAAGCAGTTCTATACAGGTATGACTGCCAATGTAGCCTGCACCGCCTGTTACCAGTATGGACATAAAAACCTCTCTTTTTATAGACTGTTATTTATCTGGTCAATTTCCTGATTTATTTTTTCAAATAAATCCGTATAGACTTTTAGTTTTTCATAATTGTAATCTGATTTAGAATACTCTATCAGCTTATCACAGACAGTTAATAATTTGTCTGTGAATCCTTTGTCTGATGCGATATCAAATGCTTTTTGAATATAATGATCTCTGTTGTTTAGATCTGATTGATTCGCATAGATTTCAGAAAAAATGACATAACTATGGCAAATTTCATAATAAGAGTTTAGCTTATTACCTTTGTCAATAGCCTGATTTAAATTTTCGACTGCTTTGTCATAATCCTGTTTTTTAAAATAAATTTCTGCTATATTGTTTAATGAATCTATTGTCTCTCTGAACAATTCTCCTGCAACAAAGATTTGGATGGATTGTTCAAGGTATTTAATGGCTCTGTCGTACTCTTCAACATGGTTTAAAAAAACACCAATGTTGTTTAACGTAAGACCTTTGCAATAATAATCATCGACTGTCATACTTAAGGCATAAGCTTGTTCATAGTATTGCGCTGCTAATTCTTCTTCTCCTTGTCGTAAATAACTTTGGGCAACATTGTTTAGAGAAATGACAGCACTCTTATGCATATGTAAGTTTAACCGATAGTCAACACCTTCTAAAGATTTTAAGAAATAAACTTGAGATTCTTTTTCTTTTTTCCATCTGGAAAACAGAATTCCCATATTATTGTATGCCATTCCGATAAAGCCGGCATCTTCAGCAGGATTGAGTATATCTAATGCCTGATTATACAATTCAAGCGCTTTTCTATACATATTCTTATGATAGTAGGCAATTCCCATATGTAAATATGCCGCTCCAATCCCTTTTCTAAAGCTAAACTGTTTCGAAATATCCAGGGCATACTGACACAAATCTAAGCTGATATCAGGGCTGAGACCTACTACTGCATAGGCATCATTGATATATTCTATGACTTTGTTTAGATTTTCCTGATCAATCACAGATTCTCCTATTCATCTTTCAAAAAACAGGATAAAGAATTGAAAGATTTCGTCAATCATTTTTTTAGTAGAAATCATGAATAAAATACTTTTAAAGAAAATTGTAAAAAAAGAGTTGACAACAAATTTAAAAAAGAATTTGTAGTAAAAAATAGACAACAATTTAAATAAAGGATATGTAATGGACTTAATTAGAAAACTTGCTGATCTGGGCTTTACCGAAACAGAAGCTTCGATTTATATCCACCTGCTTAAAAACAATAGCTGTACTGCTACCGAGATTGCAAAGAGTGTGGGAATTTCCAGAACTCAGAGCTATCAAATCATAGAAAACCTGATTCATAACAATATGTGTATTGAGCAACTGGGGAGTGTGAAAAAGTATTCTGCTGTTGACCCTGCAAAAGTATCTATGTTAATCGAGAAAGATCTGGAAGACAAAAAGCAGATACTGAGTTCTTTGAAACCTGTTTTGATGAACCTGTATCACGAAGATAAACAAAATGAGAATCCCTTTGATTTTATAAAGGTATTATATACCAAATCCAGTATTGTTCAAACGATTGAGGATCTGGAGAAGAATGCTTCTGAATGTGTATTGGCATTCAACAAACCACCTTATGTGATGAACCTGAATATTATGAATGAGAATGAGATTTCCATGGAAGTACGCTCTTCTGAGAGGGATAGTATCAACAAGGGCGTGAGTTTTAAATCGCTTTATGAAATAGAAGATAATGATTTATTTATTAAGAAGATTGAATACTTTGAAAGGATGGGGGAGACGGTCAGGGTATTACCCAAACTGCCATTCAAGATGTTTATTTTCGATTCAAAAATTATCACCATCGCTTTGCAGAATAAAATGAGCTCAGGCGTTAAGTTTGTGACTTTGCTGATAGAGCACAGTGATTTTGCTGAGTCTTTGGAAGAAATATTCGATATATACTGGGAGTCAGCCATGACTCTTGACGCTTTTAAAAATAGAGGACAGAAGGATGTAAAACAAGCTACCAGCTTGTTAAATAATCTTTCATGACTCTTGAAGCTTTTAAAATAGAGGGCAGAAGGATGTAAAACAAGCTACCAGCTTGTTAAACAATCTTTCATGACTTGATACTTATAAAAAATAGAGGACAGAAGGAGTATTAAAATGAAAAAGACCCTATTCTTAGTACTGGTTGTATTATGTGTTAGTTTGCTGTATGCACAATGGCCTGCCAACCCTGAACAGAATCTCAAATTAACCAACTCTTCATTCGAAGAAGTGATCCCTAAAGTTGCATACGGACCAGATGGTCATGTGTGGGTTTCCTGGTTTTCAGCAGAAAACGGCAACTATAATGTACGGGTTCAAAGATTCAGTTTTAACGGAGAACCTGCTTTTCCACAAGAAGGTATATTGGTTAGTAATCATACTCAAATGAGCTGGCTGACAGATTGGGATATGAAAGTGGATTCTCAAAACAATGCTATCCTGGCTTTTTTGGATGTTAGAACAGGTAATCAGGATATCTATGTGTATAAGATTAGTCCTGATGGTGCATTTTTATGGGGAAATGACGGTATTGCCGTCAGTAATGATGCAACAGAAGATTATACACCTGCTTTAGGTGTTACAGACCAGAATAACGTGATTGTTACCTGGATGACAGAAACAGATACTAAATTACAGAAAATTATGGCTGATGGTACACTTGCTTTAGCACAACCGATGTTGTTTCACGAAGAAGGGTTTTCTCATACATGGCCTCAGATATTGCCTCAGGATAATGACACCTTTATTTTAAAGTATGCCAAAGATTCAGGCCCTTTTTATGCCGTTACACGCCACGTGTTTGCACAGAAATATGACAGCAATCTCAATCCAGTTTGGGCAACACCAACTACCATTACCAATCAGGGTGGAATCTCCAGCTGGACACAGATTTTTTCAACAGCGACTGATGGAGATGGTGGTTTTGTAATTTGCTGGTATGAAGACAGAGATGCAGATCAGATGAGAAACGTCTATGTTCAGCATGTGTTAAATGATGGTTCAGTGGCTTTTGCTGCTAACGGTGTTCAGCCAACGGTCAATACTTCTACTCAGCATTTTTATCCAATAGTGGCTTTCGATCAGTTTACCGGTGATACCTGGATGGTTTGGTCTGAAACAGATGCGAATCAGAATGCCAGAGGTTTGAGAGCTCAGAAACTGGATAGTACCGGTAACTCTGTATTAGGTGAAAATGGACTGGAAATTATATCTCTTGGTAGTCAATCTCCAATGCCTATGAAAGCACATGTTGTCAATAGTGAATTGGTCGCCGTTTTTACCGGTGCACTTAATGGTTCTGCTGTTGATACAGAAATTAACGCATTCAAACTGAATACTAATGGTCAGCATGTATGGCCCGGCGAATTCGTTTCGATTAAAACGGCTGCAAGTAATGTGGTACACATGAAAGCAACCGATTTTATGTATAACCAGATGGTGTTTGCCTGGGAAGATTCCAGAACAGATCCAGCATCTGTTTATCTTCAGAACTTAAATTTTAATGGCTCAATTGGTATTGTAATAAATCCAACTGCTATTCAGGGAACAGTAACATTAAACGGAGGAACAGGTGTTGTATCAAATGTTCAGATTACAATAGGTGATTTGATAATCAATCCAGACGCTCAGGGACAATATTATACAGAGTTAGCTCCTGGCACTTATACACTGACTGCTACTTTATCAGGGTATCAGACTTTAACAGTAGAAAATGTGATCATTGCCAGCGAAATGACTACTACTTTAGATCTGACACTTGAGGCAGAAACAGCTATAAATGAGAATGAAGTGTCTGTAAAAACGCTTAATCTGAGAAATTACCCTAATCCGTTCAATCCTTCAACTCAGATCAGTTTTAACCTGAATCAGGGAAGTCATGTTGAACTGCTGGTTTTTAACAACAAAGGTCAGAAAGTGAACGTTTTAAAAAATCAGTATCTGAACAAGGGTACTTATCAGATCGAATGGAATGGTAAAGATGCAAAAGGAAATACCTGCCCTTCAGGTATTTACTTCTATCGCTTAAAAACAGACTCAGCAGAAATGACTAAAAAGATGCTGATGATTAAATAATCAGGCTTATCACTTTATCAATAAAATAGCACAGAGTATTCTGTGCTATTTTATTTGTCAGAGTTTTTTTAAGACATCCAAACAGGATATCTTTACTTTTAATGAAATTATTGTTATTTCTTTTCAATCTTTTCAAACCATGATCTTTTGCCTTCTGTAGGAGTTTGTTGGTTGTTTAATCTGGTATTATTTTTGTTATTATATGGGGCATTGAAGTTAGACAATTCAATTAATTCTGTATTAGTTAGATCAACAGAATTCATATTCTTATGGTTAAAAAATTCTACACTTTTTGTTGAAAGAATTCTTCCTGTTTTGACATCAGTAAGCTTAAAACGTATATCAAGATAAATATATCTTTTTATATTTTTTTCATTAGATAAATCAATAAGTTTCCCTCCATTATAAAAACTATAGCTCAGAATTTTATCTGCGTTTTGTAGTTTTGGAGCAATTAGATTTGAAAAATCTAATGTATCTTTTTTTATTGAATATAAATCTACATTCCATTCTAAAGCTAAATTATTGAGTGATTTTGTGTTACGTTCAAGGATATATTTGTTTTTGCTTATTAATTTCTCTATCAGTTGTTGTTCAAATAGAACATGAAATGAGTTGTCAGTTTGACAAATGTTATTATCACAAAATAATGACAGTTTATCATTCGTCTCAATTTTATTTAACATTTCCTCTGGTATAGCAATCTCATTACATAAGCTTAAGAATTGCTTGTATTCTAGCTGTTGTATAGTACTTTCAATATTTAGATTTGGTTTACTTTGAATAGTTGCACATCCTGCTAATATTATAAAATTTAATGCAAGAATTATGTATAGTATTATATTTTTCATTTTTCCTTTTTCCTTTCTTTATTTTAAAATTAATGCCATATATAAAGTTTAAAAACTAAGTAGGAATATTTTGATTGTATATAAAAAATATTTCTTTAACTTGTTTCATGAGTGTCTGGTTATGTCTCATTAAGATTATTTGATTGAAACACTCTCAAATTTCATTAAAATTTCTGGACTTGTCATTGCCCCTAATTCTGTTAAGTTACAGAATATGATACCATCTTTTTCATCTGCAAAAAATCTTCCCGAGAAAATCACAGTATCTCCTTCTTTCATATTTAAAAGAGAATTAAATAGTTTGCTATCTTGTGGTATTAAAGTATTCGTATCCCAATCGGATAATGTATTATTCCAAGTTATTATTTTAATATCTGTATTGAGTAACTCTATCTCTAATGCTGCTTTCCCTTCAGTGTTTGTGGAGAGTGATACTATTGTCCCAATCCAATTCTCGGCTTTTTTACTATTGGAAAAGAGGATGGATACTTCTTTTGATCTTTTTGTTCGAAGTAAAGATTTCTGTAATTCATTTATAGCTTCGTTGTAATCAGAAGAATATTTAACATAAATCTTTACAAAATCAGATTGAAGTTGTGGAATTTCATATTTTGATTGAGTCTGAATATTATCTGAATTAGAGGGATTTGCATCTTTTCTTACGGTTTTGTTTTTTTCATTGTCATTTTCACCACATGATTTGATTTGAAAAACTAAAAACATAATAATACAAATTAACCAGAATAGCCCTTTAAGCGTATCTTTGTTTTGAGAAAAAAAGGACCCCGTTTTACCTAAACTTTCATCTTCTTGAATATTGTTTTGTTCATTGTTCGTTGATGTTCTTTTTGATCTGGTTTTAGGTTTTAAAACCTCTTCTGTTATAGTAAATTCTTCAATATTCTTATTACTCGATAAATCCATATCTTTTTCAGTACTTGGTATTTTTTTGCTATTTTTTATCATTTTAAAACCTCCCCAAATAGGTAAAATTCCGGTTAATATAAGAGAAATAATGTATACTATTATCTCAGATTTATCTTTGTCGATATTGTAAAAGATCATGGCTGTATTGAAAATTGAAAATATAAAGCCAAATATACATAATATTATACCAAATGCTTTTTTTAGTAAATCAGACATAATTATCTCCTTATAAATTAAGTATTTTTTGTTTTAAACAATAATAGCTATTCTTGAATTTTTCTATATTATCTATTTTTCTTTCATTCACTTTCACCTACATTCATTATACTGAACTTATCCTTAACCCACTCAATTATTTGATCATCTGCTTCAATAACAAATTCCTGACCTCTGTATACGGATTGAAAGTAATCATCGTTAAATTTATTATAATTTTTATTACAAAATCTATCTTTAAAGATAGACGGTAAATCCCATTTTGATCTTGACATACCATCTTTTGTTAATACTAATGATTTGTCATACGGAAATACTCCTGCTCCAGGAAGACGATTATTAAAGCAAAGCTTATCCGTTGATAAGTATATTGAATTGTTATTATGATAATTATTCATCCATAAATGAGGATGTTTATTGAGATGATCCTTTTTTTCTTTGTTAAGAGTAGAAACATCTACAATTTCGTTGATTTCAAGCCAACCCCATATCACATGCTTATCCGAATCTGGTATGAATTTGTATTTCTCATCAATTTTTTGGGTGTCTTTGAACCACCCAAAAAATAAAAATAAATCTCCTTTTGTAACTTTACAAGTCTTCAGAAGATGAGAATTTGCTGACCCACTTTGGCCAAACAATCCTTTGTATTTTGAATTTTTATCATCATTTTTAGTGCTATTAATCTGTGGATCAAAATGACAAATTGTATCTTGATTTAAATCAATTTTTTCTGATTCAAGTATCAATTTCTTTTTATCACCAGGCAGCAACTGATTCATTAAGTCCAAATAGCTCATATTTTCATTTACCTTTAGACTTGAATACCTATTATTGTAAACAGGATAATCTTCTACCATTTCAGACATATTTTCTGGTATGGGTAAACTAATTAGTCTTTTTCCATCTAAAATTGGACTGGCATATCCTCCAGCACTAGAATCAAAACCCTTTCTGCTAAGAATTATCTTCATTGTAAACCTCCTATTATACGATTGAGTAAAGTAAATGACTTTTGTGCCATTTACTTTCTTTATGTTTTCAAAAAAAATATATGCTTTAAGTTCATATTCTGATGTATTTTTCTCCCTAAGTTCTCAAGATGAGACTAATTTCTCAAATTCATCAAAAAATTGAGTTTTGTAACTCTTTCACACATTTTCATGTAATCACATTATATTCAAATCACTAAAATTCAAAATAACAAAATTATTCATATTATGTCAAGAGATATTTTGAAAATGTTTTGAGCTACAGCAAGATGACTATGCTAAGCTGGTGAATTTGAATTTCATATTCGATGTCACATATAGCTTGTTTCTCAATTTATAATGCTTAAAAACAGACTCAGCAGAAATGACAAAAAAGATGCTGATGATTAAAAAATCAGGCTTATCACTTTATCAATAAAATAGCACAGAGTATTCTGTGCTATTTTTTTGGGTTAAATATAATTTTTGTGCAGGGATTACAATCATTTCACCCCTACAATCATATCATCCCTTCGGGGTTTGTTTGAGACATGTCCAATATTCTTTATTATACAGGAAGCTCATCAGGGAGATTGTTCTTTGCTTCATTTCTTTTCGCTCAGTTCTTTGTGATTGAGTAAGCTCAGGATCACAAGCGCTACGTTATTTTTGAATTATGCCGGAGATGTTAGTCAACTACAAAGAGCATGCTTTTTAGCAAGGTGAACCTGATCAGTTACGAAAAATAAGAGTTCATGAGGAAGAGATATTTTGTTCCACCCCTCTGGGGTGGGAATGAAATATAAACTGTTTTCATATGGTTAAAACCATGCGCTACTGATATCTAACCCTTCCAGGGTATAGATGATTGGAATATTCACATGTCCCGGAGGAACAATATATTGATAGCCCAAGTTTTAACTCTAGAAGAGGAATATCCGCCAGCCCACCGCGCTCTAGGTGTGGTACACTATATTTGAGTTTTTGCACAGACTCTCCATGGGAACTAAATGATAATAATCTCTTATCTCTTGCAAATAAATGATTTAAAAAACTTACCACCCTGTCACTACGTGCCACCCCTCCATGGGAGGGGATTATTAGCTTTTTTGCTAATCACTTTTCATCATTCATCATTCTCAATTAAACTTACCACCCCGTCACTACGTGCCACCCCTCCATGGGAGGGGAATGATTTATATTCATTTTAAAATGCCTATTTTTTTAACTAAGTAATTGATAGATTGACTTTTGGAATATTTACTGCTAGTATTTTTACTAAGGAGATATTATGAAAACTAAGTTTATGCTTCTAATCATTATAATCTGTCATCTAAGTCTAAATGCTGTCAACAGAGGACAGTTAATTGAAAGTTTTGATGATGCTCAAACAGAG
>JAKQQL010000205.1:0-9551 GCA_029564175.1 Candidatus Cloacimonadota bacterium
TTGAGGTTTGCCGGAGATAATCATATCTAATACTTTTTGTGGTTCACAATTCCTTTTCATGATTTCAGTGCCTTCCGTGGTTGATGAAAATCTGTGGTTCCAGCTCTCTTTGATACCTATTCCATTCCTATTCACTTCCTCTTCAAATTATCCAAAATCTTGCTGGTAATCAGGAGCGATGGAGCTAGTCAACAAGAAGAGAATTATATGTTTTCTACAGGATAGAATAGAGAATCATATGAGTATTGAGTGATTTTTTAATAGAATGGATTGATTATAGATTCTTGATGCAAGGAGTCCTAAAGGAGATTCTTCGCTACACTTTGTTCCGCTCAGAATGACAGGTTTTTGGTTCTGTTCTGTCTGCCGGAGAATGTTTTTACCGTAAGCACACTGTAGATCGAACCTCCTAAGTTGTTTCAATATTTATACTTTGTTAAACCGATAACATTCCTCTTCTGTATGTTCTTCAGATGATAAAAAGGGTTTTGGATTATTTTCAATAAAATCAAAAGAAAGGACTTTTTCATCATCCAAATTAAATTTAACAAGAAAATGAAAAGCCTCTATAGAGAAAAGATTATCATCCAGAGCTATCAGTTTAAGATTTGGCCAGAAAGCATCCAGACATAAGCGATTGTTACAGATATGAACTGTATTTAATATCTCTGCAGGAATATCTTCTGATTTAATCCCTTTTTCTTCCATTTCTTCAGGTGAGGGTAAAGAAGGAATATGTTTGAATATACCACAATATTTCTGATAATCTTCAACAGGATGATTTTCAGAATATCTTTGATAACTAAGATGATCAGAAAGCCTTTGATGAAACTCCTCCCAGTATTGACTGCTGATATCAATATCTATCACCTGATCTGGAATGGTATTCATAAACTCTTTTGAATTATCAGACAGCTTTTGCATCACGGACAGTGCAGCGTTGTAACCATCCAGATTGTTTTCTTTTGCAAAAGGCGTGGATGCCACATGATTCAGATACCAATTTTCCCATTCTTTACCCCGTCTGCTCAGATTAAGATCCAATCCAAATTTAACATCATTATAATAGTTGAAAACAATGACCGGATTAAGAGGCTCAATTTGCAGATACAACTGCTTAATAAAATTCTGGATTTTTTCCTCTGAATAGGATTTCATAATTAGAGGAATAAGAGAAAACTGTGTCAGAAAGCTTTCGATAATGCAAACCCCGTCATATTCTTCTATCTGTTTGGCAAAATTAGCCCATTGCTGAGGATAATTTTCAATAAAATACTCCGTACGATCAATACCTGGTTCCATAGGCTTTTTTCTGTCATAAAATAAAGGATGTTCTTTTTCTTCTTCGTGAAACCAGCGATTTTTAATGTTATTTTTATCTAATTGTCTGCTTAAGTAATGAGCCGTACTTGATTTACCGGAACCTGAAATTCCTTCAACGAGAATAAGTTTTGTGTTAATCATTTTTTCTCCTTATATAATTAATATCAGTGGCTGACAGATCTTTTGTTATATTTTTAAGCAATAGTCATCGATAAATCATCATTTATTATCATTAATCCATTATGAATCAATTCAATTTACATTATTCTTCTAATTGATTTATTATTGCACATATAATGCCAATATTATTTATAAAAATAAATCAAAATGTATTGGCTCTAGTATTGCATACTTCTACTATAAATAGATTGTTTTAATGAATATGTTGGGAAATTATATCAGAATTATAAAGTATAATATCAAAAACAAATACAAGAAAGATGCTCCAAGACAGTATTAAAGGAGTAGGAATGAAAACACAAAGTAAGTTAATCAAATTCATAATGGCGATTTTAGTCATTGTTACCTTAAAACCAGGATATCTATCCGCTTGTTCAACCTTTCAGTTTAAACACGGAGACGAATTATTTTTTGGTCATAATCTGAATGAGCCGGACATGGATGTCCCTGGTCTTATTTTTATTAACAAAAGAGGTATTTTAAAACACGGACGATCATTTAGTGAATTAGTTTCTAAAACCAATGAAAATCCATCCAATGTCATCTGGATCTCCCGATATGGTTCCATTACGATGAACAATTTTGGTAAAGATTTTGCCGATGGTGGGATTAACGAAGCTGGATTGTATATTTGGGAAATGAACGAAGAAGCAGAATATCCTCAAAATAAAAAATTACCGCGATTAATGCATATGAACTGGATGCAGTATGTATTGGATAATTATAGTACAACAGAAGAAGTGATTCAAAGTACTTCAAAATTTCAAATTGATGGCTGGACATGGCATTATTTTGTCTCAGATGCTCAAGGGAATGCTGCCAGTATAGAATTCTTTAACGGTAAGGTGGTAGTGCATAAAGGATCTGATATGCCTGTACCGGCACTCTTCAATACTCCTTATGCCAGAGAAATGGAATTAATAAAGTATTACAAAGGATTTGGTGGTCAGTACGAAGTTGATTTTAACAATCCTGAAGTACCTCGTTTTGTAAAAACCGCAAAAATGTTAAAAGAGTATAAAGGGGAGTCTCCTTTAGAATACAGTTTTGAAATGCTCAAGAAAATAAAAGTGTATGAAACGCCGGATTGGTCTGTCTTAATCGACACAAAGAAAAAATTGTTTTACTTTAAAACGAGTCTTTATCCAGAGATGAAATATTTTTCTTATGAGAACATTGATTTTTCAAATAAAACGCCTTGTCAGATTCTAAATATAGATATAGCTGAGGGTACAGATGTTCTCGCTAATTTCAAACCTTATACAGATGAAATGATGAAAAAAATCATTGATCAATTGCCTATCCCTGAAGAAGGTTTTTTACCAAAAGGAAGTGTCTCAGTTTCTGAATTCAAAAACCGTTTACTTAACCATCATCATGCCTCATTAAAACCTGAGACTCAGTTTGTTGCAGGTAACTGGAAAACAGAAACTTCAAATGATAAAAACGCTGTACAATGGCAAGTTAATTTAACGATGAATAAGGATGCTGTAACAGGAGAAGTCCTCAGAACCCATGAAAAGACTGACATTTCTAAAATAGATCATCTCTATATTAAAGATAACAAACTTTACATGACTTATATTTCTGTTAAAGCAAAAAACATGGTTGAGTTGGTTGCAGAAATCAAAGGGAATAAAATGTATTGTGAACCATTTGTCGGAGATCAGTCTTTTGCTCCTTATACCCTGATTAAGCAGTAATATACTCAGCAATGTATCAATCTTGCAAAAAAACTTAGACAACAAAAAAGAGTGTGAATACTCACACTCTTTTTTGATATAGTTTACTTATGTATTCAATCAAACAGTTTTTTGATAAAGGAAGGTGGTTCAGCCTTTTCTGTATTTGCTGGTTGTTGAGATCTTGTAAAGTTAGGATACTCAGTAACAATACTTGGGGCAGGCTGAGGAGCTGGTGTCGTAGGATTTACTGTATTTGTATAGTTGTTTAAAGGAGTTTGAGGATTAGTACTTCCAATATTAATAGTTCGAACACTTGGGCGTTCAAGAGTAACATCAGATTGAGGGAGATTCGATTGAGGCTGAGGATTACTTCTTGTAAACTGGGTTGACTGAGAATTTGGAGAAGGCTGAACAGTTGTTACTGTAGGTTTTGAGACAGTACTTGTTACAGGCGAAAAATTATGTAATTTATTCATTGTATCATAAGATATTCCGGTAGCAATAACAGTTACTCTGATCGTATCAGTCATATCAGGATCGGTTGTAATACCCGTAATAATATTTTCTGCTGCACCGGTAGAGCCTGTGATACTATTCGTAATATTCTCAAGTTCATCCATCATGAAATCATGTCCGGTAGCAATGTTTATTAAGATACCTTTACAATTTTCAAGATTAACATGGCTGAGTAAAGGATTTGAAGAAGCCATTTGAGCTGCTTTTAAATCACGTCCTTCTCCGGATGCGACTCCGCAACCCATGAGTGCATAGCCTCTGTGGCTCATAATGGTTTTTACATCTGCAAAATCTACATTGATGTATCCGCTTTTGTTTATCAGATCTGAGACAGACTGAGCAGCATTTGCAAGGATTTCATCACATTTATGAAAAGCATCAATCACTTTCATTCTGCCATATAATTCTGCAACTTTGTCATTAGGAATCACAATTAAAGTATCTACATTTTCTTCCAGATCAACGAGACCTGTAATGGCATTCTGATATCTTTGTTTTCCTTCCCATTTAAATGGGAAAGTAACAATACCCAGTGTTAAAATGCCCTTTTCTCTGGCTCTGGCTGCAATAACAGGCGCTGCGCCAGTACCAGTACCGCCACCCATGCCAGCGGCAATAAACAGCATATCAGTTCCTTCAAGTAATTGTTCAACTTCTTCAAGTGATTCCAGAGCAGAGTCTTTACCATAATTTGGGTTTGCGCCAGCGCCAAGCCCTTTAGTCGTCTTTTTTCCTAATTGTATTTTATTGACAGCAAGAGATTTTTCAAGATCCTGCATATCAGTATTTGCTACTATAAATTCAACACCTTCTATGTTTTTACTAATCATAGTATTTACAGCATTACCACCACCACCGCCGATGCCGATAATTTTTATTTTGGTATTGAAAGGCAGGTTAGGAACAAGATTGATAGCCATTTTATCCTCCTATACAAATTCTTTAAATAATTTTATAATTGATTTGAAAATTCCATTCACATTAACTGAAGCAGTTTTTCGACCTGAATGTCCTGAGATGCATTCTTTTTCGAGCGCAAAATATAAAAGCCCAACAACTGTTGAATAATGAGGAGAAGCCAGACCTGAAACAGGTCCGCTGATATGGTGAAATTCCGGACTGGCAATTCTAACAGGCATATTGAACACTTTAAAACATAAACGGTCAATATTTTTCATCATTGATGCACCGCCAGTCAGCACAATTCCTGCTGTTAAAACATTAGAATCCTGATAATTTGTGAGATATTGTTTATACACTTCTTCAAGTATTTCTGTAGATCTTGCTTCGATTAACTCGGTAATCAGATCAAGAGGTGCACTGCTGCCAGGGCGTCCACTAATTCCTTCAATATTGACATAAGTCTCATGATTCACTTCTTCTGAGCAACAATCTCCAATTTCAATCTTTAGCTGTTCAGCAAAAGCGGGAGGTGTCTTTAACTGAGTGTATAAATCATGAGTAATCAAATGACTGCCTTTTGCAACAGAGATTGCAAATTTGATAAAACCATTATTCATCATCAGCATATCAGTGATACTACCACCCATATCAATCATTAATGCACCCAGTTTTTTTTCATCATGATTTAGAACAGCCTTTGAGGATGCAATTGGGGCAAAAACATACTCTACCTTGGAAAATCCAACCATATCCAGTGCTTTTCTGATATTACGCATTGGGGCAATTTCAGCAAGTATAATTAAGGTTTTTACACATAAGGCATATCCTATCATACCGATGGGATTAAGTATATTTTCCTGTGAATCAATGGTATAATATTGAGGGATACAATGAATGATCTCGTATTTATCATTACTGATATGGCGTTTTAAATCTAAAACGGCGTCATTTATGACCTGCTCAACATGAATCTGTTCTATCTCAGAGGGACCTTGTCCACTGGCAAGAGAAATTCTACCCTGTGTTACTTTAAACATAATATGAGGTCCGGCTATAGAGACATACAAATTATCTGCCTCAAAACCAGCTACTTTTTCTGCAATGGACAGAGCATTATGTATCGCATCTGAAAATACTTTCAGATCCTGAACTTTACCGTTGGATATCCCTTCAGAAGGGCTTGTTCCCATTCCACAAATCTGAAGTTTATTATCATTATTAATGGAAGCAATGACAGAACTGATTTTTGAACTGCCAATATCTATCCCGGTAATAATTCTCTCTTTCATCTAACCTCCATTATTTTATGCCAAAATACTTTAAGTGCAAATTTTATCAAGTATTTTTTTCAAAAAGAAATCAATCTCTCACAATTATTTGATCGTTATATCTTAAATCAACAACTGTATTCTTTTTAAAGCCTTTATTGGAACGTAAAAAGACATATCGTTCAATCCTTTTTTCGATATCCTTATTGCCCAAAATGACCCTGCAACCACTATGAGAATCAACAAATACAATTGATTTTTCTTTGATGTAATATTCAGAAATACTGTTTACAAAAGATTTGTCTATTTTCATAATTGTCTGATGTAATGCCATTATTAATTTCAGGTTATGGTCATTCAACTTCTCTCCGAGATGAATCTTTGATTTTTGCATATTCAGACTAACCAAGGGAATGTCTTCAGAAAAATAAAAATCGGCTTTATCCAATACAATGAATTCACTGTCAATCGGGAAAAAATCTCCATCTGAAGTTTTAACATACAACATGCCTGTTCTTTCCTGAATCTCCACTTTCAATGTAGAAGGATACCTTCGACTGACTTTCGCTTTTTTTACTCTGACGATGCTTTCATACTTACGAATAACATCCTGTTTTTTTACTTTAAAAATGTTCATTCCGATATAATCTTTTGATACATTTTGTAAAAATGCAGGATCTAGATTTTTTTGGCCAACAATCTCAATCTTTTCGATGTTAAAATATTCCATATCTTTTAAAAACAAAGTTAATGTGTACCATAGACCTGAAAAAAGAGCTGTAATAAATATAAATAAAACCAGATAACGGGTAGATCCGCGTTTCTTTCTATACTTTTTATTCACTTATCACCTTCACTTCCAGTTCAAGATTGATTTGATATTCTTCTTTGACACGTTTTTGAACATATTGAATCAAAGCCATTATCTCTTCGAAATGTGCTTTGCCCTTATTCACAATAAAATTAGCATGCTTATAGCTAATCATGGCATCTCCTATGCAGTAACCCTTTAAACCAAGCTGATCAATTAACTGACCTGCAGACTGATTCTCCGGATTCTTAAAAAAACAACCCAAATTTGGTTCAAGAAGTGGTTGCTTCTGCTTTCTTAGCAAAATATTACTCAGCATTTTTTCCAGGATTCCTTCTTTGGTCTCTTTATCAAGGGATAATGCAATTTCAACAATAAAAGCATTTATAGCAGAATGCCGGTATGAAAACTGACAGTCATTTTTATCAAGTACTCTCTCTCCATCCTGATCAAAAACGCGTACCCAGTCAACATAATCAGCCATACATTTCTGATATGCACCGGCATTCATATAAGTTAATCCACCTGCATGTGCTGGTATCCCTGCAAGAAATTCTAATCCCCCCAAACCATATCCAGCCAATTTTTTTATCATATAATTTATATTCATGTTGGCTGATACAAGCAACTGATTTTCATTCATGACCCATTTCCAGGGCAAATATTTATCACTGATTAATACCGTATGATTTGTCTTTCCAAACAGAATATTAGAACATCCCCCTAAAGGAATTATCTGGAAATTCTTGTGATAATGCTGATACAGACACTGTAATTCATCATAAGACTCTGGAAAATACAGATGTTCTGGTTTCTTACCTACTTTAAGATGAGATAAGTCAGCTAAAGACAAATCATTTAAAATCTTCATTTTATTCTTTCCAGGATTTCCATCC
This sequence comes from Candidatus Cloacimonadota bacterium, assembly GCA_029564175.1. Classification (GTDB taxonomy): domain Bacteria; phylum Cloacimonadota; class Cloacimonadia; order Cloacimonadales; family WRIO01; genus JAGOCT01. The sequence continues at coordinate 7,583 of JAKQQL010000205.1, forward strand.
CATATTTGTATATATCTCCTGCGCCCATGGTAATCAAGACATCATTTTCTTCAAGATGAGACAGCACAGTTTCAACTATATCTTCTTTTTCTTCAATATAATGCACATGATGATGGCCTGACTGAATAGCTGCATCAGCAATCAATTTTCCACTCACTCCTTCAATTGGCTGTTCTCGTGCAGGATATATAGGCGCTACGAACAGTAAATCTGAGTGATAGAAAGAACGACCAAAGTCCAATGCAAAGTCTCTTGTTCTGGAATATAAATGGGGTTGAAACAGCACAAGAATTCTTTTTTGAGTATTTTCTCGAACTCCAGATAAAGTAGCTTTAATCTCAGTCGGATGATGTGCATAATCGTCATAAACACGAATCGCACTTTTTTCACCTTTAAACTCAAATCGCCTGAAAACACCCTTAAAATCTTCAATCCCTTTTTTTATCAGTTCAAAAGGAATATCCATTTCAATGCCTGTTGCGATCGCTAATAATGCATTTTGTATATTATGCTGACCGATCAGATGAGTAGAAATATCTCCCAAAATATAGTCTTTATACAAGACATCAAAGGTCGTCATAAAATTATCCCTGCGAATATTAATTGCACGTACATCAGCCTGACGGGAAAGCCCATAGGTTGTTATCCTTTTATTAATTTCTGGCAATACAGACTGAACTCCGGTATCATCCAGACAAGCAATCACACAGCCAAAAAAGGGCACTTTATTGGCGAATTGGATAAAAGCATTTTTGATATCGGCTAGATTACTGTAACAATCCAGATGATCAGCCTCAATATTGGTAATTGCAGCAATAATAGGTGTTAATGTTAAAAAAGACCTGTCATATTCATCCGCCTCAACCACGATATACTTACCTGATCCAAGACGATTATTAGTGCCAAAGTTCATCACTTTTCCGCCTACAATTACAGTAGGATCAAGCAATGCATTACTTAAAACCATCCCCACCAGAGAAGTGCAGGTAGTTTTGCCATGTGTACCGGCAATACCTATTCCAAAAGACATTCTCATTAACTCAGCTAACATTTCTGCTCTTCTGATAACCGGGATTTTTTGGCTTTTTGCATATACAATTTCTGGATTATCATCATGTACAGCAGAAGACTTTACAACAACATCCACATCTTTAATAATTTTGGGGTCATGACCCTGTATAATTGGAATTCCTTTGTTTTCCAGATAACGTGTAATTTCAGAAGATTGCATATCTGAGCCTGATATTTCATATCCATGATTCAGGAGAAATTCAGCAATACCACTCATACCGATTCCACCGATACCAACAAAATGGATTTTTTTTGTTTTACCTAACATTTTTCCTCCTGATTTGGATTCATTTCCATACAGTTCGTTATACTTGTATAAATATGAGAAGCAGCATCTAAATGAATAGATGATTTAAATTTATCTTTCTTTTGACTAATATTCTCTACACAAAGGTTAAACACTCTTTCAAAATCCTGAATATGTTTTTGTTCTAAAACAATCCCATAGCCTTTATTCTGAAACTCTTTCGCATTTCTCAACTGATGATTTCCTGCCGCATTTGGTAATGGGATTAATATTGAAGGTATTTTTTTAACTTCCAGTTCAGCAAGACTTAATGCACCAGCTCTGCAAATTGCCAAATCTGCTGAGTTGTCAAGTTTATGCATTTCATTGCTAAAATCAAAAGTATATACTCCCTGACGGCCTGCTATCTGCTTATTAATTTCAGCTAAATGGTTTTTACCTGTCTGCCAAATAACCTCAAAACCCTGATTTAAGATATAATCAATGTTTTTCAAAATCATCTGATTGATAAATAAAGACCCCTGACTTCCACCAATCACCAGAAGTTTTAGTGTGTCTTTCTGAAGATGGTATGCCTTATAATCAATCATTTCATCAGAAAGCAATTTATCCTTCTGAATAGGATTTCCGGTATATTCTGTATTGTTCTTT
>JAKQQL010000222.1:0-4041 GCA_029564175.1 Candidatus Cloacimonadota bacterium
GAAGAAATAGCTGCTACATTTGAGGAAATATCCGCCAAAATGGATGATGTTACAAAAGAGGCGGAGTCTCAGGAAAAACTTGTAAAAGGTTTTATTGAAACTATTAAACAGCTTGCATCATTTATCGAAAAGTCAGAATCAATTGTTTCGGAGAATGATAATATTGCTAAAGGCATGAGTTCTGAGACGGATGATGGAAATGATTCTCTGAGATCCATGGAGAAATCAATGGATGAAATCGTAAAGAGCTCCAACGATATGATGAATATAATCGGAATCATTACTGATATTTCTGAGCAAACTAATCTTCTTTCTCTGAATGCTTCAATTGAAGCGGCACGCGCCGGTGAACACGGCAGAGGTTTTGCCGTCGTTGCCGAAGAAATTTCGAAACTTGCTGATCAGACTTCTCAAAGTACCAAGGATATCGGAAACCTGATTCAGAAGAATAATGAATTAATCAGGGCAAGCCGTCATATGATTGATGATACGCAAATCAAAATGGCGAATATTATGAAATTTGTTTCGAGCATAGTGTCAAGTTCAAGAAATATCGCCGAGATCAATGATTCGGAAAAGGACATGAAAGAGACAATCATGTCTCAGGTAGGATTGCTGTCGAAGGGTTCTTCGGAGATACAGCATGCTATGGAGCAGCAGAAAGACGCAATTTCTGAGGTTATGACTGTTTTGAACAGTTTTTCAGGCAAACATTCAGAAGATTCCGAAAATGCTGTAAAAATTGCGGAAAGTTCCGAAAATCTTGTTCGAATTACAGAAGAACTGCAGCAGATGATTTCTTTGTTCAAAGTATAAGTTCCGTGGCAAACAAAGCTAACAAATTTTCTTAGTTTTGCCTTCAGCAATTAATTACACGAAAAATACCTTTGGCAGTTTTCGTGTAATTAAATGAGCTCATTTATGCCGCTGATTTTCTTCCGAGTGTATTTCTGAAAATCATTCTTACTGTTGGTCCAATAATAAATATTTGTGTAAAAAAAGCGAAGGGGAAATTGTAAACCAACTTCTGGAGAAAATTTGCTGCGAATTCTGAGTTTAATCCATCGTGTATAATTGTTGCAGCAAAACTCATAGAAGGGCACATTATGCAAATTGTCCCGCACGTTATCGCGAGAATGACGGTAATAGGTTTATCTTTTTCCGGATTTACTGCTCTGAAGGCAAGTTTTTTTGATAATCTGTATCCAAGCAATAGCTGTATGGGGAAGGCTACAGCAAATTCAATAGGAATTTGTTTTAAAGCAAGGATAAAGACTTCATTTGACATTCCGCCTCGGCTTATCGCGATATTGTAAATTACGAAAGATGTTACGGAAAGCATTACAGTTAAAAGCATGAAAAAAAGTTTTTGAAATTTGGTTTGAGGCATACAATACTCCTGTGTATAAATGAGTACTGTTAATCACTGAAAATGATTAAACAGCAGTACTTGGTTCCGTAATCAGATTTACGTGCAAAGCACTACATGTGTCGTTTTCCAGTATGATTCCAAAATATTGAACGCGGCATTTCCGTCAAGAATTATTGAAAGAGTAATAAGTTATATGTAATTATTAAAACCAAACTGTATTTGCGACATGTTATATTTTGATATATTTGCTTAACAGTTGAATAAGTTCTGATTTTCTAAAGGGTTTACTAATACTTGCTGTAAAGTTATAATCTTGAGGTCTTGATATGACTACATCATCAGAATTTCCGCTTGTGGCGAAATAAAAGGTTTCCGGACTTATCTCTTTGAGCAAGAGAACTGCTTCCTTTCCTCCCATGCTGCCTGGTACAGTAAGATCAAGAATTGCTCCGGTAATATGCCGGCCTTCCTCAGATTCTTTCTTGAAAAAATCAATTGCCGAATAACCGTCATGAAATACTTCTACATTATAACCCAAAGATCTAATCATGTTACTTACGGAGTCCCTCATCACCTGTTCATCATCCATAACCACAAAAGTACCGCTGCCTCGGAAGGTTAAGCCTGATAGTTCTAATGTTTCTGCCGGGATTCCTGTAGCTGCCGGAAGAAAAATATGAAAGGTGCTGCCTTCGTTTATTTTCGATTCAACATCGATTGCACCTCCATGCTTTCTGATTATTGAATAGCATGTAGCTAATCCGAGACCGTGACCTGACGGTTTAGTTGTAAAAAACGGATCAAAGATTCTCTGCATTATTTCCTTGGTCATTCCACTGCCGTAATCTCTGATTGTAATTTTTATATATTTGCCTGAATCCAGAATTGAGTGCTGATTGTTGGTTAATATTATATTACGCGCAGTAATATTCAGTTTTCCGCCGTCGGGCATTGCCTGTTTTGCATTAATAACGATATTATCAATAACCTGGCTGATCTGATTTTTATCATAATTACTCAGCCATAAACCGTTTTCTATATCAAAATCATATGAAATATTTGAGCCGCTTAGAGCGAATTTAACCGTATCGGCAATATGAGGAAATAAGTGCCCAATCGACTGAGCCGGTGCACCTCCTTTTGCAAATGTTATTAGCTGCCTGGACAGGTCACGTGCTCTGTCAATAGTTGAAATTGATTTTTCAATATATTCTTTTAATAGATTATCTGCGGCAATCTCCTCTGCCAATTCGATGTAACCGTATATTCCGCCAAGAAGATTATTGAAGTCATGTGCTATTCCGCCGGCAAGCGAGGCAAGAGATTCGAGTTTTTGTGTGCGCTGTAATTCTTCTTCCATTCTTTTACGTTCGGTAATATCTCGGATAGTGCCGAGAATAAATTTTTCTCCATGGAGTTCGATGAGTTCTGCTGATAAAAGAGCATTTATAAGAGTTCCTCGTTTTGTTATGAAATTTACATCTTTATCATGAATGCTCCCTTCTTTTTTTACAGCTTCGACATATTCATCGCGCAAAGAAATGTCTTCCCAGATATTTAAGTCTATTGGAGATTTGCCTATAATTTCATTTCTTGTGTAGCCGAGAATTTTTTCAATTCTCTCATTGGTTTCAACAATGATTCCATCTTCAAGTGAAGTTAAAAATAGGATATCCGGACTTGCCAAAAACGCTTTAGCAAATTTTTCTTCAGAATTTTTAAGAGCGGCTTCTGATCTTTTTCTTTCGGTTATGTCTCTGACGATGCCGACAGAATACTTTTCTCCATTTAGCTCATACATTCCTACGTTTACTTCGAAAGGAAATTCTGTACCGTTTTTCCTTAGACCTGCGGATTCATAATAATATGGTGCATCAAGACCAGAATATCTTCTGGTAATAAAATCTTTAATTTTACTAACTTCATTTGGCGAGATGTTTTTAAGAATTGATTTTCCGATTATTTCTTCAGGTTGAGAATATCCGAACATTTCAAGATATGATTTATTTACTAATTCAACAATACCTTTTTTTGAAATGACAATTGCGTCTTTTGAGCTGTCAAAAATAGCCCGAAGCTGTTCTTCATTTTCTTCAGCTCTTTCTTTTGCTTCAATTAGGGCACGTTCCATTTTTTTTCTGGCGGATATTTCGGTGAAATCAACAGCGATAGAATTTTGTCCTGTTTTGAAAGCTGTAACGTCATACTCACCCTGAAAACGTCCATCGCTATAAGGAACTTCAAAATGCTGAGTGATTAGTTCTCCTTTGGCGATTTTACGGTACATCTCAGGAATATCTGTTTCTGCCAGTGCGGGAAATGCTTCTTCAATCTTTTTTCCGATTAAACTCTTGTGGCTGATGCCTATAATCCGATCAGCTGAAGGATTTGCTCCTGTTAGAATCAGATTATTGTCTTTGTCGAGATGATAAAAATATTTAGCTATAGGCGAAGATTCAACAATGCAGCGGAATTTATCTTCGCTTTCTCTTAAAGCTGATTCTGACATTTTGCGGGCTGTGATGTCATGAATAATTGAATGAAGGTAATTCTTTTCATTAAGATTAATCGAACCGCTCCAGACTTCAACATCCTTGATTGATCCATCTGCGCAACGGTGTTTAAATTCAAATTGTACTTGCAGGTTATCTCGGGCTTTTTTTATTAAA
>JAKQQL010000225.1:0-1028 GCA_029564175.1 Candidatus Cloacimonadota bacterium
AATTAGGTTCGGAGGTAAGAAGAGTTTCCAAAAGATGTTGCTAGATATCGAATGCGCGGAGCATAAATTGAATTTGAGTCATTTAGTTATGACAGTTGGAAAAGAAATTCCAGCCATTCCAATTGTCTATTCTAGAATTATGCCAGGAACTAGTATTGAATTCCTTGGCGAAATTACCGAATACAGAAGGCAGGATGGTAGTCAAGATTTCGGAATCAAGATGACAAGGTTGATTTCATCAGAGAGTAGGGAGGGAAATTGTTTATGAATTTTAAAATAAAAAACTATAAATGTTGGTTAGGTGATGAATGTTTTTCTTTTAGTGCGAGTAATGATTTTAGAAATCAAGATTGGGAAGATTTTATTGATTCTATTTTAGATTCCAATAAATGTATTCAAGCATCAATTGATCTAATTGAATCGGGAAAAGTAATCCCGAAAGATCAAAATGGCAATGCAATTGATTTAGTTCCGATTTTGATGTCATGCATAAATGATAATTTGACAGCCGTTGAATTTATAATGTCCAGGAGATAAAATATGATAGGTTTAATTAGTAACGGAAAAATGATTGGATGTATAGTGGATGGCGAAACTCTGTTGTGTGAAAGTTGTTCGTTAGAAATTAAACACTGTGAAGACTCGAAGAAGACATCAGCTTTTTCTCGGTATGATGTCGTGCCGGGAAAAAAAAGTGTTCTGATTTCCCGACCGAAGCGTGATGAACGGTCACCATATCATGAAGTCGCAAAAAAAATAGCAGATTTGGTAGCAGATAAACAGATCAAGTATGGTGATTCATTTGGGAGATCTCATCGAATCCTAGAAGAATTATATCCCGATGGGATATCAAAAGATCAATATAAGGATGTGCTGGTTTTAATTAGAATCATTGACAAGATATATAGGATTTCTCGTGGTGATCAAGGCGACGAGTCAGCATGGGATGACATAAATGGATATTCATTGTTGGCTGCGACCCGAAAATGGTTAGATGAAAATAAGGATCTTGATGATAATCATTATAA
>JAKQQL010000242.1:0-1802 GCA_029564175.1 Candidatus Cloacimonadota bacterium
AAAAGAACATTACGTGAATTCAGAATATCTCTGAATCTGTTTAGGTCATTTATATAATCGGGGGATAATTTTGATATTACTGAATCAAAATATTTTCTCCTGATATCCGGGGTGCTTCCAAGAATGTTTATGTCAGTTGGAACAAATGAAACTGTCATCAATTTTCCGTAATACTCAGATATTTTTCTGATTTCCTGATCATCTATTTTAATTTTTTTTCGTGATTGATCATTCTCGTGATAATATCCGACTTCAAATCTTGAATAATCTGCTTCTGAAACTTCACCTCTGCAGTAATAAAATTCAGAATTCCATTTTAACATATTGCGGTCATTTGAATTTCTGAATGATTTCAGATTGGATATTACTGAAATTGCTTCCAGTATGTTCGTTTTGCCGGATCCGTTATTACCGTATATTAGATTAATTTCAGGTGAAAATTCGACCTCTTTTTTTTCATAATTTCTGAAGTTATTAAGCAGAACACTTTTAAGTATCATTTTATTCTGAAGCTGTCTTTATCTGTATCGGCATTATGACAGATATATAGTTTTTATCATCTTCAGGTATGATAGTTACCGGGCTCATCTGCCCGGTTATGCCGCAGATGAAAGAGAATGAATCAATCTGTTTTATGGTATCAAGCAGAAACTGGGAATTTATACCAAGAAATATTTTTTCCCTGCTTTCAGATTCTACCGGTACCTCCTCTTCAGCCTTTCCAAGTTCCGGTGTATTTGCTTCTATCAGCAGGGTATCTTTATCGATTGTCATAACTATTTTGTTAGCAGGTTCACGTGTAAAAATCATTGCTCTTTTTACTGAATCAAGAATTCTTCCTGTTTCAATTATTACTTTATGACTGTATTCTTTAGGAATTATTTGCTTGTAATTGGGGAACTGCCCGTCAACGATGCGGGAAATTATTTCTGTCTCATTTATTCTGAAGTAACACTGATTACTGTCAAATGAGAGTCTGCAGATACCGGAATTGCCAAGCAGTCTGAATACTTCATTAACTGTTTTAAGAGGGAGTATTATTCCCTCACCTACAATTGATTCACTCTGAATGTTCCTGGTAATCATGCACAGACGTCTTGAATCGGTTGCTATTGCTGTAAGTGTTCCAGGCTTTTCGGATACTATGTATATACTGTTAAATACAGGTTTTATCGTATCAGTAGCCGCTGCATAAATAACTTTTTTTATCATCTCACGAAGTACAGATTGTTCAATGTCAATTGAGTTATCAATTTTGATATCAGGGAGTTCGGGGTATTCTTCAGATGAAGTACCATAAAGAATATAATTTCCCTTAACATTTTTTGATTTAAGGTTAATCATCATTGAGTCATCTACTTCTATAATAATTTCATCATCAGGAAGCTCTTTCATAATGCTTGAAAGTTTTTTACTGTTTACAGTAAAAGAAAAGGCTGAATCAGATTGCGCATCTATTTTTGTTCTTACACCTATTTCGTTGTCAGTGGCAATAATCTGTATGGAATCCTTTTCGATTTTAAAAAGGCAGTTAGATAGTATTGTGTTAATGTTTTTGGATGAAATAACAGAATCTGCAATACCTATTGCTTTGAGCATAATATCTCTGTTTACCGTGAATTTCATTTGTCTCCCCTTTCTATATCATTAATTATAAAGTTATATTATTAATTAGTAGTTGTAGCAGGTTTCGGATTATGTTGATAAACATTGTTAAGCCTGATTTAATCAGTAATTACTTAAATAGAAAAATGTTTATAAGTCCGTTTATATGCTTCTCTTTCCTTTTAATTTTTTTATGA
>JAKQQL010000257.1:0-1508 GCA_029564175.1 Candidatus Cloacimonadota bacterium
TGCAGAATCAGAAAAACAATACGTTCATTCAACAAATCATTTTACTCTTAATGGAATGGTTCAGGAAACAACAAGAAGAATGAAACATTCAATTAACCGTTATGAGGCAATTGAACGCCGGCTTATCAATTCACTTCCGAAAGTTTCGCACTCGGACATTAAAGGAATTCTTTCTGATAAAATGCCGGATGGAGTTGCCTGCCATCATTATTCCGATACCCTTGGAACACTATGGTCGTTTATCTTTGATTTAAATGAAATCAGTGCCGATATATGTTTCGGTTCGCCTCAGGTAAATGAATGGCAGAGATTTGATCTTTCCGGCAAACAGAATAAAACTCATTATGAAGCCAAACTTCCGAATGAACAGGCAGATCCTTCAATATGGGCGATCGTATAAAATTTTAATATACCGGAAATCATACCGATTTCCGGTATATTATCAATTATTTTCAAAATATAAAATAACTGACGCAGTCTTTCAATATCTCATACATTCCATTTATCCTTAAACATCATCAAATCATCATACAATTAAATATTAATCTCAATTTGACTTGACAAAAAATACTCATAGTTAGTTGTGTCTAACATATATGTTAGACACAACTAACTATCTTAGATATAACATATTCAGGAGGTAAAATGCAGTTTAAAATCAGAGATTTTTCTGTCGGAGAATCCGGTGAAATAACGGGATATGATTCATCTGATTCTTCCTATAGAAAAAAACTTTTATCAATGGGTCTCACTAAAGGAACGGTCGTTACTGTTACTAAAACCGCACCGCTTGGTGATCCGGTCGAACTTACCGTTAGGGGATATAAACTTTCTCTACGCAAAGCAGAAGCTGACATTTTAGAATTAAGGAGGCAGAACAATGACAGATAAAAAAACAGGTAATAAAGTCATAGCTATTGCCGGAAATCCAAACTGCGGGAAAACAACTCTTTTTAACTCTTTAACCGGTGCAAATCAAAGAATAGGCAACTGGCCGGGAGTAACTGTTGAGAAGAAAGAAGGAGTAATGAAAACTCCAAACGGAGAAATTACGGTTGTTGATCTTCCCGGAATATATTCTCTTTCAGCCTCATCCGAAGACGAAAAAGCAGCAAGAGATTATCTTCTTTCGTTTGAAGCCGATCTTGTTGTCAATATAATCGACGGTACAAATTTTGAAAGAAATCTTTTTCTGACAACTTATCTTATCGAAATGAATATTCCGGTGATTGCAGTTATAAATATGATGGATATTGTTATCAGAAAAAAGATGACTATTGATACCGAACATCTCTCCAAACATCTCGGCGTGCCCGTATTAGCAATTAGCGCCACAAACAAGAATGATGTTAAAACATTATCCTCTTACATAACGGATAATATAGGAAAAATCAACCCTTCACAAAGCCTTATATCATATCCTGCTGAAATGGAAAACATGATTAGCAAAACTGAATCATACTTCAACAAAGAAAAGGCATCAAGATTTAAAGCTGTTAGTTTTCTTG
>JAKQQL010000262.1:0-3043 GCA_029564175.1 Candidatus Cloacimonadota bacterium
AATGCTTGCAACACGCATAAGTTTTATGAATGAACTTTCAGTTCTTTGTGAAAAAACAGGTGCTGATATTGAAATGATCCGAAAAGGTATCGGTTCTGATTCAAGAATAGGAAAGGGATTTTTGTATGCAGGTATCGGATACGGCGGATCTTGTTTTCCGAAAGACGTTAAAGCTTTGATTAAAACATCTCATGATTACGGTATTGCACCTTATTTACTTGAAGCCGTAGAGAAAGTAAATAAAAATCAACGCGAACGTTTTATAAAAAAAATTATTTCTCATTATGGTGAAGATATTAATGGAAAGATATTTGCTCTGTGGGGTCTTGCATTTAAGCCTCAGACTGATGATATCAGAGAAGCTCCGGCAATTGACATAATACGGGAGCTTGCTTCTCGCGGTGCTAAAATAAAAGCATATGATCCTATTGCCGCAGAAAATGTTAAGGCGGTTTTTGCAGATAAAGATATTGAATATTTTCAAAAAAATTATGACGCTCTTCAGAATGCAGATGCTCTTATTATTGCCACAGAATGGTTCCATTTCAGGAATCCGGATTTTTCAAGAATGAAATCGCTTTTAAAGCATCCGGTCATTTTTGACGGAAGAAACCAGTATGAACCGAAGAAAATGAAAGAGGAAGGGTTTACTTATTTTTGCATAGGTAGATGAGAGCTTTTTCAAAATCTTCGGGTGTTGTGATTTTAAAATTTAAAGCATTACCCTCAGTGAGGGTAATGTCTTTCCCCAAATCAACCACCAGCGATACATCATCTGTATATTCTTTATCGGGGTTTGCTTTTTGGTGTGCCTGAATTATCAGATCGTATTTGAATGTTTGCGGAGTCTGAGCCATAAAACACGTTTCCCGTTGAGGAATGCTCTTCAGGCAGTTATTTTCAAATATTGCAATTGTATCTGTTGCGCGTATATATGCCGCAGTAGCTCCGTTTAGAAATGCATTTTTTACGGAGTTTTCAATTATCATATCATCGATAAAAGGGCGTGCCGCATCATGAATCATTACAATTGAATCGGAGCGGCAGTTCAGATATTTTAGACCATTGTATGATGAGTCTTTACGCTGGACGCCTCCTTCGGTTATGCCGATAAGTTTTTTGATTTGAGATTTGTCTGCTATGGATTTAGTAAGCGGAAAATAGTCAGGATGAGTCACTATTACAATTCCGTCAACAAAACTGTTTTTTTCAAAAGTTTCAAGTGAATATGCAAGAATTGCTTTACCGTTGATTTCGTTAAACTGTTTCGGTAAAATTGTACCTGCGCGTTTACCGCTTCCTCCGGCAAGAATTATTGCATAACATTTTCTTTTCTCAAACATATTACAGCCTCTTAGTGCAGAATTTAGAAAAATCCATATTATGTCAAATGATGTTTTTTTGGCTCAGTTAGTTGTTAAATCTTAACAAATCTTGAAATTGATGTTGTTAATATCATAAAACAACTAAAAACTAATTACTTTAGCGATTTTCTTGAAAATCGTGTTTCGTATTTCATTAAGGTTGATTATTGCTGAAATGGAAATGATGTATTGTTAATGTATTTCATATTTGTAAAATAGGGTAATAAAATGAAATCAGATTAAAAATAAATAGCGACTTAATGATATAGTCATTACTTTTTAATCAGAGGTTACTATGAAACTACACTATATTCAGCATGTTCCGTTTGAGACTCCAGCGGGTATTCTAAAATGGGCTTCCTCGCGCTCTGTTGAAATTTCTTCTACAAAAATGTTTGAGTCAGCAATGCTGCCCGAATTGCCGGATTTTGATTTTCTGTTAGTTATGGGCGGGCCGATGAGCGTAAATGAAGAATCTAAATTTCATTGGATGAAAAATGAAAAAAAATTTATTGAGAAGTGTATATCTCATAATAAAAAAATACTGGGTATTTGTCTTGGCGCTCAGCTTATTGCAGATGTGCTCGGTGCTGAAGTCTCATCAAATAAATATAAGGAAATCGGCTGGTATGATGTGGAGAAATGCAATGATATCAGAGTCACAAAACAATTCCCTGCAAAGTTTAAAGCTTTTCATTGGCATGGAGAGCGATTTAATATTCCGGACGGCGCGGTAAAAATCTTTGAAAGTGAAGCTTGTGATAATCAGGGTTTTGCTTACAGAAATTCGGTCGGACTGCAGTTTCATATCGAATCAGATGATGATTCAATTACATCGATGATAGAAAATTGTGCGGATGATATAGACAAATCAAGATATGTTCAGAGTATCAATGATATTATTACAGGCAAAACCAATATACCGTTAAATTATCAAATAATGAATGCTTTTCTTGATAATTTAATAATACTTGATTAAACAAAAAATTCTTGATATAATATTAAGTAATTTCAAGAATATGTGTTACTGATAATATTTTAGAGCTTACGGTGATTACAGATGAAAAAATGTTTTGCTATTTTGTTTTTATTGGTTTCCGGTATATGTTTTGCTTCAGATTATAAGGCGGCGCTTGGAGCTAGGCTTGAGGCGGGCAGAGATGGAAATCACGGTTTGTCTTATAAGTATTTTTTTGCTAAACCGAATGCGGTTGAACTGATGGCCCTTTCTGATCTTGACCATGGTATTGAGTTTCATGCTTTTTATGTTTTGCAGAATAATCTTCCAGGTGTCACTTCAGAGTTTCAGTGGTATGCGGGAGTCGGGGGGCATTTGGGGTTTTGGGAAAAAGATACTCCGGTTGCAGGTCCTGACGGTTTAATAGGGCTTGAATACAGGTTTAAGCAAATTCCTTTGGCATTGTCTCTTGACTGGCATCCGCTTTTTAACATTGTGACAAAAAAAGACGATAGATTTTTTCCTCTAAAATTCGGCCTTTCTGCGAGGTATTGTTTTTGAGAAAAGTTGGAGTTAAATTATTCACCACTTCAATCGAGAAGTGCAATTAATTAAAAAATAATGGTTTAGAAAAAGAGGACATCTCCGAAGGTTGTATTGCGAAATAAAGCCAAAGGAGAAGCCTCTTTATGAAGAAGATAGCAAAGACTGGAAAAACTGT
>JAKQQL010000268.1:0-1488 GCA_029564175.1 Candidatus Cloacimonadota bacterium
ATCCAATTGATAATCCATTTGAAGATAGTACAGAAATTCGTAATGAAGCAATGCGATTTGCTAGTAAGAAAGGAGCATATGGTAGAATATGAACGCAGATTTAAAAGATTCCAAGATAATCGGTAAATGCTTTATATGTGACGCTCCGATTCTTTTTGAAAATAAAAGAGTGAGGCGCACCTGTAAGCATAGTGATGCAGAAGACATTAAAAAGAGACTGGGACTTTTATGAAATTTATTATAAAGCCGTCAAATTTATTTGACAAAATTCTTCTGAACTATAAATGCAAGTCTGGTACCGTGGATGATTCAAATAAGTGCGATGATTCTAAAGGAGGCCAAGTGTCAGATGCAAAAGAGGCAGATTATATCGGATTCAAAGCCTCCCAGGATTTCGGATTTAAGACACCAAGAAATAAAGAATTCAATTCGAAAGTCCAAGCAGCATTAGATAGGGCAGCTGAACCATTGAAAAAGTTTTCTTCAGAGGAAAAAGATGTTTTGCGCCATTATACTGGTAATGGGCATGCTACAATAAATGAACGATTGGCAAATAAACCAAAAAATTCATCTATGAATGATATGATGAATAACATGACCACAGATACTCTTATTAATAGATTAGATCAATTATTTAAAAATTCAGAATTAAAAGATAACATAGTTGCATTTCGGGGACTTAAAAATACCATTCTAAATGATAATCCAGATCTTCGAAACGCATTAGATAATCCTGGAACTGAAATAGAATTCAAATGCTTTTCATCTAGTAGTGCCTTGCCATTTCAGGCTGCAAAATTTGTAGAAGGTTGGGACCCTACAATGTCAGTTAAGATGCCTGAAAATAATGGACGTCTTATAGAATTAAAGTTGCCCAAAGGAACGAAAGCCCTCTTTATAGCAGAAGAATCTGGCATTCCAAGTGAGTTTGAAATTCTGATAAACCGAGGAACAAAATTTCGAGTCAGAGAGTCCAGAGAGGAAAAAATTATTCCGGTTCACGGAGAACCAATGAATTTAAAGGTTACCACTTTGGAAGCATTAGTCTGATAAAACTTTTTTCTTGAATTCCCGAAACTCTTTGGACGTCATAACTTTTATATTCTCTCTTCTATTATTTAGGTGGTCACCATCTAAATGTATAATCTTTTCACCTGGAATCAGAGGTCGTCCTAAAATTCTGGTTGCAATGATTTCATCCAGGTTGCGTGGCGTCAAATTCAATCTATATGCCTCAAAAGTATGGCTGGTTCCACCATTCTTTTTAATACGTCGAAGTTTCCATCTGGTTTCGTTGCAATCCAGATCCTTATCAATTAGATCCACGATAATTGGTTTGCCGTCTTGCGGCCAAATTTTAAAAAATTCTACGTCTTCCATGCATCCTCTTAATATGTTAAGGCCAGTAGGTCTCGATATCCACCTGAAACGAATCCAACACATTCATTTTGTTTATTCATTAATGCAACCTCATATGGATATCTAATG
>JAKQQL010000288.1:0-1339 GCA_029564175.1 Candidatus Cloacimonadota bacterium
AAACTTTTATTTGTAGAGGCAGAAATAGTATCGCACATCTTCTGCACCAAACTGTTAAAATCCTTTTCAAGCTTCAATTGAGCCAAATTAGATTGCTGAGTAATTTTCGATATTCCTTGCTGAACACAACCTTCTATGGAATATGATTGGGCTTTAAGAATCGCAATTTTGTCATTTACATCTGAAATTATTTGTTTAGTAGTTTTTACAAACATCTCTGCAACATTTTTTGAAGACTCCAGCATATCCTTGCTTGAATCTATAACAGCTTCTGCCTGTTCCTTTGCTGATTTAATATTCAAAAGTTCGTCTTCGATTTGTCCTATTATTTTGCTCATTTCTGTGATTTTATTATCTCCCATACAACTCTCCTCTCTTGTTAGTCTTCACAATATCTTTTTTTTAATCTTCTTAAAAATGTAAGATGCACTTTTGCAATTATCTCTTCTTTAACGTTCTCTAACTTTGATAAATCATATTGTGTAGTATTTTTTTCAATCGATGAATGGAAAAATTCAAAGAATTTCCAATACTCCTCTGAAGACTCTGTCATATCAGCAAACGTTATCATACTTTGTCGATAATCGTCAGTAAGCTCTTCCTCCAAAGATGAGTTGTTGTTAGTGCCCAAGTTAATTAAACAGAAAAAATTCAGCAATCCTAACGAAGGACTGTTGTCAGTCAATGACCGTCTTATTAGTCTGACAGCACCTTGAAGGTGTTTAAGATTATCCTTTGCTGTACCGCCGTCGCTAGTCAAGTCATCGTCTATAACTCTCATATACTTTTTGACTATTTCAAAAGAGCTAACTTTACCTCTATCGGTATCAACGGTAAGCGAAAATGACTCGCCTGTATCTGTCACATAATCATCATTGGCGTACTTTGAATTAAAGTAATAGTAAATGAAATCTTTTAAATCTTCATTTACTTCTTTCCAGTCTTTGGTATCATCAAGACCCTGAATACAGAACAGACGCATATCATCGATGGCTCGTTTCCTTTTAACAGCAATTTTACTATAAATAAATTCTGTTAGATATCCCAGACACTTTTCTATTTCGTTCTGTCCCTTATATTTTGGCACATCCTCAAGAAGCTTTGAGGCTCGAGCTTCCAAGTAATACCTCATAAAAAAGTTTTTCAGGCCTTCATAATAGGCTCCGTCAGACTTGCGCTCAATGACTACTCTAAATGTTCGCTCAGTGTGATTCTGCGTAAAGTCATCAATAAGATTAATGCAACACATACGGTATATTGCTTTAGATAAATCTGTTTTACTGAGAAAATCTTTAATGTATTGAGAGTTCTTGTCTTCAATATAAGGGATGAAAGCGAC
>JAKQQL010000512.1:0-5202 GCA_029564175.1 Candidatus Cloacimonadota bacterium
TCAACACGCATGATGACTTTTTTCCCTTTGATGTCAATGTCTCTTACTGTTTTTTTTGATATTGGCATATAATACTCCTTAACCTTTGTTTATGAGTTCAGTACCTTCGTTTTACGGAATGAGTCAAGATATTTTCCGGCATAAAAATGTAATTTCATTACTTAAATGTGAAATCTGAACAGCTGAATTCCTCAGTAGGTTCTATCGAATTATCTTGACAAAGGCTGTTTTGAGTTTTATCTTTGAATGGATTTATGAGACATAAAAGTGATTATGCGTTTTGCTGTTTAATGTGTGCATTTAAGAGTTCTATCTGATGGAAGGTATTATTGACGCTTCTTCATTGATGACTCTTTTGTGTGTGGGTATTTTTCTTCTTGAAAATATCATTCTGACATATACCTTTCTGAAGCCACGCCGCGGTATTATTTTTCAAGCAGTTGTGTTCGTATTGACATGGTTGATTTTATTGTCGGTAAGATTTATTGTTGTGCCTGTTTTGCCGGACTCTCTTTTGCGAACATATATACTTGGTTCAATTTTCTTGGTCCCGGTAGTTGTAATTTTCAAAGACAGTTTTCAAGCAAAATTATTTGTGTTTTATATGATATTTTCTCTGTCGCAATTCACACTTCTGATATTCTCTTATGCTGACCGGTTTTTAAAACCTCCAATGTCCGGAACGTATGTTTTGATTGGTTTACTGATTGAACTAGCCGCGCTTCCTCTGATCAGAAGATATCTTAGAAATCCCGTAAGAGATATTTTAACAATGATCGGCAGGAGGAATCCATGGTTTACTATTTTTCCGTTTATTACTTTTCTAATGCTGGTTAATATTGCTCTTAAAAGAGATTATTCTGTCAGTTCGTTTATATCCCTTATCTTATATACTCTGATTATATTTTTTTCATATTATCTGGTTTCAGTAGCTATCAAAGAATCCAGGCGCAGAGCTGAGCTGGATATTCTCTCAAGAACAGATCCGCTTACGGGTATATATAACCGTCGTCATTTGGAACAGAAAATACAAAATGAATGGGAGCGTTCAAGAAGAACCGGATCTGTTTTTTCTATATTAATAGCGGATGTTGATTTTTTTAAAAGTATTAATGACAGATTCGGTCATGACAGGGGAGATTTTGTTTTAAAAACAATCGCTTCGGATATCAGTCGTTCTGTAAGAGCCTATGATACTGTAGGACGATGGGGCGGTGAAGAATTTATAATACTTCTTCCGGATGCAGATGATTTAAGCGCTGGCGAAACTGCTGAACGAATAAGAAAAACTGTCGGATCGAGAGTTTACGAGGATGCAGATTTAAATGTCACGTTAACAATCGGATCAGCTGTTTCTTCAGAAAAAGACACATGCGCAAACATAATAAAAAAAGCAGATTCAGCTTTGTATTATGGAAAAAGAAAAGGCAGGAACTGTGTTGTCTCGTATGAAAAAATAAACAAATAAAGTTCAGCAGTGCGGGCATAAGCTCATCTATATATGCCTGACTTGCCGCTTAAGTGCCCGGCATTTATGTCCATTTATTATCATTAGATAGTGATGAGATAAGGTTATTCTTATCTCGCGAAGATTGTCAGCAGTGTTATCACAGTTGTGATGATGGTAACACCTATGCCCATTGCCCACATTATCAAGGTGAATTTTTTATTTGCGTCTTCAAAACGTTTGTCCATTTGATTGAATCCGAACTGCATTAATTCGCGCTGAGCTTTCAGTTCTTCTTCGATACGCGTCATTCGTTCTATCATCTGAATATCGTATGAGCGCAGCTGTATTACATTGCTTTTCGCACTGAACCGGTCGAAGTTTGATTCGATGAAAGAAGCTATTTGTTCAAGCTGTTCTTTTGTTAATTCCATTCTAACACTCATTATTCACCTCAATTTATTGTGAAAAACTTTCTCTGTCAAGGTTTTAAACATTAATATAAACGTAATTTGTCTGAGCTTTTTCGCGTAAAATTGAAAAAACTGATTCTTTTTATATTGTGCAGTATATTCTGAATTGATTTCAACGGTTTGGGGAAGCGCCACGATGGATTTGTTGCCATTACTAATCAATTCTATGTATATCAAAGTCTTGCGTAAATCCGTAAATGTTAGTCTGCCGCCATAGAATCTGTTTGCGGCAGGCGTAATGTTGAGGCAGAAAAATGCCAATATTTTACTGCAACAGGCAGTTTATTTCGGATTTGACATGCTTGATAATGTTATGTATTAAGATTTTAATTACTGCGATACAGAGTATCATATGGTTTGTTGAAATTCGTATTTTCTATTGAGATTGTGATTTAAAGGGGTTTTGAGGGAGCATAAGTCTAAAAATAGAGATGAAAGATATAATTCGCAAGTAAATGGAGTAAATAATGGCAAATGGAAAGGGATGGCTGGATTGTTTTGATTGCTCATATCATAGCAATAAAAAAAATAATAAAAAATCAATTTGCACAAAATATAATATTGAAATACAAGATCAGGAGTCGATCGATTTCAAACACCGTTTTTGTTCATTTTTCACTCCAACAAGCGAGAAGGTCATTCTGCTAAATGGTTCAATTCGAACTGAGGGTAATCGAAAGTTTTACTACGTGTACAAACCGGAATCTGATTATTATAATCAGGAAAAGGATAACAAGATAGAATTACAGGATAATATTCTGTATGGATACTACTACATGCAGCCTGATGTAATAAGTAAACTTGGCGATTTAGCGGATTGAACATTGACTTTCGGAAATTCTTCTGAAAGATCTCAGGTGATTTTTATTATAATGGAAGAGGTTATATGATAAAAAATATTCTGTGTTTAATTTCAGTCGTGTTTGTTATGCTTTTCTGCTCTTCGGTTGTTTCTGCTAAATCAGTGAAGATAGAAATTAAACCGTTCGCGGCGTCAAATATACCGAATTCGATGCAGCCTTTGGGTAAAATTATTCTTTCTCAAAGCTGGAATGATAAGAATGGTGAGAACATTCTGATTATTTCAATCAATGGCCCGCATGAGGAAAAAACAATTAAAATTACCGAAGGCGAAAGATATGCTGAAATATATGCATGTCAATTTATCAGAGAGAAAGATCAGTATAATCTCTTATGGAAAATTAAAGACTTTGAGCGTCATTGTCCTTTCGATCTATGGGTTGGAATACTTCCTGATTCTACAACAATTACTGATTTGGATAATGATCAAATAACGGAAACGACAATAATTTATAAATTAACATCCCGCAGTGACGTTTCTCCTTCAAGAATGAAACTTATTATGCATGAAAATGAATCTAAAATGGCTTTGCGGGGGACTATGATTGTTCTATCGCAAAATCCTGATTTTGATATAAACAGGTTTGAACCGGATCTTTCTAAAATTGATCTCAGTAAAATTAAGAAAGACGATCAGTATATAATTAAGCACGGAAGATATGAAAATGCTGATGACTTTATAAATTATCCGAAAGAATTTTATGAATATGCCAGAAAGCAATGGCTGAATTTTGTAACAAAAGATTCCTTCCTGCAGTTTTGATAATATGAGAAATAGTTTACTCACATATTGAGTATTTGGTATTATAAGAAGAAGTCTTTAGTTTGAAAATGTTGCCAATAAATTGAATTTAATAAGATATTGATGTTTTTGATGAAAAGATAAAATGACAAGGCTCGAGAGAAAGTTTTGTCGCGATGCTTGATGTTGTAAAAACGGCAGAAAAACTAATGATAAGCGGCGAAGTTATCAATTATAAATATGATCCTATGAATAATACTATTTTAGAAAAGTCATAAGGTAAAAATGTCATATATTATTTCCGAGGTTCCATGAAACTAACATTAAATAAAACAGTATTTGTCTGTATGCTTTTTGAAGCGGTAATCATATTGATATCTTTGTATATGGGTCATTATCGTTTTAAATGCCATGAACTAATTTAAAATGAAACAGCAAAAACACTAATAGAGATTCAGGGATTGATGTTAGTTCTATTGATTCCGGTTGGTCTCGTGAATATTGCCTTGTTTATATCATGTCTTGTTAAAAAGAAATGGAAGACATCATTGCTTGCTGCAATCGCGGGAATTGTTCTGTTGATTCTTTATCTTGTATCATTGGCGACTGTGTCGATATCGTTTTAAAAATTTTACTGATTGATTAATTGTACAATGAAGGTATTCTTCTGGCACATCTCTACTTCCATCTGCGAAGCGGAGATGTGATGACTGACAGCATTGGCGATTGCTTCAAAAAATGGATTTATTAATATAAGTGCAGATAAATGCGGGAACCATTTGTTGGGGGATGATTGATGAGGAAACATAATTGGGTAAGTGCTATAATGTTAGTTGTTTTAATTAATATCTTAAGTGCTTGTACAGGATATAATTCGGTTTTTTATGATGAAGAAGGTTTATGTGAGGACTATGTTAAAACCGGAGGTGATTATGAAGATCCAAGTTCGGATAAAAGAAAATATACTGTTGGTGTAGATTATATAGGTAAAAGAAAAATATTCTGGCCTTTTAGTGAAATGGAAATCTTGGAAACTGATGATGATGAATATGATTATGAATTAAATGGTGAAATTGTAGTAAACTTGAGATTTAGAGGATACAATGGATACAGTCTTAAATCATTTAAGTATAAACTTATTAATCAGGATACAAATGAAGAATTGAAAGAGAAATGTGTTTATATTTATGGCGCTTTACCTTTTATCAAGTATAATTCAATTGAAGAATCTGTTGCTGATGCTGGACAGTATGAAAATTGTTTTTTAGATGTAATTTATGAACAAGAACTATTCGATGATCTTGAGAATGCCGAATTCTATATGGAAGCTGTCGTTTCTGACGGTAAAGAAGAAATAACATTGAAGATGAATAAAAAACTGCATAAGGAATTCAGTTTTATTACAATATTTGATTGAATGGACTTGTGTGGTGTGTTCAATGATGGTATTCACCTGACACATTTTCACTTCCATATGTGAAGCGAAAATCGCGTAATAATATCATAAGATAAATGAAACTGGGAAAATCCAAAGTGCACAAAGCACTTCGAATAAAGATGAATGAGTATAAAAATAACCTAAACTATCTGCCGAAGGCAGATACTAAGGCGGTAGGAGAACCGCCATCGAGTCGCTTCAAAAGCAAACAGGAAGTTTGCAACAAAGCGACTCGCAACGG
>JAKQQL010000213.1:0-4481 GCA_029564175.1 Candidatus Cloacimonadota bacterium
TCTTTCTTTTGTGCTTCCATTTCTGGTTAACAACGATACAACCTTTTCTTCATCAAATAGTTTTATTAGTAAGGGTATATCGTAGCCTTTCCTGAGGATAAGTGCATAGTATGTTTTTTCTGAATAATCGTTTGGCTTTGATGGCAGATTAATATACTCTATTGCTGCTTCGTTTTCTTTCAGAGATGTTCGGACATCTTCCCAGGAGACGGCATTTACATCAAACTGCCTGAACCCTGGAAGTCTTTGTATTTCATTGAATAGTTCTTTTTCCTTTTTTAATAATGACAGTTCCAGTTGACTGGAATCTAAAAGGTACTTGGGATCCGAAAAGTTTATGGCAGATAATTTCTCCTTCTCTTTGACAACTTTTTCAAATAGTTGTATCAAATCATTATTTTGAGAATTTAAAATTATCCTCCTCAAATATTGATTTGACTGAAGTGCAATGCTTTTTGTGGATAAGATATTGTTATAGATCTTACTGGCTAATTCCCGCTTGTTAATACCTATATAAACTGAATTAATTAAATCAATCTGTCCTGAAAGTGAGAGCACGTACTTTTCTCTCTCATCTTCTGTCAGGAATAAAAAGTTTTCGTTTATTTGATCATATAAGAAACTCTCTATTTCACTCAGGTTCGTTTCTATTTCACCAAAATCACTTTCTGCAAAGTCATTTAAAGCTTTGCCTAAAAGAATCTTGTAATAAACAGGCTTACTCGTCGGACTGTTTTCCTTTATCAAATTAAGAGCTTCAGAGAATTCTTCAGAAGCAGAACTAATCTTACCATTCCGAAAATCAAACAAAGCCAGGTCATACAAACTTTTTGCATAATCCAGATGCTTTTTACCCTGATTCTTTCTGATTCTTTTGAGAATATCTTTAAGTATTCTTTCTGATTTTATTAAATCTCCTTCATGTTCTGCAATTTGAGCCTCCATCTTAAGGTAATTAAGATAAATAACACGATCATTTCTTTTCCTTGCAGTTTTTTTATTCTCTATAAGAATCTTTTTTGCTTCTTCGTAATTGGCACTATTTATGAGATCTGAAGCGACATTAAGTACAAGGGACAAATAAATTGTACTTTCCAAAGATTTGCCAGAATTTAAATAAACTTCCTGCGCTTGTTTTCTGAGCCTGAAAGATTTATCATAATCGCCATTTTTTTGAGCATAAATAGAATAGAATAATAGAGTTTGGACCATATTATCAACATCACTCCTGTCCATCTTGTTAACATATGTTGTAAGCTCATTAAAGCATCTCTCTGATTCAATATTTTTGCCATCAGCCAGATAAATCATTGCCTTGCCCATTAGTGGTAAAATGAGATATTGCGGTTTATCCGAAAGGTATTCTTTACTAAAATTAATTATTCCATCATATCCCTCTACAGCTTGCCTGTTTTGATTTCCAATTGCTTGTAGGCAGTATGCATTATTTATTGCAGCCTGATAATATCTAAAGTGTTTTCTTTCTATCACCTTTTTTGATCTGCCATACAGATATGGTACAATCCACAGTTTTGAACGGGGATCATTTTCCAGCGAGGCCTTCTTTAGTACTTTTTCAGAATATTCCAAGGCGGCGGAATATTTTCCTTTATCAAAGAATTTTTCTGATCTCTCAATATATTTATATCGGTTATAGAAAATCCACGGAAGTGCAATGGCGCTTCCATAATAAATTCCTGTACCTAAAAGAAGAAAAGCTCCAACCCATATAAGATTTTGAAATTTGGTTTTTTCAACCTTCCTCATCATTATTACAAGATCAAGAATATCCCATATAATGAAAAAGGAAGCCAGTAGGAGAAACGAAAGCAGATAGAACCAGATAATACCCCAAAAACCTCCAGGGTTAAGAATATCCCATATAAGAAGCTCCAGATTTAAATAAATATACAACAGAAAGAAAGAAATCAGAAGCAGGGGTAAGTTTTTAATTCTTAGCATTATAAGCCTAATAATTATTGATCCTCAAGGTATTTTCTTGTCACCTTATCTATACCATCCTGCAAACGATTTTCAAAATCTTTGTTTTCCATATATACATTGATTTCTTTATTCATCCTTTCAAACATATATTCCTGATCTTCGTCTTTGTCAAACTCCCACATTAATTTATGATTACCAAGCAGGTAACTATCCAGTAACCAGGTAACAGTAACTGATCTGAATGTTGCCAGTATATTGATAATTACTCTGCCACTCATTGTAGTCAGGACAATACTGATATCGGAAGGTTTTTCATTAACCACTCTGGCTTCCTTATCTTGTTGAAGTATCAGATTTATCAAGGTTTCATACTTTTTTCTCATCCCGCCATCTCTTAGAATCCTGCGTTCCATTTTTGCACGATCCCAAAGGAATTTACCGATAATTAATACCAGGAAAGAAATAATTACTATCCAGACCATAAATTAAGATTTAAAAATTATACCGCATGTTCCCTAATCTGTCAATTAAAGAATATATTAAAAAGTTTTTACTATGATCTTTCGGACCACCTTTCGACCATGATAATGGTTTAGCTGTATATGCAATATTCATTTTCAGCTTGCCAATTATCATATCTTTAGTTTCAACAGGAGATCCTTCCTCTATCAGTTCTAAAGCTTTTCTAAAATCAAGGTTTGCGTTTATAAAATTCTGTTTAATCTGATAGGCAGTGCCCCTCTTGCAGTAATACATGGGATTTGATGGTTCCTTTTCTATCAGGTAATTATATTTATCAACCTCATAAGATGCTCTTTCACTTTTACCCTTAAACCGTAGCCAG
This sequence comes from Candidatus Cloacimonadota bacterium, assembly GCA_029564175.1. Taxonomy (GTDB): domain Bacteria; phylum Cloacimonadota; class Cloacimonadia; order Cloacimonadales; family WRIO01; genus JAGOCT01. Next base: position 2,789 of record JAKQQL010000213.1, read on the forward strand.
TCTACTACAAGACCATAAATGATAAAACAAATTAATGCGACTAAAAAATATATCATGACCTGTAATTTAAAACCAACGCATTTTTAATAGCATTTCAGAAGCCTTTGTCGCATATGTCCCTTTCGCTTTGGCTATTTCTTTAAGAACTTTCCTGGCCTTTAATACCTTACCAGTATTTATATACCCAAGTGACAAATAGTATTTAGCTAAATCTGCAGATTTAAAGTTCTCTAAACTTGATAAAAATTCAAGGTTTATTAAAGCACTGGAAGTTTGATTTGATTTCAATTGTGAAATTGCCATATAGAGCATTAAATCGGGATATGCCTTAATATTCTGTATCTGTTGAAATGAACTTGCAGCGTTTATAAAGTCTTCTCTCTCAAAGTAGTCCAATCCTTTGATGCCATATTCTGAATCAGTTGTCGGCAGACCAGGGATAATAAATTCTTCTCCTCTTAATGGGTCTGTAACTATTTCCCTTTCTATTTTCCCGGGTTGAATATCTGAAAATGCTGAATAAATCTCTTTATTTGATGTTGTTGTTGGTTGGATAATAAAAAATCCTAATAATCCTGTAAATACTGCAGCTATTGATATCGCTCTCCAAATTTTCCTTGTTATAATTTTCTTCGTCTTGTTTTGATCTAACAATGAAAGAAAAGATTCTCTATCATTAATTTCTTCAACGATCATTTTCTGAATTCTGATTTCTTCCTGAAGTTCCCGATCAGAATCAAGCTGTAATTCAAATTCAGCACGTTCAGATGAACTCATCTGATTTAACAAATAAGCATCAATCTTCTCCTGCCTTGTAATTTCTTTTACCATGACGGAGTTTTTAATTCAATCCCTCTGCATTAAATCGTGCCTTGACAGACTCTTCTAATTTCTTCATACACTTATATTTTTGCACCTTAAGTGCATCAATTGATTGATGTCCTGGGAGCTTAAATAATATATCTGACAATTTCATTTTTTCCCAGTAAAACATTTTAATAATGCTTTTGCAAATATCTGTCAGCTTGTCAACAGCCTCACTAATTATTGATGTCTTTTTAATATATTCTTCTTCTTCCTCCATAACATTCTTATCAAGAGAAATTTCACTCTCCAGGGATTTTTCAAGATTGTCAGTCAGTAACCTCTTACTCCTTAATTCATTCAGAAGCAGGTTAGACCCAATTGAATATACATAGGTCTTAAGAGTGCAACTTAGTTCAGCAAGCTGTTTGTGTTTTACTTTTTTGAACACTATATAATATGTCTCCTGATAGATGTCTGAAATTGTTTCAGTGTCGATATTATATTTCTTCCTGAAATACGAAACAAAAGCTGCCCTCAGATCATCATAATACCGGATGATAACCTTCTCATTCAGAATTGTCTTTATGGGTACTTCTCCTGGATCCATTCAATAAAGATAGAACAATTCTAACTTTTTAAAATGAAGGTCGAAGAAATGGCCTCTCTAATTATGCAGAATTTTAAAGAACGTCTTTTTTAAGTTACAGGGATTTGCGTTAGCTGGGTAAAGTATGGCTGGATTCGGGACCTTCCCATTTGCCCGTTAATTGCCAGAGTTCATAGTAGAGGATCCATTCAACCAACCAGGGAATTGTATATTCAGAAAGTTTCATGTTGTCTTTCCACCTGGTTTCTAAAGGATCAAACAGACAAAGGAATCCTTCTC
>JAKQQL010000381.1:0-1032 GCA_029564175.1 Candidatus Cloacimonadota bacterium
ATTTCGTATCAAAATCATTTAAATATTTGTTGCCATTACTAGAAGCTTCAAATTCAGATCTTAAAACTCGAAGAGTTTCAATGAAATCTTCCTTTTTATAACAATTAAGTACATCTAATACAGGAATGTAGCATTGATCATTAACACACGAACCAGAGTTACCACAATTCTTGCAATATACCAGGATATCAGACATTAAAATAATCTCCTTTGGTCTTCAGAATCTACAAAATCGTCAGGCGCCTCCGTTGGATCATCTTCATCCGACGGAATGATTTTATATCGAGTATCAAATTCAATTGTTATTTCAGATTGAATCATACATGTAACTTTTTTACCGCAGCTTTCACAAATAATATCAAACTCTTCATCAGCTTCTTCTCCGTCGTCACCGTTTCTTCTTAAATCTATTTCAATTTCATTCGCACAATCCAGAGCTTCATGAAGAATAGCTCCACAATATGGACATTCTGGATCATCAGAAGTCCATTTGAGGCAACGTTCTAAAACTTTGGACTTAAATTTTTCTTCTTCAACGATTAAATCTTCAATTGATTTTCTTTCCATGACAATCTCTCCCATTTACCATGAAGAACAATATTCGATACATTCATTTTCAAAATCAGTATTCGTCAGTATACTATCAATTACCTCTGCAGTGTATTGCAGAGATTCATAATAATTTTCATCATAATCGCATGAACCAAAGAAAAACCCATTGGTACACGGCAGCTTTTCTGAAGCTAATTCTGGATTGCATATAACTTCATTCAATATATCATACAATTCTTGCAGCTTTTCTTTAGAGACACGATATGCTCCACAATCGTCTACACCGTTTTGGACATTGTCGACAAACCATTTGTGGATATGGTTAGCTTTCCGCCAATAAGCAACTTCTTCGTAATCAACTTCACCAATATGAACTTTAGGACCTTTATTCAGATACATATCCAATCCCATAATCAATACTCCTCCTTCTTATGTATTCTCTCGTAAGCCTGGTTATGTTTAGTTTCTAATTCATGTATA
>JAKQQL010000389.1:0-1410 GCA_029564175.1 Candidatus Cloacimonadota bacterium
TTATAATTCAGATAAAGTTTGCCACTGGCAAACAGAGGCTGACTGATACTTATTTCTGTGGTATAATTATCTTTAGACTGAGTCACAGGTTCATTAATACCTAAAATTGGAATAGCCGGGATGAGGACAGTTTCTTCATCCAGTCTGAGCCAGGTTTCATTAAAAGTAGCCTTAGGTAAAAACTGGCTAAATGCATTCTTTTTCTGCCATTGAGCAGCATAGATAAGATTTTGATTACCCTGTATGAGTTTATTATGTTTTCTTGCTAAATCAGTACTTTGTTCCAAGCTTATTGCATGAACATCCAAAATAAATGCAGTAATCATACTAAACAATAAAATGATTGTCTTTTTATACACAAAAAACTCCTTTTCAGTTTTCAGTGGATTTAATACTTATCCCATTAAACAAGAATTTGATTATTGTATCAATCTCGCTTTCAAGATCAGGCTCAATATGTCTCATAAACAGACTTTTATAGAGAAGCCCCTGATTGATAGAAATAATTATTGTAATCAAAGAATTGATATCAGTCCCTTCAGTAACTTTATCATGTACAATGGCATAAACGATTTTACTCTCTTCTTCAATTAGAAATTCTGTTTCTTCATGAAAAATCTGATGATAAACCTGTTGATTCACAAACTTCATCAGTTCATATTCTTTGAGAAACTGTTGAGCCATTCTAAAACGAAGATGAAAATATTGTCTTAGCATTTCTTTAAGAGGCAGATTATTGTTTAAAAAATCTTTTTCTATAAATAGCAGATCATTAAACTCCGACTTAATCACTTCTCTAAACAAGTCTTCTTTATTCTTAAAATAGTAATAAAGAGAATTTTTTCTCATATTGCAGTTAGCTCCAATATCATCAAGTGTTGTTTTATAAACCCCATACTGTCTGAAAGCTTTTTTTGCAGCATCAATGATTTCAGTTCTCTTATCCATTATCACCTCTTAGAATATTTTAGTATTTTGTTCGATAATTTAAAATAATGATAAAATGCGTCAAGTAATTTTTAAAAATTTTACTTGACAATCTTATTTATTTATCAATTATTGTTAAATCTGCCGAGTGTCAGGATCTAAACCATAGGGCATGAACTGACACCGATAGGGTTAATCCGGAAACAGATTAGCCTCCCAATCTAGGAAAGGCGGTAGGTTAACCTGCTGCCTCTTTTATATAAAAAGGAGGAATTATGAAAAAAACATTCTTTGTAACACTATTCGTAATGTTGATGATTTTATTCACAGCTTGTAGCGAAAAAGACGACAACAACACAACATCACCAAACACACCCAATCCACCACAAATGGCAACAAATGCTGACAGTGTTTATGCAATGCCTGCCCAAGACACCGTATTCCCTGATTCTCTGTTGACAGATGTTTCTTATAATGGAGAAA
>JAKQQL010000513.1:0-1873 GCA_029564175.1 Candidatus Cloacimonadota bacterium
ACATAAAACGCATTTTTAATATTTAATTACATTCTCGCATATATTTAATAAATAAAACAGAGTTCATATAAATGATATTAAAATTTTCAGAAAATAATAGTTTTATGTTTTATCCAATTTACTAATAGTTATTGACTTTTAAAATACTTGTTATAAAATAATATAGTGAGGAAACTTCGAATGATTGAAATCACTTCTGAAAAATCAGGCCTTGTCTCGAAAATTCAGATAAAGGGCAAATTTATTATTGATGAAGTACCGAGATTTGAAACAGAATACATGAAACTTATCGGATTAAACGTTTCAGTAATAGGAGTCGACCTCACCGAAACAGAATATATTGATTCCTCAGCAGTCGGAGCTTTGGTGAAATTTATGAATACTGCCAAAAACTCAAAAATAGAAATCCATCTTTATAATATGAATCAAAGCATTAGGCATATCTTTAAACTTGCATTTATAGACAGATTTTTCAATATAACAGATGCAGAAACTCTTTCAAAGATGCATCCTGAAATAAAGTGGTAATTACATAAATCCGTTTTCTCTAAGAGAATCTTCAAGGCTTTTTGAGTTATCGGCGGACACAAATTTTTTAACATATTTTCCGATAATATCGGTCTCGATGTTTACCGATGTTCCGACTTTCCATGAAAGTATATTTGTGTTCTTCATTGTCTCAGGTATTATATAAAGACTAAAATCATTGCCTTTTACCGAAACTATCGTAAGGGAAATTCCATCTACAGTTACTGAACCTTTAGACACCATCATTGAAATCAATTCATGCGACACAGAAACACTTACAGAAAGACCGGAGGCATCTGAAACTAAATTCTTTATTATTCCTGTTCCGTCGGCATGTCCTGATACAATGTGGCCACCGAAACGCGAAGTCGCAAGCATGGCCCTCTCAAGATTTATTCTATCACCGATTTTAAATTTTCCGAGTGTAGTAAGAGATGTAGTTATGTATGAGGCAAATACTTCAAAATAATTATCAGTGTTTTTTGTAATAGTCTGACATACACCGTTAAGCGCAACGGAATCTCCCGTTTTCAGTGAAGAAGTGACAATGGATGAATCAACTCCAATATTGATTCCGCTGCCGGAAGAAACGATTGATGACACTTTTGCACACTCTTCAATAATTCCTGTAAACATCAGACCTCTTTCGGTAATAAGCATGATATAACAAATCACCATTCAATGAACATGATGATATATCAAAAAGCGTTTTGCATGTTTGATTATTTAACGACATAGAACCTGTAAAAGCTTTTTTTCCGTCTAAAAATATTTTTGGAGCAATAAACAAATATTCTTCATCAATAATATTCTCGTTCATAAATCCGCCTGAAATACGGCCCCCGCCTTCAAGCATTGTATTCATTATACCCATTGAAGCAAGATCAGAAAGTATATTTTCAAAAAAACATTTATCCGGCAAAATCCGGATTTTGCCGAGTTTTAAAAGTTCAGAAAAGAATTCAGTATCATATTTCTTTGTTTCATAAATAATAAAATTATTATCTCTGAAGAAATTCATATTCCTATTATATTTTTCTGAAAAACCGACAGCAACACGAAGAGGATTTGAAGAACATATTTCATTATGTGAAAACAGATTTAACAGAAATCCGCTTTGATAACCCGAAAATAACACATTTTCAAAATCAAATCCGCGAACATCAAAATCATTCAGCCTAACATCCAGAGAAGAATTATCTGCAAGCAAAGTATTCTTTCCAATTATAACTGCATCATTCAAAGCACGCAGACGATGCGAAATATATCTTGAAATTTCGTTTGAAATCCATTTCGAAGAACCGTCGGCATCAGCGATAAAACCATCAAGAGTAATTGCTGATTT
>JAKQQL010000455.1:0-5596 GCA_029564175.1 Candidatus Cloacimonadota bacterium
GTTTCAAACCCGTCTCTACGGGAACGCCCTGATAATCAATCGTATTATTATTGTTTTCAATAATGATAATTCCGTGGACGTGATTCGGCATTACCACAAATTGATCCAATTTCAAATTCGGATAATGATTGGGTAAATCATTCCAACAATTTTCCAAAATTTCACCGTATTTATTGGGTACTATTTTCCCATTTACAATTTCACCGAATAGACATTCCCTGTTTTTTGTACAAATCGTAATAAAATAATATCCCGGTGATGAATAATCCCAATTCTTCAATCGTGCCGATTCTATCCGATATTTGTTTGCGAATAATGTCACCTGACCGAACCTTTGCAAAGATGCAAAATCTTACATCTTTACTTATATTTCAAGTTATCAGCATCTTCACAGAAGCGCAAGAAGGTTTTATTCATCTATTTTCCTTGCGCCCTATCGGGAGAAACTATGAGTTTCGATCAGAGATGAATTTGGATTCGACAAATTATGATTTTTGTTCTCTCATTCATCTTTGTCCGAAGTGCTTAGCGCACTTTCGTGATTTTTGAAATCAATCGTCTAATAATATCATTACACGTTTATTCGCTTCGCTCAGTATACGCGTAATTTATTCTGGGGCAATGGATATTGACTTAAAGAAATTCAAAAAATTAATCATTTAAACAGAAATCGCAAATGATAAGAAACAATATTCTTTCTCTTTCATTCTTCAAGATGATTAAAACTCATGTTATCAACATAACCCAACAGATTTTCATCAATAGGATCAACAATGATTTTATGATACTCTAAAATCGATTTGCCGATTTCGCCCATCAGCTTCAAATTTTCTGAAAATATTCGCGGAACATACTCCAAAAACTCTTCATTTTCATTACTTCTAGTATATTTTTTTTTAAGAGAATATCCTTTTTTTATTGTATCATTATCAATATCAAAATCAACAAACGCACCAGCCGAAAAAAATGCTTCATCATGTTTAATACCGTTACAGTAATTTCTGACATATTCTCTTTCTTCAGATTCTATAAATAATATTAATCGGTCGCAGGTTTCATTATCTACCTCCGATATTTTTTTTAAGCAAGCTGTATTTTTTTCTAAATTTTCTTTAGCGGGTAATTTTTTTAATTTCATTCCGAGATTACATTCACCAATCAACTTCGCAATCATATCAGCCGCACTGTTAAGTGCATATATCATTGAATCATTATTGCAATTTGTTAAGAAATCATAATACAACTTCCTATCATACAAACCTCTGCTCGAATTAAGTATGGCTAATTTATAATATTTCTTAGATTGGCGCAAATGATAATGAGCCTGCCGGAATTTAAATATTATTGATTTTGATAATTTATCAATAGCGGAATTATTTTCATACCGCTCTGCCAATAATAAAAATTGACACCATGTACGAAATATTTCTGCTTCAATCAGAACATCTTCACCGTATTTATTAAGAATATGTTCATCTTCTATCATATAAACCACGGAATAAACTGCATATTACAACTTACCTGCAATCAATATTAAAAATAAACCAAATCTCATCAATAAATTCCTTTTTATCTCACGGCAATTCATCAAGCCCGAGTTCTTTGAGAAATTTATTATGAGTCTTTTTCGCGTTGGCTATTGTCTTTTCTATTTCAATCAGATCTTTGTTAACTTTTTTGATATCTATTATTTCTTCCGGCTCGGCTGTGCTTATGTATCTTGAAATGTTAAGATTGTATTCATTTTTTTCAATCTCATCCATTGAAACACAGCGAGAATACCGCTCTTCCTCTTTTCTGAACTGATACGAATTAATGATTTTATCAATATGTTCTTCCGAAAGATAATTCTGCTTTTTGCCTTTTTCAAAATATTCGGCTGCATTGATAAACAATACATCATCAAACTTCTTACACTTTTTGAGTACAAGTATACAAACAGGTATACCGGTCGAAAAGAATAGATTTGCAGGTAAACCGATTACTGTATCAATATTTCCGTCTTTTAATAGTTTTGTGCGGATTCTTTCTTCGGAACCGCCGCGGAAAAGAACACCGTGCGGTAATATAATCGCCATTGTTCCTTCATCGCTTAAAAAATGAAATCCATGCAGCAGAAAGGCAAAGTCAGCCGCTGACTTCGGCGCGAGGCCGTAACTCTTAAAGCGAAAATCATCTGCCATGGTTTCATTCGGTTCCCAACGGTAACTAAACGGAGGATTTGCAACAATAGCATCACATTCAAGCTTCTTAGCCGGATTCATCTCATTAAGAATATCCCAGTCGTTTAATAGGGAATCTCCATGATGAATCTGAAATTCAGAATCCTTTAATCCATGAAGAAGCATATTCATCCGCGCAAGATTGAAAGTAGTTATATTTTTCTCCTGACCATATATCTGTCCGACATTATTAGGCCCGAGCTGTTTTCTTACATTCAATAAAAGCGAACCCGAACCGCAGGCGAAGTCGAGAACTTTCTTCAGTTTTTTCTTCTTACCCGAAGCAGGATTTTGACTGTCCAATGTAACGATGCGTGAAAGTATCGTTGAAATCTGCTGAGGAGTATAAAACTCCCCTGCCTTTTTACCGGAACCGGAAGCAAACTGACCTATAAGATATTCATAGGCATCGCCCAAGATATCAATTTCCATTGAAAATTCAGAAAGTCCTTCGGCAATTTTTTTTACAATCGCGCAAAGCTTTTTATTCCGTTCCGAATAACTCTTGCCGAGTTTATCAGAATCCAAATTGATTTCTGAAAACAATCCCTGAAAGGTGCTTTCAAATGATTCATTTTCGATATGTTTAAACCCTGCTTGAAGAGTTTTCAATAAATCATTATGATCTGTTCTTGCAAGTTCGTATATGCTGCTCCACAGATATTCGGGTTTTATGACATAATGAATTTTGCGGCTCATCTGTTTTTCGAAAACAGGCACATCTTTTTTATTGTCATCACACCAGACTGCAAGCGGTGTTCTTTTGTCGTCCTCTTTGAGTTTCGGATAATCCTTACCAAGCTCTTTCTGCGCGGCCGCTTCATAGTTATCAGAAAGATAACGCAAAAATAGAAAAGAAAGCATATAATCACGAAAATCGTCAGCATCCATTGACCCGCGAAGCTGATCAGCGATTTTCCAGAGAGTCGAGCCTAGTTGTTTCTGCATTGCTTCAGTCATTGTTCTGCCTCTTTTCTTCAGTAAATAAATCTGGATTAAACCGGTAATTTGCCATAAAATCACTCAGTATTTTTTTAAAATATTCTTTGTTGTCTTCAAGCATTTGTTTAGGCTCAAACAATGAATAATTTCCATGGCTTAAAAGATTTACGAGCCTTGTGTGAATGGTACCGTCAAGATCATCGCTGTCCTGCTTGATGCACGCGGAAAAATTCTGAAAGCCGTGGAACGTGGCTGTCTTTTCAAGGATATTCCTAAGAATGTTAAAATGATATGTATAAAGATTCCCGTTTTCAGCAACTTCGTAAAGTTCTTTCAAAAGAGCAACATGGTGGAAAAAAGGAGTATTTCCGGTATCACGGATATTATACTCGCCGTTTTTATTTTTATTTAAAAAATATTTCTCCGCCTTATTTAGCTCATTATACATGACATTGAAAAACAATGTATGATGAGTTGAAATAACCGTTTTTATAACACTTTGCTTCTTAAGCAATTGAGAAAGATGACTAGCCACGGCAATTGCATTATTATCATCAAGAGACGAAATGGGATCATCAATATAAATATATTTAACCCAGCTATAACTACTATCTTTGTCAATAGCAAGCTGAGCAACCGCAAGAAAGAAACACCAGATAAAAATATTCTCTTCTCCGCGTGAAACTTTTATGTGATCTATCATTTCAGTTTGATCATCGTTTCTTATTTCCCGTGAAAAACGGACAGTCCATTCATTATAATTTATGGAAAAATTAAAATCCGCATATCTGCTCAGAAATACCCGAATGCGGCTTTCCATTTCAAGTGATTCAAGACCGTTAAAAAAACGTGAATTTTTATTCAGCTTCAAAACCCTTTGCGTGTCGTTTTCAAGATCATTATCCCATACAAAAAGATCTTCAGTGAATGCATTATAATATAGCGTATCGGCTGTTTTTTGCTCTCCCGTTTTTTTCTTTCCCAATTCCTTGAACGCACATGAAAGTCTGGTTTTGCCGGTTCCATTATACGCAAATAGTAAAATGAATTTTTTGCTTAATTGCGTTTTCCGCAAATGAGTGGCCAATGCATTTAAATCCGTAAAGGTGGTTTGTTGCGGATTCATTCATCCACCTTATCAACAGATGGAAATAATTGCTGCATTAAGCTTTTCTTATGGGCTTTGAGAGTTTCGATTTTTTGAGATTGTGCGTTTATGAGATTATCGAGAGAAGTGAGGCTGTCGGCCATTTTCTGTTGTTCTTTTTCTTCTGGATACATTAAAGGCATGTTCATAAAATCATTATTTGAAATATTCATACGGTCATGTCTTGCACCAGTATTTGAGATTTCTTTCAAGTATTTATGCCAGCAAGTTGTTTTAAAATAATGGTCAAAAAAATCGTTGTTATTATTATCAAACCTAAATACTGTATATAGAGGCGACATTACCCCTTTACCAACTTTATTTTTTGAAATTGGTCCAACTGGTGCAGTTACAGATATTCGCGGATTATAAACATAATCCGCCAAATCAACGATATAATAGTTATCAAGGTTATTCTGGTTTGCAATATCTTTCTCAAAATAATCCCGTTGATCAACAACACCATTAACAGCAGAATTAGTCAAAACGCGATTTATATTGCCATTATTTCTTTCGGTTCTTCTTTTTGCTATTGAATTTAAACTCTTCTCTTCCCACTCTCCACTATCGCGAAACTCAGGAAACCGCAACTTGGGCACGGTTTCACCTTCTGCGGGGAAAAGCTTCTGCATAAGTCCTTTTTTATGAGTCTTGAGCGCATCGAGTTTTTGCGTTTCCGCGGTGATGAGATTGTCGAGAGAAGTGAGGCAATCGGCTATTTTTTGTTGTTCTTTCTTTGAAGGATATAAAATTGTTATTCTTGAAAATGCATCATATTTCAAACTCAGAGTATCATTAACTAATCCTTGAGAATTAGCACGGAATTTTTTAATTAAGTTTGATGTTTTAAAATAAAAATAAAAAAACAACCCATTTATCTCATTATCTGGTTTACAAATCGTATATGCAGGACTTACTATTCCTTCTACATTAACATACGCACACCTTCCTTGCCACATTCTCATTGTATTGTATGCTATATCTCCGGTACAAATTCTTAAATATTTTGATTTATCTGAATTCGAATTATTTTTTCTATTTGTATCTTCTTGAAGAATAATTCCATCCTGTTCAGTTAGTGACATCAAAGGTAATGACACATAACCAGTTTCTTGTCTATTGGTAAAAATTATTCCAAGTTCAGAATAAATCCACTCACTATCACGAAACTCAGGAAACCGCAGCTTCGGAACCAAACCTTTATTATTCTTCTTACTCATAAGTTTTCAGCTCCGTGATTTCTCAGCATTTTAATCATATCTCTTCGTACTTTTGAAGTTTATAT
>JAKQQL010000457.1:0-1302 GCA_029564175.1 Candidatus Cloacimonadota bacterium
TTTTAATTTTTTTATCAATGGCTGTTTTTTACTATTTACTAAAGGTTTAATCAATAGTTATTAACAATATACTTTTTTTGAAATTGCTGAAAATTTCAGACTTTTCGATAGTTATTAACAAAAAAGTATTTACTACTACTAATACTTATTTTAAATAAGTTTATTATATATTTAGTAATATTATATATGGTGGTGTGAATAATGGTGATTGAAGTTGATAAAACACAATTAATTAAAGCAGCTACTATATCAGATTCTGTTGTTAGTTCAAAAAGTATTAATACCCTATTAACACAGTGTCTTTTTAATTTTACAAAAGATACGCTTGTTATAACAGGTACAGATAATGAGATTGGAATAAAAACAGAGATTGATGTTGTTGCAGATGGAAGTGGTTCATTTACCTTGAGTGGTAAACGATTGATCAATTTACTGAAGGAATTTCCAGATGGCATAGTTACTCTTGAAGTTAATGGCTATAATGTTTCGATTTCGTCAAAAGCTGGATTGGTAAAAGGACAGTATGTTCTGGTTGGGGCTTCTGCTGAAGAATATCCAACTATTAGAGATTTTAGCTATACTGATGCTATCGAAATTGAACCAAAAACTCTCTATGAAATGCTCAGTAAAACAGTTCATGCAGCAGCTAATGATTCGGTAAAGCCCATTTTTAATGGTGTCTATATATCTTCTGAGGCTGAAAAATCTTTGACGGTTGTAGCAACTGATTCCAGACGTCTATCGATGATGCGAAAAGATATCACAGGGAATGTTTCCCTGAAAGAAGGTGTTATAATTCCTTTAAAAACGGTAAATGAGTTATTACGTATCTTGAATGAACATGATACATGTCTTATTGAATTTGATGAGAGTAGATGCCATGTCAAGGCAGGCAGAACACAAATTGTTTCACGGCTTATTGATGGGCAATTTCCTGATTATAAACAGGTTATACCAAACGATTATTTGTTGAAATCAGTAGTTGAGGTTAAAAAGTTAAAAGATGCACTCAATAGAATAAGAATATTCACCAATGAACCATCATGGAGAATTCTTCTAAAATTTTCATCAAATGCTCTTATGATAGAAGCAAGCTATCCTGATCAGGGTGAAGGTAGGGAGGAAGTGCCTATTGAGTCTGATGCTAAAGAGCCTGTAACGGTTGGTATTAATGTTCAGTTCTTACTTGATTTGTTAAAAGAGATAGATTCATATTCAGTTGTTATAGGGGTAACAGGAATAATGAGTCCATTGGTATTACATCCTGAAGACAATAAAGAGTTCCTTTCAGTGATAATGCCC
>JAKQQL010000458.1:0-1195 GCA_029564175.1 Candidatus Cloacimonadota bacterium
GGCATGTTTTTAAGGCTTGCCTTTTCGGTGTTTACCGGCATTGATTCAGATATCCTGTTGCTGGATGAAGTCATGTCGGTAGGCGATGCGGAATTCCAGTTAAAAAGTTCCAGGAAACTGCAATCCATGTTCGGGCAGGGAAAGACGATTGTGCTTGTCAGCCATAATCCAACCGATATGGTGAAACTGTGCAGCAGGGTTATGATTTTGGAAGAAGGAAAGATCAGGGAAGAAGGAGTGCCCGGGAAAGTAGTCGTGGATTATATGGAAGATTCAATCATGGAAGTCTTAGAGGCTTCAATGGTTAAGCCAGAAACTAAAGAAACGGGATCAGTGGGAACAGAATTCAAACCCGAGTTGAAGAAACCGAAAATAAGAAACCATCTGCATTGGGACGATCCAAACACTGCTCCCGGAAACGATTTTTTTAAACTAAGAGAAATCCAAGTCAGAAATGAAACCAGAACTGTCGAAGAAAAAATCTATGTGGATGAAAAAATTATTATTGAACTTAAATTTGAAAAACAAGATATTACAGAAACTATCAATATAGCATTAAACATCAATGATATAAATGGTAATCCCTTATTTGTGGCGTCACCGTTATTGACTGGAGATTAAAACGAATTAAAAGGCTATTTGACTATTTCGGGCTATAAAACATTAGCATGCATTATACAGGACCATTTGTTTAGTAGTTCAACTTTTTTATTAGATATATATGTCATAAATAGTATGAAGACAAAAACAATTCTTTCTTTCCCATATATTCTTTCATTTTCTACTTCCTATAAACAGTCTGATGATTATCTTGAATATTATAAAAAAACCAATCATCCAATTTTACCAATAATAAAATGGCAAAAACAATAAAGCAAAGTACTATGCAAACACTTGAATTTGTTCAAAAAGATGAAATACTTTATAATTACATCTTACTTCCATACAATCCCATTGTAATGGCCCCATAATTCATCGGACGAGATTATAGACAGAAATCTGTAATTTTATGATGATGAAAAAGAGAACATTCACCCGGGAAGAGAAGCTTCGGATCATTAAGGATGCAGAACACAAAGTGCTGTATATCTACGATGCGACTGGTGTTAAGTTAAAGAAACAAGTAGTATCGGGCGCAGATACGCCTGATAGATATTATGCAGGTGCATTTGAATATGATGATAATAAAGAACTA
>JAKQQL010000459.1:0-1390 GCA_029564175.1 Candidatus Cloacimonadota bacterium
CTATAAACAGCGTTCTTAAATTCCGGAGACATATCGATTAATTTTTCCTCCATAGCAAACTTTTTACCTCGTAAGATTCCTTACTCAGCCAATAAATATACTGCACTGGTTTGGGCAGCCAGTGGTTTGCCTTCCTGAACTACTGCTTTAATGAAGTTTCTCTCCTGTAATGTAGTTACGGTATCATTAGGTGCCATGCATGGCACAATGAAGCCTGAATAATTATTGATATTTACTTCACTCAACATAATATCAGGTTTTATACTCATTGATTCTGATTTCAGTATTTCACCGGAAATTGATGCAATATCAACATCAAAGCCAGCCTGTTCAAGTATCTGCTTTATTTTAATAGCTTCATTTTTCAGCATGAAATTCAGATCCATTGAATTGTCCTGAATATACATAAGGACTTTGGGTTTTGATGTTTGAAAAGATGAAAGAAAGGTTATAAGCATCAGTATTATAGCAATCTTTTTCATAACTACTTTCTTATTTGGTTAGTACATCAAATTTACTTTAACATAGAGTCAAAGTCAAATTTATTTTGAGGTTGATTTTTATTCCAGCCAATGAAGATATATCTCATTCTGTAATTTCAGGAAGACCTGGCATGGTTGCAACTTTTGTCCGTTCGGTGTACCAAAAGAAACAAGAGGTCGATTTTGACCTCTTGTTTCTTTTTATGACATTCTGAAACCATCACCAGATGAGAAAAACCGAATTTTAATGTACAGGATTGCAACTTTTGAAATGTGAAATTCGGTTTTTTTGTAAGAGTTGCAACAAGTGATTTTCTTTTGGGTGGCTCTGTCTGACTTCCTTTAACATTCTAACAGGTACTCATGAACCCCAATTGTAATGATATTGTCAGCAGACAAAAAAGATTTGTACATTTGATGTAATGAATTAAATATGACAACTAAAGATTACATATTGACTACCTTAAGCTCTTACAAAAAGGAGCTTTCCCGGTTAGGGATTCGTAAGGTGGGACTTTTTGGCTCTTATGCAAGGGGAGAACAGTCACCTGAAAGCGATATTGATATATTGATTGACTTCAATCCTGATAATGAAAGTTATGATAACTATATGGCTGTCTGTGATATATTAGAGCAGCTTTTTAAAGATTATAAAGTTGAAATTGTTACACGAAATGGTTTGAGTCCTTACATTGGTCCAAAGATCCTAAACGAAGTGGTATATGTCTAAAGAGCCGGCAGAGTACCTTAAGCATATCAGGGATGAGAGTGGATATTTGCTCTCCTTGATTGAAAAAGGCATCACTCGGGAGTAGTTATTCGAAGATGACACCCTGAAAAGGGCCGTTGTCAGAAGCCTGGAAGTAATAGGAGAAGCAACCAAAAAGATACCCGCAGACTTCAAGGTT
>JAKQQL010000463.1:0-1985 GCA_029564175.1 Candidatus Cloacimonadota bacterium
CCTGCTTGCTAAAAAATGAACTGTTAGCCGACTGTACAGCAAGCAACCTGCTTGCTAAAAAAGGACTGCTAGCCGGCTGTACAGCAAGCAACCTGCTTGCTAAAAAATGAACTGCAAGCCGGCTGTACAGCAAGCAACCTGCTTGCTAAAAATCTTTCCTTACCGTTTGGTATAAACAATAACTTATAGCCTTTTAACCACTCTATTCACATGCTTTTAGCACTTAATCAATCGATTTCAATTTTCTGTCAGTATCGCGTTTCAATTGTTTTTCCTGCAATGAGTCTCTTTTATCGAAGTTTTTCTTTCCTTTTGCCAGGGCAATCATGACTTTACATTTCCCTTTTTCGTTGATGTAAATCCGCTTGGGAATCAGCGTCATGCCTTGCTCTTCAACCTTGTTTTTCATCTTTTTAATTTCTTTGGCATGCAAGAGCAGTTTTCTTTTCCGCTCTGCTTCATGATTAAAATAAGAGCCTTTCTCATAGGGGCTGATATGCAAATTAAACAACCAGACTTCATTATCCACTATTCTTGCATAAGCATCCTTAAAATTGAGTTTCCCTTCACGTATGGATTTAATCTCTGTTCCCATCAGAACAATGCCTGCTTCCCATTCCTGTATAAAATAATATTCAAACTTTGCTTTTCTATTTTCGATATTCAGCATTTTTCCACCTGTATCTGATCTCTTTACACTTTATCTGCTTAATATGCCGTCGTTCGTCATCAGTCAGACATTTTCCGAACCGTACCAAAATCTCACATGACTATGAATCAGAAATACTGATTTTTACAGCATTTAATAACAAAATAATCAAAGCACTCTATCTTGTAAAGTTTTTTTTAACATTCATTCAATTTTATCTGTTTTTTGATCTTCTAAATTGCCATCTATTTATTTTATATTAAAGTATAACTATAAATAGTTTTCTTCTAACATTTTCCTATTTTCTTTCCTTATTCCATCCTTATCCATTCCTTATTGTTTCCTTTAAGGCTATTAAACAATATTTTTGAAATTATCTTGCTTTTTTTCAAGAAAAATCTATCAAGTATTCTGATTTTTGGTCTGACACAATGATCATAAGAAATAATAATCATTACCCTACAGCCCTGAAAGGGCATCATATGAGTAGCACATGGATTTATTCATGGGGAACCGGTTGCCCTCCCCACACCGCTCCGGAGGAGCGGAACGAACTCACACAAAAATATATCTTTTATCATAATCCACACCATGTGCTTCCAATAATTCAATAAATTCTTCGGCAAATGATTTCTTTTCATGATGTTTTTCCTGATTTTCGATATAATGATACACCTTATCCACCATTGAACGACTTACAGAAAAAGCACCATAACCAGATTGCCATTCAAATTTTCCTGCAACCCAGCCATTCTTGTTGATGTGTCCGGAAATTCCTGATTTAATATCTCTGACCAAAGATGACAAATTACAATCAGCCTTGTATCTGAATAACAAATGAACATGATCTGTCATACCATTTATCAGAATGGGATGACTACCTGAATGTTTAATAATCCCTGCCATATATTCATATACTTGTTTTTGGTATTCTGGTTTGATCAGATTCATTCTGACCTTTGTAGCAAAAACAACATGAACATACAATTGGGTAAAGGTATTCGACATGTTCAACTCCTTTCTTTTCTTTCGCCCCTGACGGGGCTCTGGATGTGGGATCCCTTCTTACCCAGAGCTGACGCTCTGGGCTAGGATTCATTCGTTCCTTCGGAACTCTTTTTTTTGCACAGACTCTTCACACCGGGTCAGGATTCTGCGATTCCTACAGAATTCTAAATTGTCATTTTTCCATACCATTCATTGTTCTTTCGATCCTCCGGAACTCTGCTATGTCCCTCATTCTCACCCTTTTCCGTGTATTTCCGTGCTTTCCGTGGTCGCAAAATCAATTCATCCTGAAATTGGACATCTTGATCATCTTTTCTTCGCTCCATTC
>JAKQQL010000466.1:0-2613 GCA_029564175.1 Candidatus Cloacimonadota bacterium
TAGATTGGGGGGAAGTGGAATGAAAATAGAAAAATATCTTATGGAGTACAGTGTAAAAAAGTTTTTGGGATATTCAAATGCCATACCGGGATATAAAGAAACAGATGGTAATCGATGTGGTACATGTGAACTTTGGTCTTATGATGATCATAAGTGTAATAATCCCGCTTTTATTAAAATGGGTATTACTGATTTAGAAGTAAGCACCGATGGTATTTGTCCAAAATATAGACCAGAATAAAAATTGAAAATGAATATAATGAATTTTGTTTTCAATCCAAAAAAACATGTTATTTTTGAACCATTGAACAAAGAAAAGTATAAAGGAAATGTTTTCCCAATTGCTCGCTCTAGTTGGGAGCAAAATTTTTATAGATGGTGTGATTTGAATAATTCTGTAACATCGTGGGTAGTTGAAGGCTTAGCTATAGAGTATTTTGATAAAGTTCGTAGAAAAAAAAGAAAATACTATCCAGATGTAATGATGGTTGTAAAAGATAAAAGTGGTAAAGATAATGTTTATATTATAGAAATAAAGCCATATAAGGAAATATCTCCACCAAAGATTGGTAAGAATAAATCAGAAAAAACAATGTTGAGAGAGTCAATGACATATCAAACGAATATGGAAAAATGGAAAGCGGCCGAACTTTATTGTAAGAAAAAAGGCTGGATTTTTAGAATACTTACAGAAAAGGATTTATTTAAGGAAGGCAAACCGTGATTACAGTATATAAACAAGTAAGAGAAGGAACTGTCTGGTTCAAAAGTGGTCATTTTTATACTATTGCATACACTAACTTTGAAAATGATCCAATGCCTACTGGTGTTATGCTGAATTATATAAAAGGTGCACATCCAAAAACAGGTAATTATCATAATTATATTCAAATGATTAATATGAATTATGTTCCGAGAAATTATCGTAAAAAATTTGTAAATGATTGGAAGCAAACACTTATCAATAATAAAGGGGATGTTTTATTGACTTGGAAGAAAGTAAGAAGTCGGTTTCCATATCTTCAATTTGCTTTGAGAAGATATTTTGTTGGTAAGAATTATATAAGAAATCAAAGGGAAGTTATAAATGAGGATTTAGAAAAAGTAGTAGTGTCTTCATATACAAGAGATTATTCATTGACGGCTTTCAAACAAGCATTGAGAATAAAAGCTGGGCCAAAGGGATCCAAACGAAGAACGAATTTGTCAAATAGACCATCAAGTAGAAATAAATGGTTTGGCGCGCCAGTTTAAAAATAATATAGGAAGAAAAAATATGATAGAATTCATAAGAAAAATAATAGAATGGCTGAAAAAACTATTTGGTATAAAACCACAGGAGGTTATCTGTATGGGAACATTTGATGATTGCAATACATGTCCGACTTATCCAGACTTTGATGAAAATCAGTATTATATGAATTACTTAGATTTGGCAAAGGCGAAACAAAACAATTCTGAATTTAGTGCTTTACAACATTGGTGTCTGCATGGTAGAAATGAAGGAAGATCATATAAGTTGATTGACAGATATGGTAAAGAATATGTAACACCAGCAGATTGGGATGCGGCGCAGTATGCAAAGAATTATAATCAAATTGCACAGTGGGGATCTAATTGGCCAGTAGATGGTATGGGCGAAGTGAATGTTCTTGACCATTATGCAAAATATGGTCAGTATGAAGGAAAAACATACAAGGCTCCTGATATTACTGATTGGGAAGATGAAGCATATCTATATCATTTCAAAGACGAAAAACCACCAATTTCTGCATCTGAATATGATACCAATCCATTACAACATTATTATGATTGGGGATTTGCAGCTGGATGGAAATTCAAACCAGACGGATGGTCTTCCGCACAGTATCTGAAAAATAATCCAGATATTGCAGAACATGAGTATTTCAAAACACATCCTCTTGAACATTGGTGGAAATATGGTGAAGCGGAAGGTAGAAGTTATACCGAAAAACCATTAGAAATAAAAGATTTTATTAGGGTTTCAGAATGTGATAATACCGATTCTTGTTATTTTGGAATTGGTGAGATTGATGGAGAAAAATACTTTGGTGTATACGGTTATCAATTTAGTGAATCTTCTTCCGAATTATACAAATATCCACATACAAAAGTTCAAACTTTTGATTCTGAATCGGTTTTTGATATAAAAGAGTTTAAAGGAAAAGGATACTTAATTCTTGAGCGTGGTGAATGGCAAGCTGGAATAGACAGAGCAATTGTATGCCAAAGACATTCAGATGGTATATGGAGAGAATGTTTCAGAAATCCAGATCCAGAAAAAAAATGGGCCATGAACCTTTTGGTTAATACAGACGGTTATCTATATGCAACAGTTGGTGATATTTACAGAACATCAGATGGAACAAATTGGTCAAGATATACTTATGACAATTATTCACATCTTCAAATGTGTTCAAAAGACGGTGAAGTTTGGTCAACTGGTGGAACAATTTGTGATTGGGGAGGAGAAAATAAACCAGCAGTTTTCAGAAACAGTTCTTTAGCGTGGGTAGATGATAGTCGTGTTGGAGATGGATTTTGGGGAATAACTGCTTTTAAAAATGATATATTCCTTGGTGGCACAGGACA
>JAKQQL010000026.1:0-1032 GCA_029564175.1 Candidatus Cloacimonadota bacterium
CCAGTACCACAACCAAGATCAAGGAGTGAAAGATTTTTTTTTGTGTTCGATAGTTCCAGTATAAGATTTACATCATCATTAATATTTCTATTACCTTTTTCAATAACAAAATAATATTCAGCTAAATCATGATATAATTTCATAGGTGTATGATTGTAGTTTGATTAATCATTAAAAAAACATATTAGGAAACTTATTATTTAAAACTTCCATCATGGCATTTTCAATGTCGTAGGTATTATGAAGTTGTAAAAGATTGTTTACCATATCATTACATTCATTAACGCTAACCGAACGTATGACACGTTTTATTTGATACATAAATGCTGAACTCATCGACAACTGCCGGTATCCCAATCCAATAAGAAGCATAGTATATTTTGGTTCACCTGCCATTTCACCACATATCGATAGCGGTATATTATTTTGATTAGAAATATCTGCTATCTGTTTAAGCAAACGGAGTACGGCAAGATTTAATGGATTATAAAGGTAGGCAATTTTCTCGCTGATTCGGTCAACAGCTAATGTATACTGAACCAGATCATTGGTGCCAACAGAAAAAAAATCACAATATTTACAGAATATATCAATATTAATAGCTGCCGAGGGAACCTCGATCATTATCCCCACCGGTAAATTTTTATCAAATTGAATACCGGCTTTATCAAGATTTTCCATCTCTTCATGTAATATGGATTTTGCTTTTAGAAACTCTTCCACAGATGAAATCATTGGGAACATCAATTTCACATTTCCCAGAGCAGAAACCCTGAGTATGGCACGTAATTGCGGTCTGAATAAAAATTCATTTTCAAGACTAAAACGAATTGCTCGGCAACCTAAAAAGGGATTTCGTTCTTTATATTGTTTTGTAAATGCATATATTTTATCACCACCAATATCAAGAGTACGTATAGTAACAGGATGTGGTGTAAAAAATTCAACAACCCGCTTATATTCTTCAAACTGCCGTTCTTCATCAGGTAACGATTTATCTAAAAATAAAAATTCTGATCGGAATAAACCAAT
>JAKQQL010000027.1:0-1702 GCA_029564175.1 Candidatus Cloacimonadota bacterium
CTGGCAATTGCCAATATTGAGAAAAAATGGACCTTGCCCATCCGGGACTGGGGTATGATCCTACAGCAATTTTTGATTAAATTTGAAGATAGATGCAGAATTTGAATACAGGCGTTTACACAAAGTATTCTATAGACTCAATTAGTTCTTTATTACTATTTCTTTTGTTTATGATTTCCTGTACAGTAATCGGTGGTCGAAACCCTAAAGTACTTGAAGGTAATTGTATCACGCATGTTTGGTATGATGTAAGCCAGACTCTAAGCCCAGATAAAGTATTTCTTACATTAAATTTACCGGATTCTGCATTGTTATTTACATTTCTTTTAGAAGAGGAACGGTTTAAATATGAATTTGAAGGTTCAATATTTAATATTGATACCTTTCATATTATATCGCATAATGTTGGTGCTTGTTTAAACGAAGCATCTATGATTATTGGCTTAAGTACATCTCCATTAACTTCATATACGCCTAAACAATTGGATTTATTTTTTATCGATTCATTGAGTGATTTTAAAATAACCATTTTAGATACATTGACCAAAAAGGAATACGAGTATACTATATGTAAGAATGGGACTGAAGTATTAGAAAAACCATGGTTTAGATACATACCTAAGTGGCTATTTCTTGGAGATAGTATCCCTTAAAATCAATAAGATTACGGAGCAAGGTTTTATGACCCGCAAATTGGAAGGTGGCATGTGCCGGACCCAATGGCTGAATCTTACAGGAGATGGAGCCCCTACAACTACGGAGTTAATAATCCTATCAGATTCATTGATCCGGATGGAATGAGAGTTGATGATTTCTTTTTTACAAAAACAGGAGAACTTGCTGCTTATGTTGAAAATGATAAGCCTGATAGAGTATTCGTCGCAAAAGATGACCAACAAATTTATGATAATCTTAAAAATGTAACGGATGAAAAAATGTATGATCAGGTTGAAATGTCAGATAAAGAGATTGAGAAAAAGATGAATGATAATGGATTCAAGAAAGTAATCGAAGAAGCCGAAGTCTCAGAGAAGAAAAAAGTACAATATCATCCTGCTGAAATGGGTGGGAGTTATCCATTAATATTAAGTATTGATTTAGGGACAAGCATAATTCCAACAGATTTTAAATATGTTGATCAAAAAGAAGTAAATATTGGTTACACAGATTATGATGTTAATGAAAGTAGAAAAATTCTTTTTAGTGAGACTTCAATAGTATATTCTTCTGAATCTACAAGAGCATACCATTATGGCAACAGAAGAGAACAATTTGGAACTAACCTAAGAAGAAACACTGAAAATACCCTGCAGGCTGCCAAGAAAATTATTCCATGGAAGTCCATAAGTAAAATCATTCAAAACAGAAAATAATATTATGGTAGGATTCTTAAGAACATGCATTAATATATTATCCTTTCTGATAATTCTGAGCTCCTGTGGGCGTGTAAAGAATAAGCCTGATAAGGAAATAGACAAGTCTCCAATTCAGATGATATTAGAAGATCAGAACCATTTTTACAATGAACAAAAAAAATGGTGGACAAAGAATTGTTATTGCAGAGCCTGTGAAAATCTTAATGTAAACGAGTAGCTGCGGGCTTTCAGTCTTTCAGGCTGTTACCTCTGCCCAGTCTCTGAATGACCTTCCGTCCTGCCGCCTGCATGCCCCATGACGCATCATTGATGGCCAGCTGTACTGC
>JAKQQL010000046.1:0-1613 GCA_029564175.1 Candidatus Cloacimonadota bacterium
ACAGTAACATAATCATTAAGGTCATAGATGACACCTTTGACTTCCATTTCTTTTTTCGTGTAGTCCAGAGATGTAACCACAATAGGTACATTAGCCTTCTTTGCCATATAGTAAAATCCTTTATTCCAATTAGATACTCTATTAATCGACCCTTCGGGAGAAATAACGACATGTAATTCATCATTTTCATTTAAAATCTTAACAACCCTATAAATCGCATTTTCATCTTTTACCCCTCTAACTGCCATTGAACCAAACTTTTTCATAACAATATTCATGGGGAAAAAGAAAAGTTCCTTTTTCGAAAGGAATAAATATCTGACACCCATTTGAGCTATACCTAATTTTCCATAGAGGGCATCAATGTGCGCTGTATGTGGGGCAAATATTATGATTGACTTTTTTATGTCTGGAAATTCACCTTTGATTTTCCACCCCAAAACATCCTTGAGTAAATATCCTGATATCGTTTTCAACGTGTGAGGTTTAGTCAATTAACAGTACCTACTGAATTAATTTTCTTACCGTAAAATCATCATCGGTTAGTCCTGTATCATATTTCACGTCTGACATTTGCATTTTTGTTTTATGATTCTTCTTAAAGTCAGTCATTTCAATTTCCTGAGCATTCCAGTAGTTTCCTACCTTACTAAACACATATTTTGCTGATTTAATTTTTGTGTTTCCTTTGTCATAATAATCCATCGTCTCCGGGTAGAAGTTTGTTTTATTGATGGTTACAATTATCTTGGAATAATCAGATTGAGCCTGTGGTGTCAGTTCCAGCGTATATACATTTGCTCCGGTTTCAATTAATTTAGGCGTGTATTTTGCTGAAAAAGGTTTTGACTCCATATCATCATAAGAGAAATCCGTACCTGCAAAATTCTGATTCTTTGCACTGGTGGCAATTCTTCTTTCCTTTCCAAAGGCAGGCAAATACAAATACATGACATCATTTGGCAGAGATAATACTGATATCCCCGCCTGTGACGCTGGTGCTGTAAATCGAAATATTCTTTTATCGTTTCCTTTCTGTTGGATTGTCGCCTCTCTGATTTCTTCTTTTCCATTCTTATCAATAAGAACAATCCTATTCTTACCTGTTAAATCTTTCGGTGAGTACATTACATCATCCATTCTTTTTAGAATTGAAGAAGCATCCTGAGCATTTACAGAGTATATACTACATGCCAGAACAGTAATGGTAACTGCCGCTGAATAAATAATTGCTTTCATATTTTAATGTT
This sequence comes from Candidatus Cloacimonadota bacterium, assembly GCA_029564175.1. Lineage (GTDB taxonomy): Bacteria > Cloacimonadota > Cloacimonadia > Cloacimonadales > WRIO01 > JAGOCT01. Next base: position 1,251 of record JAKQQL010000046.1, read on the forward strand.
TATTTGTGAATAAATTAATTTGCAACGATTTTACGTTTCCTGTTTACCAAAATCAGTATTACAGGCAAAAGTGTCAATGAGCCAAGTCCAGAACCAATCATGCTTATTGCTACAAGCAATCCGAAATTCTGTAAGGGAACTAACTGAGAAAATAACAATACCAAGAATCCGGCTGCGACCGATGTGACATTAATTATGATAGCCTTGCCACTTGTCAATAGCGTTCTTTCGATAGCTTTTTCAGCATCGCCATTTTCTTTAAGGTGTGAATTAAATCCTGAAATAAAATGTATCGAATAATCTATGCCAATTCCCAATGCAATACTACCAACAAGGACAGTAGCAATGTCAAGAGGAATTCCA
>JAKQQL010000077.1:0-12841 GCA_029564175.1 Candidatus Cloacimonadota bacterium
AAAACTTGCTGAAGATAAAAACTCATATCACAAGAAAAAGGAAGAAATCGCTGCCAAAATTACAAGTATCCTTGAACAAAGATTTCCGGGTATTTCAAATAAAATTGAAGTTATCGATGTTGCTACACCTTTGACATTTGAGCGTTACACCGGTAACTGGCAGGGCAGCTTTGAGGGTTGGCTTATAACTCCCGGAAATTCAAGCGTTTTTATGAAACGAATGTCACAGCAACTGCCAGGCCTTGATGATTTTTATATGTGCGGTCAATGGACTGAGCCGGGCGGCGGTCTTTTGACAAGTATTATGGCTGCTCAAAGGCTTATAAGGACTATATGCAGGGAGAATCACAAAAGATTTAAAACTACTATTGCATAAAATAATTCATATCTTCGTAATAGTCAGACAATAACCGCAACATAAAAGGATTTTTCAAAATATTTTGAAAAATCCTTTTATAATTGTAAAAAGTTTTAAATTTCACCCTGTCTTTATTTCATTTAAACCTATTTGTAATATAGCAAAATTTCTATGAAAAAACTATATGAGAAATTAAGCAAATCGCGTCCTACTGACAGCGAAATAAAACTAGGGCTAAAAAATGCTGCTACCGTTTCTCCGCAAATACCGGACAAACGTTTGTTAATGAATATTCTCGGCATAATTGATCTGACAAGCCTGAATGTGACTGATAACAAGAGTAATATAATACATCTGACAGGTACCGTCAACAGTTTTCAAAGCCGATTCTCGAACATACCAAATGTAGCAGCTATATGTGTATATCCGAATTTTGTACCTGTTGTAAAAGAGAAACTTACTGCAAAAAATGTAAAAATTGCAGCAGTTGCAGGGTCCTTCCCAACATCCCAGACTTTTAGGAATATTAAGATTTCCGAATGTAAAATGGCTGTTGATGAAGGCGCTGATGAAATAGATATTGTAATACCTATTGGTGCATTTCTTGCTCATAATTATGCATTTGTGGCCGCAGAAATACGCGAAATAAAAAAAGCAATCAACGATATCCCCCTCAAGGTAATTGTTGAATCCGGCCTTTTGGGAAGCAATGAAATGATCTATAAGGCATCAATGATTGCAATGGATGCCGGTGCGGATTTTATCAAGACTTCTACGGGAAAAACCAATATTTCAGCTACTCCAGAAGCTGCTTTTGTAATGTGTAAAGCAATATCAAATTTTTATTCCGAAACAGGTATAAGGGTAGGTTTTAAAGCTGCAGGAAAAATTACAACTCCATCTGAAGCATTTACATATTACCAAATAGTGAATTATTGCCTGGGGGCTGAATGGCTCAACAAAAAATATTTCAGGATTGGAGCAAGTCGCCTGGCAAATAATATCCTGTCTGAAATTGCTGGTGAACGCCATGATCATTTCTGAACAGGATCTCGAGATTATCTTACAAGACTCCATAAGCCAGCAAACAGATAGCTCAACAAAAAAACTTAACATTTCAGTTGATCCCTTTTCTGAAAGAGAATCGGTTAGCGCAGGAAAAACTTCTTTCTCAAAAAAGGAAGATCCGTCTGAATTGCATGATACAACTTCTGTATGCTTAAAGAACAAGCACGTTGATGTCACATTTTTTGACTCAACAAATGTCCTGAATCAAATTGGGGAACAGACCCCGGAGAATTTCCCATTTCTTTTCATAGAAAAGAACAGGGATCTGAAAATGAAATCAAAACTTATTCTTCAGACTCATCTGAAAAACGGAAAAGAAATTCCTGCCAAGTTATTAAACGATGACTGGATAATTGTAATAGTTATAATATCTGTTCTTATTTATGCTATTATCAATACTTTACCAAAGAAACTTACACGTGAAGTAAAGAGTTTCTTCCTTTTCCGGAACACCGGAGATTCGTCCTTAGCTGATACCGGAGAATTATTCCACTGGCAATCAACCCTGTTCAACCTTGTTTCATTCCTCAATCTGGCTCTTTTTGCCTATTTGGCTACAGCTTATTACAATATTATCCCAGACTCTGTCCCTAGATTCCTTTTCTGGCTGATTCTCTTGCTGATAATAATATCTGCTGTCACACTCCGGCATATAATATGTTATTTTATCGGAAAAGCTAGCGGGGAATCTGTTGCATTCAATGAGTATATTATAACTAATTATTTGTTTTACAGGTATCTGGCTTTTATATTGTTTTTTATCTCAATTCTACTGTGCTATACAACTTTTCTGTCAGCCGAATTTTTGCTTTATACCGGATTTATCACAACTATAATTTTTTATTTTGTTCGTCTGATTAAACTTTTTTTGATTTTTATAAAAAAGAATATTTCTATTTTCTATTTGATTTTATACCTTTGTGCCTTGGAATTTCTGCCTGTCGGGATTTTAATTAAATATTTTACAGGCCTGTTTTAGGTCGGTAGTTTTTTCCAGGAAAGTAAAATTAAAACTGTAAAAAATTGAAAATAAGGAAGATCTTGGTATCACAGCCAGAACCTATCAATCCGAAGTCTCCATATTTCGATCTGGCAAAAAAATACAACCTGAAAATAGATTTTAAGCCATTGAGTAAGATTGAAGGAATTTCTTCAAAAGATTTTCGTCATCAGAAAATTAATATCCTTGATTTTACAGCCGTTATTTTTACAAGCAAAACCAGCATAGATCATTTTTTCAGGATATGCAATGAATTGAGGATCAACGTACCTGACACAATGAAATATTTCTGTGTCACTGAAAACATTGCATTCTATCTTCAAAAATACATTGTTTACAGAAAAAGAAAGATTTTCCACGGGAAAGCGAAATTCAAGGATCTTGTCGATGTAATAATCAAACATAAAGAAGACAATTATTTTGTTCCTTTATCTAAACCACATAACACTGAAATCCCAGCGCTTCTCGATAAAAACAATATTAAATATACAATTGGCATTCTATACAAAACAATAAGCAGGTCTTTTTCAGACCCGGAAGATTTTGATTACGACATCCTTGTCTTTTACAGCCCATCGGGAATCAAATCGCTCAAAGAAAATTTTCCTGAATTTATCCAGGGAGATATCAAAATCGCTGCCTTTGGTCCCACAACTATCTCAGCTGTTCAAAAAGAAGGCCTTAGAGTGGATATTGATGCTCCCAATGTTAAAGCGCCATCGATGACAATGGCTCTTGATAATTTCCTGAAAGAGTATAACAGAAATCTGAAATAATATCATTTTAAACAAATGATTATGTGAGGACCTTAATACTTTGATGCAAACGCCTCAAGAAGATGTTTTTCACAAATGATCAGCAGAAATTATACCCTAAAGAAGGCAGAAAGGCTGTGCAACTGGAAAACTATCACAAGACTGTTTGAATCCGGAAATATTTTATACACTTCATATTTTAAGGTTATATGGTCAAAAAGCCTTCTTCAGATGCCTTATCCTGCCCAGGTAATGTTCAGTGTTCCCAAAATGGGTTTCCGGCATGCTGTCGTAAGAAATCTCATTAAAAGAAGGATCCGGGAGGCATACAGGAAAAAAAAGAATGTTCTTTATGATTTTCTAAACGAAGGGAATCTTCAAATTGTTATCATAATTATTTTCAAGGAATCTTTCATTCCCGATTACATTTCGATAGAAAAATCTATCGATGTAATGTTCAGGAAACTGATTATTGCAATAAGAAATAAAGAAAATATTTGTTAAAATTATATTAATAACCCTGTTAGCTGAACCCTAAAGAAATTTTCTTACTAATTTCGTCGTTTCAATTAAAGCCCATTCAAATATGAAAAGGATATCAGGCCGTAAAATATTTATATCACTCAGTATTATTGTTGTAGCTTGCCTGAGTGCTGGTTTTTTCATTACTCAGGAAACACGAGATTTCAGAATTGCCAAGAATCTTGATATTTTCTTTTCACTCTTCAGAGAACTAAACCGATTTTATGTTGATGAAGTCAATCCAGATAAAATAATTAAAACAGGGATCGACAATATGCTGAAGAGCCTTGATCCTTATACTGTTTACTATCCTGAATCAGAGGCTGATGAATTTACCCTCATGACTACCGGTAAATATGGCGGCATTGGTTCTCTTGTAAGAGCAAGCGGCGAATATGTGACAATTGTTGAAGTTTACAGAGGATTCCCTGCCGATAAAGCAGGTATCAAACCAGGTGATATTATAAAAAGCATTAACGGCATACCAATAAAAGGAGTTTCGACAGATAATGTAAGTGACAGACTTAAAGGTAACCCGGGGTCTGATGTTGTTATTACTATTGAAAGAAACGGAATTGAATCGGACTATACGGTGAAAAGGGAAAGGATAGCTATCCCCCCTGTCCCATATTACGGAATGATTGATCCTGAAACAGGATATATACGCTTTACAAATTTTACTCAGGATTGTAAGCAGGACGTTAAAAAAGCCCTTGTGGAATTAAAAGCCAGAAACGCCCGACAGATAATATTTGATCTTCGGGGTAATCCGGGTGGTTTGCTTACCGAAGCCGTTGAAATTGTAAATCTTTTCGTGGGCCCGGGTAATAATGTCGTAACAACAAAAGGCAAAATAAAAGATTTTACAGAGGAGTTTAAAACAACTCAGGCTGCTGTTGATGAGAATATCCCTGTAGTAATCATAATTAACAGGGCTTCTGCTTCTGCTTCTGAAATTGTTGCAGGGGCTTTCCAGGATCTTGACAGGGGTATTATACTCGGACAACGCTCGTTCGGCAAAGGCCTTGTGCAAGTCACCCGCCCCCTCAGTTATAATACACATCTTAAGGTAACTACGGCAAAATATTACATTCCCTCAGGAAGATGTATCCAGGCTCTTGATTTTTCTAACCCTAATGAAGACGGAAGTGTAGGCATTATACCAGACTCCTTGATTTCTGAATTTAAAACAAAAAACGGAAGAATAGTCAGGGATGGAGGTGGAATAAGCCCTGATGTAGAAGTAGTCCCTGATCAACTCAGCCAGGTTGCAACTGAATTATATCTGAAAAATTTAATATTCGATTTTGCAACTCAGTATTACTGGGCTCACCCCAATATAACTAAACAATCTGATTTTGAATTTACCGATAAGGATTACAGTGATTTCAGTAATCTACTTAAGGAACGTGGCTTTAATTATACAACAGCAACGGAAACATCTTTCCGGCGCCTTATAGAAAGTGCAAAAAGGGAAAAATATTACGATCTGCATAAAGAAACCTTTGATGCGATTGAAAAAGATATAGCCCATAATCTAGATAATGATCTTATTTTATTTCGTGATGAAATAACAGAGCTTCTTGAAGAGGAAATAATCAGCCGTTATTTTTATGAAGCAGGCTCAATTGAGTGGAGCATCAAAAAAGATAAACAGGTATTGAAAGCTCTTGAGATTCTTAATGATAAAGAAAAATATGTTTCAATCCTGAGCGGAAAAACAGAACCTGTTCTCGTAATAAACAATGAAGAAACTGGAGAGAGAAATAAAACAACGGGATTTATCAGTAATTAAAAAATCAAACTTTTTTAATAAAAACTGAACATGATTTTCATCATATGAACTATTAATGAGCTTCAAACCAGTTCTTCCCGATACCCCATTCTACCTTTAAGGGAACATCAAGCCTGGCAGCATCTGACATTTCAAAAAGTACAAGTTCCCGTAATTGTTCCAGTTCCCTTTCAGGAACCTCAAATATCAATTCATCATGAACCTGCAGGATCATTTTTGACTTGAGTTTTTGCCTAATGAGATTATTATGAATCCTAACCATGGCAATTTTTATTATATCTGCCGCAGAACCCTGTATTGGAGCATTAACTGCATTTCTTTCTGCATTACCTCTCACTACCTGATTCCTTGAATTGATATTGCGTAAATATCTCCTCCGCCCAAACATCGTTGTCACATAGCCATGTTCCCTTGCCTTTTTTATGCTCTCATCTATATATGTTTTAACTCCCGGATAGGAATTAAAATATCCGTCTATCAATTCCTTTGCTTCTTTTCTGCCAATTGTAAGCCTTTCTGACAGGCCAAAAGTAGATATCCCGTAGATTATCCCAAAGTTGGCTGTCTTAGCTCTGCTTCTCATTTCTCTGGTAACATCCCCAATATCAACTCCAAATATTTTTGATGCTGTAACAGCATGAATATCATTTCCTGAGAGGAAATCATTAATCATATTCCTGTCTTTACTCAGATGAGCCATCAGCCTTAATTCAATTTGTGAATAATCAGCTGAAAAGAAAAGCGAACCTTCAGCAGGGACAAATGCCTTTCTTATTTCCCGTCCCTTCGCATCCCTTATGGGTATGTTCTGAAGATTAGGATTATTTGAACTCAATCTGCCAGTGGAGGTTACAGCCTGATTAAATGAAGTATGTATCCTTCCAGTCCGGCTATCAACAAGCTGGGGCAGCGCTTCAACATAAGTTGACAACAATTTCTTTAAACCCCTGTATTTCAATACTTTATTTACAATCGGATGCTTATGTGTAAGACGCTGGAGTACTTCTTCACTAGTTACAAATTGTTTAGTGCGTGTCAATCTGGCATTTTCATCTAGTTTCAGCCTGATAAACAGGATATCACCCAGCTGTTTCGGAGAAGAAATATTGAATTCCGTCCCGGCAAGATCAAATATCTCTTTTTCAAGTGCAATAATGTTATCTCTAAGCCCTGATGTTATTCTTTTCAGTTCATCACTATCAAGAATAACACCATTTCTTTCCATATCAGCCAGGACTTTAATAAGTGGCATTTCAATGTTAGAAACAAGATCGGATAATCCTTCCTTTTCAATTTTTGGTTTAAATATTTTACTGAGTTGTAGTGTCACATCTGCATCCTCAACTGCATACTCCTTAAGAATATCAGCATGAACAGCTCTCATGTTCTTCTGCATCTTTCCTTTCTCACCGATTAATGCTTCAATATGAACCGGGGTATAAGACAGATATGTCTCCGAGAGGTAATTCATGTTATGCCTCAGATCTGGTTCCAGCAAATAGTGAGCGATCATAGTGTCAAATAACTGACCTTTAATACTGACATCATAATTTGACAGGACCTGTATGTCGAATTTCAGGTTATGACCTATTTTAAGAATCTGCGTATCTTCAAAAAATGGTCTTGCAATATCCAGAAGCTTCCTTGTAATATCTTGTGATTCAGGAAATAATACCATATATCCTGATCCCTTTTCCCAAGATAAAGACAATGCAACAATTTCCGAATTAAGCGGATTTATGCCTGTTGTTTCCGTATCAAAACACACTTCTTTATGCTTTCGTGCCTCTGCAATCATTTCTGCCATATCTTTTTCATCAGTTATCAGCCGGTAATCATGATGAACCTCTTTTATTGTCTGTTTTATTGTCTGTTTTATTGTTGCAGATTGTTCCGGTTCACCAGCTGAAAAAAGAGTTCCCTGCAATGGCAACTGCTGTGAAGATTCAGATTTAGCTGTATCTTCAGATGGTATTTTACCGGTCTCTGAGAGGATCTTATTCGCCATTGTTCTGAACTCCAATTCCTCAAACAGGCTTTTTAACTCATTTACATCTGGCAGATCCCTTAGAAGTTTATCCTCATCCAGGTCAACCGGTACATTTATTTCAATTGTGACAAGTTTTTTCGAGAGTTCTATTTTCTCTCTATTCTCAATAATTATCTCTTTAAGTTTCCCCTTAAGAGTATCGGTATGTCTGAATAACTCTTCAACAGATCCATATTCCGAAATCAGTTTAACAGCGGTCTTTGGTCCGACACCAGGGGCTCCCGGTATATTATCGGAAGCATCACCCATAAGAGCAAGGATATCAATTACCTGTTCCGGCCGTTCAACTGAAAACTCCTTCTTAATATCATCAACACCCCATTGTATAGCTTCATTACCACCGCGTGAGGGCTTATACATGAAGATCCTGTCATTAACAAGCTGTGCATAGTCTTTATCAGGAGTCATCATATATGTAATGAACCCTTTTTCAGAAGCTTTTTTTGCCAGTGTTCCTATTATATCATCAGCTTCAAATCCCGGATAATCAATCACTGGTATTCTATATGCCTCAATAAGTCTTTTTATATAAGGAACCGCCTTCCTTATATCTTCCGGAGTTTCGTCACGGTTGGCTTTATATTCACTGAACATTTTATGCCTGAAAGTCGGGCCGGGGGAATCAAATACAACTGCTATATGTGATGGTTTCTGTTTTTGAAGCACCTCCTCCAGGGTTAGAAGAAAACCAAATATTGCAGAGGTATTAAGTCCTTTTGAGGTGACCCTCGGATTCTTAATGAATGCATAATATGATCTGAAAATCAATGCATAAGCATCCAGTAAAAATAGTTTCTTTTCTTTGTTATCTGACATATTATCTGTTATTATCTGAAGCAAACCACTCTGCATACGATTTTGAAGTTTCATATAACTTCAGGCTATGTAATCTAACACCCCGGGGTAATTCACCAGACAGCCTTCCGACAAAATCAGTTATAAGATTCTCACATGTAGGTTGATACTCAACAATTAATGTATTGCCAAAAGTTGTTTTGAGCATCTCTGTTTTTTCTTTCTGAAAATCCTTACTAATTACAACTGAATGGTCGAACAAACTGATAATTTTTCTATTTACAATCTCATTCAGATCTGTAAAATCAATCACCATCCCATTTTTCGGATTATCCGTATCTTTTAACGGAATTCCTGAAACTGTTACAAATAATCTGTATGAATGTCCATGCACATTTTTACAGGGACCATCATAACTGCCCAGTACATGAGCCATTTCAAATGAAAATTCCCTTGTTACCCTAATTATATGATCCATTATTTTAATTCCGGTTTTTAGTTCAAATTAAGACATTCTGTCGGACTAATTTCAAAAGAATATATATCCGGCAAATGAACAAAACAATATAATAAATGTTTCTGAATGAGTTATAATTAATTCATTACCTTTGCAGACTAATTTTTACCAAGCCATATATGGACGAAAATACACCCAAACTGACTTTTCCTTCTTTATTTAATTCAACTTTAAGCAGGTGTGAAAATTCACCTTCATATGCTTTCGTTGGTGAAGAACCTATTACATACAGAACTGCTGCTCAAAGAATAAGTTCTGTTACCGCCTTTCTTGAACAGGCAGGTATACTTCCCGGCGACAGGGTGGCAATACTAAGTGCAAATATGCCAAACTGGGCAATAACATATTTTGGAATTACTTTTATGGGAGCTGTTGTAGTTCCGATTTTGCCAAATTTTTCTCCGATTGAAATTGCTAATATCCTTGAGCATTCTGAATCTAAAGCGGTATTTGTCTCTTCCGGACTTATCAGTAAAATTTCTGAATTTAAATCTTCCTTCCTTACGACACGTATACAGATGGAAGATTTTACTGTAATAAAATCTGACAAGCCTTCTCTTGAATTTATGCCGGGTTCATTACCAATGCAGGTTTATAATGTTGAAGAAGACAGTATTGCTTCGATAATTTATACCTCTGGAACAACAGGGAGATCGAAAGGAGTAATGCTTACTCATAAAAATATTTCATTTAACGCTATAAAAGGAAGGCGCATTCAATATCTTGATGAGAATGACAGGATCCTTTCAGTTTTACCCTTATCCCATACTTATGAAAACACCCTGGGATTAATTTTACCGATGCTTTCAGGATCGTGCGTATATTATTTGCGTAAACCCCCTACTCCCGCAGTTCTTATTCCGGCACTGGAAATAGTAAAGCCTACGGCTATGCTCACTGTTCCATTGATAATTGAAAAAATATACTTCAATAAGATACTTCCCACATTCAATGAAAAAATGATTCTAAAGTTTCTTTATAAGATCAGTTTTATAAGAAAGCTTATGAATAGAGTGGCAGGTAAAAAACTAATGAAAACATTCGGAGGGCAGATAAAATTCTTCGGAATAGGCGGGGCAAAACTTAACAGTACTGTGGAGAAGTTCCTCCGCGAGGCAAAATTCCCGTATGCGATTGGTTATGGACTAACAGAAACATCTCCTCTTATTGCCGGTGCAAATCCCAGTAAAACTGTTTTTGAATCAACTGGCCCGGCAATAGAAGATATTGAAGTAAAGATCAACAACCCTGATCCAAAAACCGGGGAAGGAGAGATCTGGGCCCGTGGCGCAAGTATTATGAAAGGCTATTACAAGGAACCTGAAATGACAGTCCAGGTACTTACCTCCGATGGCTGGTTTAAAACCGGAGATCTTGGCATTATGGACAAAAGGAATTATCTATTCATTAAAGGAAGACTGAAAAATATGATTGTCGGAGCCAGCGGAGAGAATATTTATCCGGAAGAAATTGAATCAATAATCAACAATTTCAAATTTGTTATTGAATCTCTTGTAATTCAGCAAAAAGGCAAACTTGTGGCCCTTGTACATTTCAATATGGAAGAAATCGAAAAGAAATACCAGGTTTTCAAACAGGATATGACAGACAAGCTTGAGGATAAAAAGAAGGAATTACTTGAAGAACTTAAGGAATATGTAAATACTCATGTGAGCAAATTCAGTCAGATTTATCGTGTTGAAATTCAGACTTCTCCATTCCAAAAAACAGCAACTCTTAAAATAAAAAGATTTCTTTATACATAAAAATGTGGGGTATTGAATTCAACACCCCACCCCTGCTTTAATAGCCTGGCTTTTATTTCATAGCCTGTTTATATCTTCTGCTTACTTCATCCCAGTTTATTATATTCCAGATATTATCTACATAATCGGCTCTCTTGTTTTGGAATTTAAGGTAATAGGCATGCTCCCATACGTCAATTGTAAGAAGAGGCATTCCCTTTATGGGTGATATATCCATTAAAGGATTATCCTGGTTCGGTGTACTTCCTATCGCCAGATTCTTATCCGCAGTCAGGTAAAGCCAGCCCCAGCCACTTCCAAACTGTGTTTTGCATGCTGTGCTGAGATCATCCTTCAGCTTATCAAAAGAACCAAAGGTCGTATCAATAGCACTTGTCAATTCAGCAGATGGTTTGGAGGAACCTTTTCCAAGATTGTCCCAGAAAAGCACATGATTAAAAAATCCTCCTCCGTTGTTTCTAACAGCATTTCCGGCTTTTGAAATTTCTCCAAAAACTTTTTCTATAGGCATATTTTCATATGCCGTACCTTTAATTGCATTTACATAGTTATTAAAATAAGTCCTGTGATGCCTGTCATAATGGATCTCTACAGTTTTTGCATCCATATAAGGCTCCAATCCGTCATAGGCATATGGTAATGACGGGAGTTCAAGGGTTTGTAAATTACTCATTGTTATACTTTTTAAATTATTTCCTTTACATGAACTGGCTTCGCTGAAAAGTATTGTAGCTGCGGCTCCGAGTCCAATATTTTTAATAAAATTTCTCCGTTTCATATATAATATATATTATTAGAAGTTTAACAAATCTTCGTATAATATGTTCATTAATGATAAACTTTTTATAAATGTACATGAAAAATCCCGATTAACACACAGACATGACTTAATGTTCAGCATATTTTGTCTAAACCAAACTCACAGGAGAAACTCGCAAACCAAAAGGTAATATTATTTGGAAAGGATTTATAGGAGATATTTATTGAAAAAACTATTGCACGATGCAACTTTATATATCGTTTTCCGTTATAAAATAACTAATAAAATTCAACATATGAAAAAGATTGTCGTTTTTTTGTCTTTGGGAATCATTTTATCTTGTTCATTAACAAGTTGTAAAAAAGATAAAGGTGATCCACCTGTTCTTCCTCCAATTGAATCATTTAATATCGATTTTTCAAATTTTGAATCGGGAAAAAAATCTGCTGACATATTACTACCGAAGGGTATAGAAAATATCAATTGGCAGTTTACAGCTGGTGTTGCCGGATGTTTCCAGGCTTTAATTGTAACTACTCTTGCAGTACCTATCACGGCTTTTGAAAATGCTATTGATCAAAAACCAACATACTTAAGGGAAAAAACATGGCAGTGGAGTTATAATGTTACTTTTTTGTCTGTTACTTATAAAGCAAGGCTTACAGGAGAAATCAGAAACACTGATGTGAAATGGGAAATGTACATTACAAGGGAAGGTTCCGGGGGTTTTGCCGAATTCCTTTGGTTCGAAGGTACTTCAAAGATTGATGGGACTGAAGGTCAATGGATTCTGAATCACAGTTCCCAATTCAAGGAACCTTTACTAAAAATTGACTGGACAATGAGCGGGAATTCTGTGAATTATATTAAATATACATACGAAAGATCTCTCGATAATGACAAAAATACTGATCCTAATAAATCAAGTTACATTGAATATGGCAAGGTTTCCGGAACATTGGATTCCTATTATAAAATCAAATACTATAATACTCTTAAATTTTCGGAACTAAATGTTGAATGGAGTTCAACATTCAGGAATGGCCGGGTTAAGTGTTTTGATTTCTTCGGAAACCTAGAATGGCATTGTTGGGATGGAAATTATATCAACGTAGATTGTTAAGAACTAACTGGTTTTTAATATTCCGGTTTAATTAAACTTTTTTTTACTATTTTGCTCCACTTAAACCGAGAACAATGTCAGTGGGGAAAAAGGCTTTATTGTTAATCTTTTGCATTCTGATCACCGACCAAGTCTTAAAGATATGGGTTAAGACGCACATGATAATTGGAGAAGAAATCCCTCTTATTGGCAATTGGTGCATGCTGCATTTTATTGAAAATAATGGTATGGCATTTGGCATGGAAATGGGCGGCAAGACAGGAAAGATCCTCTTAAGCCTTTTTAGGATATTTGCAATTATTGCAATATCCTGGTTTCTTTATTCACTTATC
>JAKQQL010000078.1:0-1135 GCA_029564175.1 Candidatus Cloacimonadota bacterium
TTAGTGATTTTTACTTAAAAAAGGTCTTGTTTAACTTCAAATTCTCAAAAATTAGGGGTTACAATTTTGAATTTGCTGTTTAATCATATATTTTCAGAAAATTTGATTTTTTTTTGTACTGATTAATTACGAGTTCATCAGACAAAGAACTGATGACATAGAACCACTCAGTAGAATGTTTTTGGAATACTATGCAAATAAAAGAAATAAGCAGTTTAAGGAAATCAGCAAAGACGCATTGATGTTACTAAAAAGCTACCAATGGCCAGGTAATATCAGAGAACTAAAAAATACGATAGATCGCATTACCCTGCTTCATAATGATAGCCTGCTGAAAAGTATGTATCTGCCATTTATTAAGGATGAAGCCTCTCTTGAAAAAAATGATACAGAGCAAATTATTCTCACATTAAACCTGAGAAAAGACAAACATTCCCTTGAAGAAATAGAAAAAGAAGTGATTTCAAAAATACTGAATTACTTTGAAGGAAATATCACGCAAAGCGCTGACTATCTCTCTATCTCTAGAAACAGAATCAAACGAAAAATGTAACATATCAAGAGGGTAATACTTTAGCAAAATGCCTCTCAATCCGTGTAGTTCCTGTTATCTTTCTTAATTCCTGCTTGACAATAATTTGATTACTTGTAATCATGACAAAAGGAGAGATTATGGATAAGATAAAAAGAATACCTTATGGTAAATCAGATTTTGAGACTGTGAACAAACAAAATGATTATTATGTGGATAAGACGATGTTTATTCCACTAATCGAAGAGACTCCTTTTGTCTTTCTTATCAGACCCCGCCGATTTGGGAAATCTCTTTTTTTAAGTACATTGCAGGCTTATTATGATATGAAATATAAAGACCGCTTTGAAGAACTTTATCGTGATACCTGGATTCTTCAAAATCCAACTGATGAGAGAGGTAAATACTTAGCATTATACTTTAATTTTTCTGCAGTTTTGAAAGAGAAAGACAAGGTACAGGATGATTTTAACAAATATTGTATGATGGAGATAGATGCATTTTTAAAAATATATAAAGAGCAGATTCCTAAAGATGTCATTGAAAGTGTTGAAGATAAAGCCACTGCTCATGACAAATTACATATGTTAGCGATTGGCTTAC
>JAKQQL010000019.1:0-43320 GCA_029564175.1 Candidatus Cloacimonadota bacterium
ATTGGCTCATTTTTCTTTGTCTTTGGTTGATTCATGATCTACTCCTTGTCTTTTTTATTTTCAAATTCAATAAAACAAAGAGTTGGATCTGGATCAACCTTTTTTTTTATCTTTTTACACCAACTTTTGAGATGTTATCGAACTGGAGCAATATTATTGGAATAATTTATGCTATAATTATCTATAAATCATTATGTTTAAGGAGAGAATATATGAAAAAGCAAGTCTATATTGTTTTATTTATCAGTATTTTGATTATTGCTTGTTCCAGAGATCATCATCCCCTTGTCGTTCAGGAATGTGGTTCTATCCCTGTAAAAATGAATTTAAGTCCAGCTTTTAGTTTGGGTTATCAGGTTGACAAGGTCTTGGTCAGCATTCAGAAAGAAGCTTTTCTGGATTCTATGTATATGTTGCTGGACTTAGAAAACCAAACTGCTTCTGGTGAGTTCACAGAGTTATCTCCTGGATTGTATTCAATAAAAGTTAAAGTATTTGCAGACAATATTTTAATAGCTACAGGAGTAGGGCAGGGGCAAGTGTTACCAGGACAAAACTCAATAGTTCAAATTTCTTTGCAGTTAGTTCCAGGTAGTTTGACCGTAGAAGTAGATTGGGGAGATATCATGCCTGATTATCCTAAAAATCTACTTTTTATTGGTAACAGCTATACTTACTATAATGATGGATTATGGTCAATAGTCAAAGAGATGGCCGAATCAGCTCATCCAGAATGGATCATCACAACAGGACATGTTACGCCTGGTGGCTATACACTGGAAGGTCATTATGAATATCCTGAAACTGTCAATGCAATTACAAGTCAGTTATATGATTTAGTTATTCTTCAGGAGCAAAGTGTACGTCCTGTTTATGAAACAGATTTATTTTTTCGCTATGCTGAACTGATTAATCAGATGATTATTGCAAATAATTCCAAAACTGCGTTTTACATGACTCATGCCAGACAAAACAATCCTGATATGATCAATGACCTGGCTGATGCCTATACTCAGATTGGCTCTGAGCTAGGTGCTTTAGTTTGTCCTGCAGGACTGGCATGGAAAAAATCTCTTCAATACAATCCGACCTACAATCTTTATGAAAATGATGGTTCTCATCCCAATTTCAGAGGTTCGTATTTATCTGCATGTGTAATTTACGCAGCTATCTATCAGGAAAATCCAGTTGGAAATACATTTCAAAGCAATCCGCTAATCTCTGAATCTGAAAGATTATTTCTTCAGGAGATTGCCTGGGAAACGGTATGTGATTATTTTGGATGGCCAGCAAAAAATTTAAAAGTGTCAGGGTTTTAATGAGTCATTTAAACAAATATCAACCCTATCAATATTTAAGTCGTTTTTATTTTCTTTCCTTATTCTATCCTTATTGCTTCCTTATCTAATCCTATTTGTAAAATATCCAAAAATACCTGTTTTTTTGAGTTAAAAGTAAGTGCTTAAACAGTAAGGTATGGTGTAAAAACAATTGAATCTTGAAGATTATATAAGCAATATTATGTAAACCAAAGGGTGTAAAGAAAAAGCCGGTTGCCCGGCTTGTGATTATTTCTTAATTAAACCTTTCAGATGCTCAATATATTTTACTGAGCCACCTTCCTGGTATCCTGTTCTTGCGATTTCTTTTTTATCAAAATTTACCAGCACGATTGTAGGAAAACCTTGAATCTTAAATTGTTCTATGAGTGCACGGTTTGCTTTTTTAAGTTCATCTGATTGTTTGATATTTTTTGGGGTATCAATCTTCAAAAGTACCAGATTTTTTTTGGCATAGCTGTTAAACTCTTTAGTAGAAAAGACTTCTTTATCAAGTCTTTTACACCAGATACACCAGTCAGAACCGGTAAAATTGATGAGTACAGGGACTTTTTTAGATTTAGCTTCTTTGATTGCTTCATCATAATTCTCGAACCATTTAAGCTCTTGTGCAAATGAAATAGCAACAAGACTTAATAGGATGATCGTAAAGAATATTTTTTTCATGAGATTTCTTCTCCGTTAATGATGATCAGTACTTTTATATCAAAAGATTTTTTAAGCATTGCAGAAACGGCACAATATTTATCTTCTGATAAGTGAACTGCTTTCTTGACATTTTCAGCCTTTAAATCGTCTCCCTGGAAAATATAGGACAACACAACATTTTTATACACCATTGGGTGAGTTGTCTCATTATCAGCCGTTACTTTTAACTGAAAAGTAAAATCTTTGTGTTTCATTTTTTCCAGAATTGAGACGACATCCATTCCTGTACAACCTGCGAGTGCTGTTAAAAGAAGCCCCTTAGGTCTTGGACCACGGTCATCTCCCCCATTTTCTTTTGATGCATCTAAAACAAAATGATGATTATCCAGATCTACATCAAAAGTGAATTTCTCTTTCCAGGTTAAAGTTGTTTCAGCCATTTATGCCTCTGATTAAAACTCATCTTGTGGTAATTCATGTAAGAATTGTTTCCATAATTTAAGGGCTTCATATACGTTTTCAAGCGTTTCTTCATCTAATTTACCAAGAATCTTATTATAGCTTTTTACAGATTCATTGATATGTTTGTTAACCATATCTTTTCCTTCTTTTGTAATTTCAGCATAAAATACTCTTCTGTCATCTACAGAAGCGATTCTGATAATATAATTTTTACGAATAAGGCTATCCATTAAATGAGTGATACGACTGTGTGTTACACCAAGATGTTTAGCAAGTTCTTTCATACTTACCTGACGATCAACGGCGATTAAATAGTGTAACAAATTACATTCTACACGACCAAGCTTTGAACATTTCTTCTGCATAAATTCAAAGTTACTCATTAATTGTGCAATTTCGCTGGTTACATTGTAAATGTGAGCTCCGATTTCGTTCTTTTTCATTTTACTACCTCTTTCTTATTTTATTATGGACATTTTTAACACAAAATGGTTAAACACTGCATATACATTATAGTATAACTAATCATTATTAAAAAAGCAAATTATTTTTTTATTTTTTTTACTAAAAATTCTCACAATATACTTTATTATGTTAAAAACCTTTATTGAAAACTTTTCAGCGGATAAAAATTAAAGCAATTTATAATTTGAAAGGGCTTTGAATTAGAAAAAGGTTGACTTCAAACTTGACCCAATAAATTAGTCATTTATTGAAAAATGGAGGTTAAATGAATTACAGAAGTATAAAAAACTATTTGATTATAACGGTAGGCTTATTTTTAAATGCTTTTGCATGGGCAGCCTTTCTAATCCCTCATCAAATTGTTGGGGGTGGTATCAGCGGTATTGGCCTTTTAATATATTCTGCTACCGGTTTACCAGTTGGTGTTACTTTTTTTATTGCTAATATTTTTCTTATTGGAATAGCCATCAAGATATTAGGTTCAAAATTTGGTGCAAAAACTATTTATGGGATTATTGCCCTTTCAGCTTTTTTATCTGTATTACAAAAACTCATACCCAACGCACTGGTTCAGGACCCATTTATGGCGACTCTGATCGGAGGAGCGATTGCCGGCTCTGGTATTGGTATCGCTTTTACTCAGGGAGGAAGTACCGGAGGAACAGATATTATTGCCATGATTATCAATAAATTTCATAACATCAGTCCGGGAAGAGTCATTTTAACGATTGATATTTTCATTATATCTTCATCATTTATTGTTTTTAATTCAATAGAAAAAATTATATATGGCTTTGTGTGTATGGCTGTAGCTACCTATTCAATTGATATGATCTTAAATGGATCAAGAGAATCGGTACAAGTGACAATTATCTCAAGGCATTATAGTGAAATTGCCAATAAAATTGGAAAAGAAATGAATAGAGGTGTAACACTCCTCAATGGAAGAGGATGGTATTCTAATGAAAACATCGAAGTTGTCATGACAATGATTCATAAAAGTCAGGCAGGTGAGTTAATGAGAATTGTATCTGAAGTTGATAAGCAGGCATTTGTATCCATGGCAAGAGTCATGGGGGTTTATGGGAAAGGTTTTGAACAGCTGAGACAATAATAAAATGAAGAATACTATCAGAACAATTACTGCTTGTTTATCTGATTTCTATTGAATCACAATATCATTTGACAAAATTGATTCAGTCATTAGAATGGAAAAAAATATCATAGAGGGAAAATGAAAAAAAGAGACTGGCTTCACTTATCAATAATTATACTGATACTCATTTTTGGGTATTACCGATATAAACAAAAATTGTATCAACTCAATAATTCTCAAATTTTAATGGATACTCAGGTAGAAATCTCAATTTCTTCAAAAAACAGACAAGTTAACAAAATACTAGATAAGGCTTTTGATCGTATTAGAATGTATGATGAAAAGTTTTCTTACTACAATTCAAAGAGTGAACTCAACAAAATTAATCAAAATCCATCTGAAATCGTATTGATTGACAAAGAGTTTCATGAAATTCTATCTGTTGCTCAAAAAATCAGCATAGAAAGTAATGGACTATATGACGTTACGATTGGCAATCTAATTGAGGCATGGAATTTTAACAATGCGATTGTCCCTGATTCTCTTACTATTTTGAATGCAATGATAAACAGCGGTTATGAAAAACTTAATCTAACAAAATCCAGTATAAAGAGACCATTTGGTATGAAAATCAATCTAGGTAGTATCAGTAAAGGTTACATTATTGATAAAACAATGGATTATCTGATTAAACAAAATATTGAGGAAGCTTATATTAATGCAGGCGGAGATATCAGAGTGTATTCAAAGCATGATAAACCCATTCGTATTGGTATTCAGCATCCAAGAATTGCAAATGATATTATTGCAACACTTGAAGTGAGTAATATGTCAGTCGTTACTTCGGGAGATTATGAAAGATTTTTTGAAAAAGATGGCATCAGATATCATCATATCATCAATCCAAAAACAGGTTACCCTGCTCTTAAAACAATCTCTGTCACAGTCATATCTAAATCAGCACTAATTGCTGATGGATTAAGTACGACACTCTTTGTGATGAATCCAATCGAAGGCATTGAGTTAGTAAAAAAATATCCTGATACGGAAGCCATAATCTACTACAAATCTGATGAAGGCATTGTTTCTTTGAAATCATCAGGCATAAAAAAATATTTAGTATCGGAGAAATCTCTTGATTAAACATGATGTTCAAAACCAGAAAGATACCAGACGCATAAAAATCGATAAAGTAGGTGTAAAAAACATTCATTACCCGATTATTGTTGAAGACAGAGCGAATAAAATACAGCATACCACTGCGATTATTGATATTTATGTTGAGCTGCCTCATGAGTACAGAGGGACTCACATGAGCCGTTTTTTAGAAGTACTGAACAGTTATCATAAAGAAACTCTGATTGATAATCTAGAGCCATTTTTACATGACATTAAACAGAAGCTACATTCGGAAGCTGCTTATGTCAATATCAAATTTCCTTACTTCATCAAAAAAACAGCTCCTGTTTCAAATATCGAGTCACTACTTGATTATCAATGTGAATTTTCTGCTGTCCTAAACAAATCTTTTGATTTTATCATCTCAGTAAATGTACCCGTTACGACTTTATGCCCCTGTTCAAAAGAAATCAGTCAGTATGGTGCTCATAATCAAAGATCAAAAGTAACTTTAAAAGCTCGCTACAAAGATTTTATATGGATTGAAGAGCTAATTGCCTACGTAGAAAAATCAGCCAGCTGTGAAATTTATCCTCTGTTAAAGCGGGTAGATGAAAAATATGTAACAGAAAAAGCATACGAAAACCCTGTCTTCGTGGAAGATATAGTTAGAGATATTACATTAAAACTAAAACAGGATAAGCGAATTACCTGGTTTAGTATAGAATCAGAGAACTTTGAATCGATTCATAACCATTCTGCTTATGCATTTGTTGAACAAGAACAAAACGAAGATTAGAGTTTTGTACTGCTATATAGGTATTCTGAAGAAAACAAATCACAATATACTTTTTCAGACTACATGAATAAAAGAAAGATCATTGAATGAAAACCACACATAAAGTACTCAATAATGGATTTAAAGTTATTTTTACCAGAGATGATTCATACCCTTTAATCAACATTCAGTTATATGTAAAAATGGGCTCTTGCTGGGAAAACAATGACGAAGCAGGATTTAGCCACTTAATGGAACATTTGGTCTTTAAATCAACAGAGAAGTATCCACAGAATACTGTCATGGAAAGAGCATCGACCCTTGGTGGATCTATCAATGCCTTTACCGAATATGATTCTACTTGTTTTTATCTGACTCTGCCTAAAGAAAAAGTACATTTTGGACTAGATATTCTGGCTCAGTTAGTCAGATTTGCCAATTTCTCTGATGAAGAATTTTATTCAGAAAAAAAAGTAGTTATTGAAGAGCTTAAACAATACAGAAATGATAAAGAAGATTATTTTATTGAACAAATACCCGGTATGTATTTTAAAAAAAGTCCCTTTATAAAGCCAATCATTGGTTCTATGGAATCCTTACAGAGATGCAAACCTGACGAATTAAGGCGCTTCTATCAAAAATACTATCAACCGCTCAATTGCTTTATCTGCATATCTGGGGACTTTAATACTTCTGCAATGCAAAATCGAATAAAGCATTATTTTGCCGACTGGATAAACAATCATAGTGATTCTTTTTTGCATGAACACCTGAATCAATATCATCAATTTTATTCGCCTGGTTTTAAGGTTAAAGGTATCGATGAACTCAATCATCAGATTTATCACCATTTTCAACAAAATTTTAAAAGTAATCTGCTTGCTTTTGTTTTACCTGAATTTTCAGACAAAAATAAAGATTCATATGCCCTGTCTTTACTTTGTAAAATGTTTGCGATGGGAAAAAACTCGATTCTGTATCAACGCCTCTTTATCAAAGAAAAACTAGTAGATACAATCAAAGTACATTCTATTTCCGGCATTTACAATGGCTTGTGTCTGATACTGGTTCATCCTCGTAAGTATGATCAGATTTATAAGATCATTCAGATTTTTATTGAAGAGCTCAAGGCATTGCCCGAGAATGTTAAAAACCTGGAAAACATTGAGTATCATAGAAATGAACTTATCTATGCGTACTTATACTCTTTCGAATTTATGGAATCTCTTGGTCTAAGTATTGGTTCTGAAGAACTTTTAGGTAATTACCAGGAATTCTTCCTCTATTTAAAAAAAATGAAAGCGGTCAGCAGTAATGATTTAATAAAACTAGCCAGAGACGTATATTCTCTGAACTACCTTATGATCGCCACTTCAGGCAAAACTGCCCTCAAAATCGATGTCCTTACAGATTTACTAAATCAATTTAAAATGACTGATTTATACGATTCGAACTTCTCAGAATGGACATTTAATGTTCACAAAGAAATTAAACACCTAAAATCTTCAGATTTACCTGATTTTATAAAAAAAACACAACGTCATTCATGCAATATCACTATTTCTGATTTGAATTCACAAAAGTCCTTGCTTTTTAAAGAACACGTCTTAGCAAATGGTATCAGACTTTTCATGAAAAAAGTTCCTCAAAAAGCGATGTGCGGTGTATCTTTAGCATTAAAAAGTGCTCAGATATATGAAAATCATCATCAGTTAGGCTTGAACCAACTCACTTCTACCCTATTGATGTATGGTAATTCAAACATGAGTTATGAAGAATTTTTGAACTATTGCACAAAAAAGGGAGTACAATTCTCAATATCTTGCGCAAAAGAAAATACAAAGATTAAATTTAAATGTTTCAATGATCACCTGTATGATTCACTAGCCCTGATTACTGATGTGCTATACCAGCCTGTTTTTCCAAAAGAACATTTCAAAAACCTGCAAAAAACATTTATCAGCACGATAAAAAGAATGCGGGATTATCCTCAAACTATGGCAGTCTATAACTGGAAACAGCTTATGTTTGGAGAACACTCAAATCTGTTGAGCAAAGATGGTCAGGTGGAGACTTTAAGTAATTTCTCCACAGATGATTGTATGAACTGGCATGAAAAGCATCTGATTAACTGTAATGCGAACCTGGTTATCGCAGGAGATATTGATTTTGATAATGTCATTACTATTTGTGAAAAATTGTTCAATAGAGGTCAACATGAGAATATCAATCATGCTTTAATCAATCATATCGATCCTGCTGAAGATTCGTTTCGTATTATTCAAAATAAACATGATCAGTCTATCATCAATATTGGTGGTTTCAGTTGTAAATCAGATGAAGTTGAAAATAAAACAGCCCTGTTTATTCTTTCTCAAATTTTAGGGGGTGAAATTAACTCCAGACTTTTTAATGAGTTAAGAGAAAAAAGAGGTATCGCCTATTCAGTTGACTTTGATTTTGACAGTTTGGAAAATACAGGTTACTTCAATGCGTTTTCTATTGTAGATAAGAATTATGAACAGGAAGCGATAAATGCTGTCCATACGATACTTGAGTCAATTGCCAGAAAAGGTGTAAGTAAAAAAGAATTTAATACAGCACGTCAGTATATACTTGGTTTGAGTTGTCTGGAAGAGGAAAGTATCTTATCTCAGGTACAAGTGTTATCAACTATTTTTTTAGCAGGAAAGACTTATGATTATTATCTCAGAAGAAATGAACGTTTAATGAATGTTAAAATAGACAAATTACAAGAAATAGCATCTATGTATTTTAAGCCCGAGAAGCTTTATACATTAATATACAGGTAAGAATATGAAAGTCAGTATTGGAATAGATTGTGGTTCAAGAACCATCAAGATGGTAGTAATCAATATCATGAATTATCAGATCATTGACTCATCTGTTACGGAAAATGGATTATTCCCTCTTAAAATAATCAATGACCAGTTTAATAAAATCCTTTTAAATAATAAACTAGAAATAGACAACATTGTTTGTATTGCGGGAACCGGTTATGGTAGAAACAGCATTGTCCTTGAGAATCTGGAATCAGTTAAAGAATCAGGAATAATCTGCCATATTTTTTCAGAAATTTCATGCCATGCAAAAGGCACTCATCAGTTATTGCCATTCTGCCCGACAATTATTGATATCGGCGGACAAGATTCTAAAATAATCAATATCAGTAATCAGGGAAAAGTGCTTGATTTTATAATGAATGATAAATGTGCAGCTGGTACGGGTAGATTTCTCGAAAAACTGGCTCAGATTTTAAATATGAATATAGACGACCTTGATTGCTTAGCTGTTAAACATAATAAAGTGGTTTCAATCAGCAGTACTTGTGTTGTTTTTGCTGAATCGGAGATTATCGGTTTACTAGCCAAAGAAGAAAAAGCTGAAAATATTATTTACTCGATTTATCAGTCCATTGCAAGAAGAATTGTTAGTCAGGCAGGTTCAGTCTCTGTATGTAAGCCAATCGCTTTTGTCGGAGGCGTAGCTCATCATCACAGTATCAAAACGATATTTTCTGAGCTCTTCTCAAGTGAAGTGTTCTCTCCGGAAAATCCTTCGATTACAGGAGCACTTGGCGCTGCCATCCTGGCAATTGAACAATACAAAAAACAGGTAGAAAAATGAAAATAGATTCACATATACACGCAGATTTTAGCTCTGACAGTACCATAAAAATGGAAGAATTGATTGAAAAAGCGATTTTATGTCATTACCATTTTATTGCTTTTACTGAGCATTTTGATTTACTTCCTCGAGAAATAGTCAATTATGGAATCCTGCCCTTAAAAAAGTACAAAAATCGAATAGAAAACCTCAGAGAAAAGTATCCTCAGATTCACATAGCATTTGGTTTAGAAATTGGAGAACCTCACAGAACAAAGCAGTTAAGGGAATTGTTGTTTAGTTATTTCAAACCTGATTACCTTATTGGCTCTCTCCATCTGCTGAAAAATGAAAAAAATCTATCTACTCCAATAAATTTTTCTTTACTTGAATCGGATATTATGTTATATTATCAGGAGATAGTAGAAATGATAGATAGTGGAGGGTTTGATACATTGGGACATTTGGATATCTATAAACGGGAATTAACACAGGATTTTTGTATAAAGAGTGATTTTTCAGACATGATTGATCTTATACTGAAAAAACTGATTGATAAAAATATATGCCTTGAAATTAACTATTCAGGTTTCAGAGCAAAAATAAATCATTTTTTGCCTGATTTGAGCGTTTTAAAAAGGTATCTGGATTTAGGAGGTGAATTAATTACGATTGGTTCTGACTCACATAGAATTGATTTTTTTGACAAATATTTTGATCAAACAATTGAAATTTTAAAAGATAATCATGTAAAAAGCATACATTACAAGCAAGATAATAAATGGATTGGCATAAATATATAAGAGGGAAATATGAAAGCGATTACATTGGATAAAGTAGAAACGGGGATGAAACTAGCTCAGGATGTTCTGACTTCAAAAGGACAGGTTCTTTTAAAATCAGGACTGGAACTGGATGCTTATTATATAGGCATTCTTAATAAATACAACATTGATGTGATTGTTGTCTCATCGGAAGATGAACAACGGGAAATGTCTCCTGAAGAAAAATCAGCTCTTTTAATGCAAATCAGACCTGTCAAAAAAATGATCTTTCAAAAATGTATTGATGATCCAATGATGTATGAAATGTACGAAGCAATTATTCAAAATGCTTTATGGGAGAAATGGAATGAAAAATAAAAACGAAATATTGAGTTTATTGCAACAACAAAGTCAAGATTCTGCAAATCTATTGTATTACAGCTCCGTTTTAACAGAATTTAACAAAGCCATGTCAAATCCGGATGTTCAGGTTGATCAGTTAAGTAATATCATTGAAAAAGACCCTGGACTTACTGCTTCTGTGTTAAAAATGGCCAATTCTAGCTTTTATGGTTTATCTAAGCGTGTTGCAACAGTTAAACATGCAGTATCTTTATTGGGTTATCGTGCGCTTGAAAAAATCTTTACTGTGAATTTACTCAATAAAGCCCTGAATAAACAAAAAACAGTTCATGGTGAAAATCTCTGGAAGCACTCTTTGGCAACTGCTATCGCTGCTCAACAAATTATTGGAATTACTCAGCCCAAATATGTAGAACAGATCTTTACAGCCGGATTGTTACATGATATTGGCAAGTTCTTTATCATGAATTTTCTCCCAGAAGAGTTTGATATGTTAATGAAGGAATTTACTAAGAATCCATATCAATATTCTTTACCACTTGACAATAAGTGTATCGGACTCGATCATCAGCAGATAGGCGCTTTTTTTGCAGAATTATGGATGTTCCCTGAAACCGTAGTTTATTCAATCAAATATCATCACAGTATTGACAATGCCCCAGCATATAAAGATGTCGTTGCAGCAATCAGTATTGGTAATAACATTGCAAAAGGGATGGAGCTGGGTCAGTCCACTTCCATGCTGGTAGAACTTGCTCCAAGATGGGTATGGAATTATCTGGGAATTAAAAGAAATGATTTTTCAAATCTTATACCTGTGATTCAACAGAAATATAACGCTTATCTTGCTTTCCTGAATATCATGTAATATGAAGAGTTTTTATACAGGGATTCCCTTTTTTGATAAAGTTTTATCAAATTTGGAAATTAACCACACATACGGCATCAGGACAAACTATACCAGATTATCCTTGTTGTTTATTGTGCAGTCTGTTATTGCACATTTAAAATTAAAGAAAAAAGTGATTATATTATGTAATTCAAATCCAGACTCTCTAATTGATGAATTTTTATCTTTTGATTTTGATATTCAATCATGTATCGAAAATCAGGATTTAATCATACTAGAACAACCACCTGAATTGGATATTATACTTTCTAGTTTAAACAACATTGAAATGATTTTTGATGATTTACAAACTTACATCAAGCACTTTGAACCGGATTTTATCTATTTTGAATCACTAAAATCATTTATTCCCCGAAATAATGTCTCTTCAAGTAAAGTCATCATTAATCGCTTGATAAACATTTTAAAAAATTATTCATGTACTCATTTTATTGACTTTTCAAACATCGATTATGATTTACAGTTATATTTTGAAAAGCAAATTTTTGCTTTGTTTTCTTTTAAATTCAATTATAAAGGGGGAATTCATTATCTGACTTTCCGGTTGACTAATTCTGATACACACCATGATATCGCTTTTAGTATTCAGTCTCAACAATATTTTGTTCTCCCTCAGCTCGACTTGAAACCAAACATCTCTATCAACGAGATTGATACAATTTTCTTGCAAAAAGAAATTAAGAGCCTTCAAGAACCTTTATCAAAAATGGTTACAAAACAAACGCATTTTATCGTATTTGACATTATTGATCAGGTGATAGAAAAGCTTTATAAAAATAACAACATTTTATTTTTACCCATCAATTATAACAATGTCAACGGATTAAAACTCGCTTACCAGTTAAAAAACAAACTGGATACGACAAAGATTGTAATTGTTATCAGCCATAATACGAATCCAAATCAAAAAGTCAGGATTTTACGATTGGGAATTGACCATTTTTTAGAGTTTCCTTATACTCAAAATATGTTGTATGCTCTTTTAACAAAATTGTTTCCTGTAATCCCCTACAACGAGAAAAAGCTGATGGTTTCAGTGCTATTTAACAATGATGTTCAATTCAACTCAGACAATAATCACATCGTTTACTTCGATAATGTATTCCGTGTTTTAAAAGAGTACATTTATAAAAAAATAGCTGAAGCTGGCTCAATTCAATTTGTAAAAATCAAACTTCATGGTTTTGATTCATTTACTTTTATTCAAATTTTAAAGCAATATCAGGGTCTGTCATGTATTCTATCCAATCAGATTTCTGAGAATGACCTTCATTTGATTGCTATATTTATCAACATTCAGGAGAAAACTAAACTTCAACTTTTTAATCATTTAAAAGACCACCTGATGAACACCTCAAAAGAGATTCAGACTGATTCAGATAATGCATTAAAAAATATATTCTTAAATGAACAGAAGAGTATAAATTTTCTCAAAAACATCAGTGACAATGTGAATCAACTCGAATTGATAAATTATCCATTCGATGAGGTAAATTTTGATCACTTAATCAAGAAGTTATTCGACAATGCTTGATCATTATTTTGCTATTATCATTACACTTACAGCCATTCTGTTTTTGCTACTAATTTTTCTGATTATTAGAGTATTCTTCTTTTCATCAGTAATTGAGAAATTAAAATCGCCCCTAGCCCCTAAAAAATCAACAAGCAGTGAGCTCGAACCCAAAAACGGATTTCAAAAAATGTGTATCAATCCTCTGAGTAAACAAGAAAGACATTTTAAGATTTATAAAGGTCATTTTCAATTTTATCCGAAAAACACTCTAAGCCATATCGATTATAACATAAATGAATGTTCAGTATTCTCCATTTATAAAATGAAAAACAAGCGGGATAACTAATGGAAAAATTAAATACAAGCATCGAAAATATTCTGATAATTGATGAAAATATTGAAGTCTATAATGAATTAAACCAAATCCTGTTATCGTTCAATATAAAAACAAAGATCATAAATAATGCAATTTCTGCAATTAAAGAGATCGAAAAAGAAGAGTATCACTGTTTTTTTGTTGCTGAAAACCTAAAAAGTGAGAAGGCATACAAAATAATAGATTTAATTAAATGTTACTACCCTTATGCAATTGTGGTATTGATTGTTGAAAATCCATCTGCAGAAATGATCATAAATTATGTCAAATATGGTATTGACAATGTGATATCAAAACCATTCCTGTGGTCTTCAGTAGAAAGTGTG
Source organism: Candidatus Cloacimonadota bacterium (assembly GCA_029564175.1). Taxonomy (GTDB): domain Bacteria; phylum Cloacimonadota; class Cloacimonadia; order Cloacimonadales; family WRIO01; genus JAGOCT01. The sequence goes on from JAKQQL010000019.1 coordinate 13,791, forward strand.
ATTACTTTTTACAATTATTAATCTATCTGTATATGGATTACCTGTACTTTATCCTCTTTAATAGGAAACACAAATTTTAAAAAGCCTTCTTCATACTTAATCTCAGGATGATGAATATCAATATTTAAATCAGGAAAATATATTTTTCTTTCAAAATCGCCTGATTCAATCTCCATATTATAAAAAGACACATTTTTATACTGATATTCACAGTTTCTTTTTCCGTTTACTTTGATAAAGTTTTCATTGATAGAGTATCTGAGCTCTTTGTGATTGATATTTGCTATCTCCAGAATAATGTAAAGCTTGTCTGCAATAGAAAACATATCACAATGAGGTACCCAGTGACTATCAATATTATTCTGATCGAGTGTCATCGGATATTGTGTTAATGTACTTACTTCTGAAACAATCTTCAGCATTTCCTGCTGAATTTCTTTGAGATTGTTAAAAAGCTTGTCTCTCATTCTTCTTCCTTTTTATAAACACAGATATGACTCTGACTACTTCGTACTGATTCCATTAAAGCTTCTTCTGTTTGCTTAAACATGGTATCAAAATCTATCTCTTGCTCTCTGTTATCATTGATTCCCCATTTAAACTGAACAGCGATAAATCGTGGGTTTTTGATGATAGATGAATGAATTCTTTCGGCAACCATTTTAGCCGTATCTTTGTTAATCTCATTGTAGTAAATACCAAATGTGTCTGGATAAAGAATGCCCGCAAAATCTGTCTCTCTGATATTACTTTTAATCACCTCGGCAATCTCTTGTAAAAATTTGGGGAGCTTATGATTACCAATGACTTGGGTGATTTCATCAAGCTTGTTTATTTTTAAAAGACAGAGAGAAAAATCTCTTTTGTATCGAGACATTAATGTATGATTCTTCTTACAGTTTTTGATGAATGATTTATGATTTAGCAAGCCTGTTACATTGTCCAGTTCATTGATTCTTTCGATGTGAAGCTGTAACTGATCAATTTCAAGAATAAAAGACAGCAATGCAACATAGATATTTAACTTAGCAATCTCATAATTACTAAATCTTTCGTCCAGCTTGTCAATGAAGATAAAGCCAATAAATGAATTTTGAAAATAGATTGGGAAAATGATTAGATCAAGTGCTTCGTATTCAAATTTAATCTTCTTATCACTGCAATGTATGTATTTTAAGTTTTTTAATTCTTCAATCAGTTTATCATCTTCAGCGATGAGATGTTCCTTAACAAAATGGTGAGACAGATGTCTGTGAATTTTTACCTGATAATGACTTTCATTACGTGGTTTTAAATAAATACCCAGAGATTGAAAGCTTACTTCATCTTCAATACTTCTGATAATATGGCTTAAGTTCTCTTCCATAGTGTTCTTACTGATAAGACTTAAACATAGTTCATCTAAATGTCTGAATCCGATTTCCATTTGATACCTCCCCTAATAATTCTTGACTCTCTGTGTCCAGCTGATGTTGTCAGTTGTACCTGCTTTGATATTTCTTTCAATATAGATAGAATATGCATCTTTTTCTGTATAATTAAAATTCTTTTTGGTGATTGTATAGTTACCATTGTAAAGGTTGTGAAGAATCCTGACTTTAATATCTTCTTTCTTCTTATTTTCGATGGTTATCTGCATTTCTCTTTCGGTTTCATTACCTATTTTAGTATCTTTAATCACTTTTGATTTTGCAATGACATCAAAAGCTTTGCCCATTGTCAGTTCCACTTTTTGGTCCAGACTGGTATGATTGACATTATCTTCTCCAACAAACTCCAGATTATTATCAGCAGTATCTTTCAGATACATTTTTACGATTCCTTTGGGTAAAGGCTCACCAAGTCCCTTGGATTTACTGTTAGTAAAAATAACCTTACTAAAGACTTCGGCACTCATACTGTTATAGTCATAGATTTTCTCAATGTCTATCGTCTTAGGGTCAAAGAGAATCATTTGTTTGGTCTGTTTATCCTGAACGCTTACATTCTGGCTAAGAGTGTAAAGTCTAAAATCAGCAAACTGTTTTTCTTCAAATGAAGGAGAAGCAAGATCTTCTTTAGCCATTATCGCGCCTGCATTACTTCTGCCACCTCTTACCTGAATAGGTTGCATCTTATTCACATCTCCTGCTACCAGTTTCAGGCTTATATCATTGTATGCTTTACCACTTTGGTTATCAAGTGTTACCCAAGGGGTTAATTCCATCGTGTTACCTGTTAAAACGGCATTATAAGTCACAAACCATTTTAATCCACGGGTGATATAGGAAATGTCAACAGGGTAATTACCTTTGTCAGGTGCATTGATCTGCCAGTTAAGAGTTGGTTTGATATAGAAGTTATCCGGTAGATTTTTCAGTCTGATATTTTTCAATTCATACTTATTAAGGAGGTAGAGTTCTTTTGTGCTTTTATCCTGTAATCCGATACTTTGATTATCAAAGAAGATAAGAATGCCTGAAAAATCGCTGTTGTCTTTTAAAATAATGTTTATCTGGGCATTGAGGTATTTTCTGAGGATAGCATCCGAGTTAGCCAAATCGTATTCATAGTTTTGAGCAAAGAGTTTAAGTTTATTGTCTTTTGATTTAAATACAAGAGATGTCGCCTCAATTTGGGAAGGGATATCATCAAACAAGTAGTTCTGAACTCCTTTTTCCAGCTGAATATCAAACTGGCTTCTGACAACTGCAAAGTTATCATTGTAAATCGTTAGGTTTTCTTTGGCATTCAGACAGATAAAGCTAAGGGCTAAAAGACATAAAATGATTTTTTTCATTATTTACTCTCCTTTTTTTAATTCAATTATATTTTTCTCTCTGAGTCCAAAACAAGGAATCAGTTGTACCGGCTTTAATTTTTCTGTTAATGTAAATAGAATAAGCGTCTTTCTCTGTATAATCAAAATTTTTACTGATAATTTGAGTATTATCATAGTAAAATATATGTTGTATTCTAAGCTCAATATCCTCATTCTTATTGTTTTCAATCACAATACTTAACTCATAATCAGCTCCATGATTGAATTGAGTTGATTTAATCAATGTGGTTTTGGCGCTGACATCAAAGGTATTTCCCCTACTAAGTTCTACTTCCTGGTCTAGAGCAGTATGAGCAATGTCATCTTCATCTACAAATACAAGGTTATCATTTTTATCTTTTAGATACATCATGACAATCCCTTTGGGGAGAGGTAGTCCTAAGCCGTTCTGTTCGCTGTTTTTAAACTTAACTTTACTGATTACTTCTTCGTTAAAAGAGGTATAATCATAAAATCTCTCATAGTCAACGGTTTTTGTATCAAAAAGAGCCATCTGTTTAATCTGATTTTCATTGATACTGACATTCTGGTCTAGCGTGTATAGATGATAATCGGCAAAGGCTTTTTCTTCAAATGCAGGATCCTTCATAACAGATTTTTTAATTGTACAGATTTCCTCAATCCCTTCTTCATACTCATACTCTTCCTTGTTCAAATCACCTGCCATTAACTTAAGGCTGACATCCTTATAAGATTTTCCACTTTGATTATCTATGGTGACCCAGGGAGATACTTCCATCTTGTCTGGATTAAGAACCACATTATAGGTGACAAACCAGTCGATAGCTTTCGTTATATAAGAGATGTCAAGGGGGTATTGGCCGGCTTTAGGAGCATCAATCTGCCATTTTAACGAAGGTTTAATGTAGAAATTACCTGGTAATTCGGGCAAATTGATATACATTATTTCACTTTTATTAATAAGATGCATTTCTTTGGTTTCGTTATCCTGAATACCATAACTATCCCCGACAAAAAATGTTAATGTGCCTGAATACCTGGATTTATCTCGCATAGTGATATCTATCTGTTTGTTCAGATACTTGTTCAGAATAGCGTTTGTCCCGGCCAGATCATATTCGTAATTTTGGGAGATTAGCATAAGTTTGTTATCTTGATTTTTAAAGACAAGCGAGTTGGTTTCAATCTGAGAAGGGATGTTATCATAAATATAGTTTTGAACCCCTTTTTCAAGTTGAATATCAAACTGGCTTCTTATTAAGGCAAATTCATCATTGTAAATCGTAATATTATCCTTTGCATTCAGGCAAAGAAAACTTAAGGTTAATATCACAAATAAGACTTTTCTCACTGATTGTTTTCCTTCGTCTTAAAAATATCATAAATCTTTGTAATAATCATATCGATAGCAATCTTGTTAAATCCGCCTTCAGGCACAATAATATCAGCATGGCGTTTACTGGGCTCCACAAATTCAATATGCATGGGTCTGACCGTTTCCAGATACTGATCAATAATACTGTCCAGGGATCTGCCACGTTCTTTGATGTCTCTTTGAATACGTCTGAGAATCCTGATATCGGCATCAGTATCCACAAAGATTTTGATATCCATAAGTTCTCTCAGCTTTTTATTATCAAAAATCAGAATTCCTTCGATGATAATGATTGATGTTGGCTGAATCATGATACTTTCATGACTGCGCAAATGATTTTTGAAATCATAAATAGGCATTTCAATAGGGATTTTGTTTTTAAGAGATTCAATATGCTCAATAAAGAGATTGATGTCAAAAGAATTAGGATGGTCAAAATTAATTTTTGCTCTTTCTTCCATTGAAAGTTTGTCAAAATTTTTATAGTAATTGTCCTGCATCAGGATAGAAACTTTATTTTCAAAAGTGTTATTGATCTCCTTGGTAATGGTTGTTTTTCCTGAACCAGATCCACCGGCAATTCCTATTATAACGGGTTTACTCATTCTTACCTCTTTTAATTCTCACTCTGTTTATCCATACATTTTAGTATATATCTTTTAAAGTATGAAGTCAATTTATTTTTTTGAAAAAATTGAAATCATTAAACCGGCTTCATGATTTAGTAACATGCTTTTGAAACGTAAGTCATTCATGATAAAGTCCTGATATGCTTTAGTTGTTTCAGGATGAGAGCTTACATTATCAGCAACAATAACGGCTTTATCATGCAAAAATGGGATGATCAGTTGAATATATTGAATGTAAGCAGGTTTGTTGGCATCGATAAATACAAAATCATATAGATTTGTGAGTCTAGGAATAACATCTTCTGCTTTACCCAGATATTGTTTAATTTGGGTCATTCCGCTTAAGTTTTCTTCTGCCATCTGATAGCGTTTTTCATCGACTTCTATCGTTTCCAGCAGGCAGTTGGTGTCTTGACAGGCAAGACTCATCATGAAAGCTGAGTAGCCGTTTGATGTACCGATCTCTAAAATATGTTTTGGTGCTTTGATATCAACCAGAAAATGCAACAGTTGTGCACATTCCGGGTCTATATTCCAAAGACGTCTGATTTGCTGTTTTTGCATTTCAAAGCGCTCAAAGGGTTCTTTAAATTGTTTTTTTAGTTTTTCCATTTGTATGATCCAAAAGTTCCTTTTATGCCAAAATATAAAAAATAGGGAATATAAAGAATTTCTACCACAGGCAGTAGTGTTATTTTTATCTTCATATTCATTCTAATCAACCAGGTAAAAATCAGTAAAAATTCTGCGATCACTTTTATCCCAAAACTACTGATAAAAAACTGCCAGCTCAGCAATCCGGCTATACTGCTAATCAAGAGTAATACCAAACCTAAATAGAAAACAGCTACACTGATCACGATTATCTTTAAATAAGCAGGGTAGTATTTCAGCTTTGAAGCTCTTCTGGTTTCCTGATGAATGTGATCATTAATATCTTTATCTTCGATAGCTGGAACGACAGATTGAGCTGTAAACATAAAATTGTATTTACGGGTATATTGACGTTGCAATAAAAGCATCAGATCATCATCACCAGATTTTATATGTCCAATCTGTGAAAAACCACCCGCTTTATCAAAATGGGCTCTTCTGTAAATCATATTTCGTGCTGTGCAGGTCATCGCTAAATGCTGACCAAAGCTTCCTGAAGTCAGCGCAAAGATACTGATTCTTTCAAAAGATTTAAACCAGTCCAGGTAAGTAGGTTTAGTGTATATCAGCGGAGAATAGCCAACAATAAAGTCCGTTTTATCATCAATATGACGGTTGATTTCATTCAGCCATTCTTTCGAAGGTAAACAGTCTGCATCAGTATAAACCAGAAATTCAAACTGAGAATGGTCAATACCGATCTGTAATGCTCTTTTTTTACCACATAGAGACTGATATTTATTTTCATGCAAAAAATCAGCAACACTGTATATTTTTAGATTGACTGTAGAACGACCATCCTGGTCACAAATAGTTTGAATCTCTTTTAAAATACCTAAAGTTTGATCTTCTGATAAGTCATCTACGATGATGATTTCAAAGCAATCTACAGGATAATTCTGTTTAATCAGACAAGAACATAAATCTCTGATATGCTGGGCTTCATTACGGGCAGCAACAATCAAAGAGAATTTTTCAAACTTCTGTTTATGTTTATAGACTTTATGTTTAAAATGTCCGGTTGACAGGTATAGAAAGAATAAAAGATAAAGAATGGACAAACATAATACAGACCATCCTATCATTATGATCATGTGATTCTCGAGTCAGTCATTTCTATAAATTTTGCTAAATTGGGAGATTCATTTTTGATATCCTGAAGGCTCGGATTTTTAATGGTTTCAATAACCTCAGCCTTTATCATTTCGAAGAATATCTTTATCTTTAAGTTAAAATGTTTAAAAAATATCTCTTCAATTTCAGCCTTATGATCATGCAATTTGGTAAATGCAATTGACGAACTGGTTGTCAGATGGAGTCCATTATTTTCAAAATTTTTAATTTGACAATTTTTAAAGAATGAACCTGTAACTGAATATTCTTTGGCTATTTTTTCACACAAAATATCCCAGTGTTCTTTGAGAATATCTTCATTAAGCTCTTTTACCAGCGGACTTGCATCTTTTGTATCAGAGATGATTTTTTCCTGGATGACCTTGGTTTGCTGTTCAGCTATTTGATGAGACTGAACGGTTTGAATGACTGCAGGTACCTGATTAATGGTTACTTTACCAGATTCCAGCTGTTCTAAGATATGATTAATTGATTTCATTTCGGAGATTCTGGACAGTTTTACAAAGCACATTTCTATCACAATATTAGAGTTATGACTCTGACGGATTTGGTTTTTGGAATCAATCAGATAAGAAATCATATAGATAATTTCATCTTGAGAAAATGACTTAGCAATCTCTTTCATCAGATCAAGTTGACTTTGATTTAAATCTTTTGGTTGAATAGCCATTTGAATCAGCAAAATATTTCTCAGGTATTCCAGATAAGAATTGATAAATTCATTAATATCAAGGCCTTTATCCGTTACTGCATTCAGCAGGAAAATCATTTGAGCCGGATTATGAGAGCTGATAGCCTTCATCATATTATGGAAAATATCATTATCAACCATCCCAAATATATCTCTGACGTTTTCTGAAGTAATGTGTTTATTACCGTAAGAAATCACCTGATCCATCAATGAAAGGGCATCTCTCATTCCGCCGTCTGCTTTTTTGGCAATCACAAACAAAGCATCTTCATCGATACCGATCTGTTCATAGCCACATATTTCTTTTAATCTGGCTACAATTGCATCCACTGGAATTCGCTTGAAATCAAATCGTTGACATCTTGATATAATTGTAGGCAAAATCTTATGGGGTTCAGTTGTAGCAAAGACAAATATAACGTTTTTTGGCGGCTCTTCCAAAGTTTTTAACAAGGCATTAAAAGCACTTTTACTGAGCATGTGAACTTCATCGATGATGAATATTTTGTATTTGGAGTGGTTTGTGGAATACATCAGTTCTTTTTGTAAATCTCTAATATCATCAACACTTGTATTGGATGCACCATCGACTTCTACGACATCTGCTGAGATGCCTTGAGTGATTTCAACACAATTTGGGCATACACCACAGGGATTGATGGTTGGTCCGGTTTCGCAGTTTAAGCTTTTTGCAAAGAGACGGGCAAGTGTAGTTTTTCCGACACCTCTGGAACCGGTAAACAGATAAGCCTGTCCTATCCGGTCAGATTCGATTGCATTTTTGATGATTTGAACGATATGATCCTGAGCATATACTTCGACGAAATTTTGTGGCCTGTATTTTCTGGCAAGTACTATATATGACATGTATTATTCCTCATTTATAATTTCGATTAAACAGCTATCAGATATTTTCTGATTCTTTTGGTAATAGTCGCAAACATTAAAGTCAGCCCGATCATGAGAGTTGAAAGGGCATTGATTGTTGTAATGGTGCCTCTTCTGATAGCGCCTTCTACATAAACCGGCAGGGTGTTAAAACCACGACCTGAGGTGAAAAAGGTAATGACAAAATCATCTATAGAAAGTGTAAAGGCAAGTAAGGCAGCGGCAATGATTCCTGGCATCATTAGAGGTAATTTTATCTTAAAAAATATCTGAGTCTTATTAGCACCTAAATCCATCGCTGCTTCTTCAAGATGATAATCAAATCCTTCAAGACGGGACTGAATCACGATAATCGTATAAGAAACACAAAAGGTGATATGGGCTATCAATACGGTAAACATTCCCATTCTGATCTTTAGAAAACTAAACAGTAAAGCTAATGATACACCCATCAGTATATCAGGCATGATCAACGGAACAAACACAAGTCCTTTAAAGAATTTAGTACCAAAAAAGCGTTTATTTTCCAGTGCAAGTGCTGAAAGAACACCTAAGACAGTTGATGCGATGGTAGATAGTACTCCGATGATCATTGTATTTTTAAACGCATTGATGATTTCTCTGTTTTTTAACAAGAGGTAGTAGTATTTAAAGGTAAATCCACGCCAGGATGATATGATTTTTGAATCATTAAAACTATACACAATCAGTAAGAGAATGGGAATATACAGAAAAATAATCACAAAAGTGAATGTAGTTACTGTAAAAATATTTGCATTCTTATTTTTCATCTTTATCCTTTACAATCATTCTTTCCTTAAACTTTATATGCAAGGTATAAAAAAGCACCATTAACGCACTGATTAGAATTAAGAGCATCAATGATAAAGCTGAAGCAAGTGGCCAGTTTCTGGGGATATTTTTTATCTTGTAAGTGATAATCTGACCAATATACAGAGAATCCTGTGAGCCAACCAACTGAGGGATGATATAGGCTCCCAGTGCAGGAATAAAGACCAGGATAGAGCCAGCTAATATGCCATCTTTTGAAAGCGGAAGAGTTATTTTAAAGAATGTTTTCTTCGGACTTGCTCCTAAATCCATCGCTGCATCCAGTAAGGTAAAATCCATCTTCTCAATATTGCTGTATAAGGGTAAAATCATATAGGGCAAATAAACATAAACCATCACCAAAATGACGGCAAAATCATTTCTTATCAGCATTAAGGGGGTATCAATCAGATTGAAATAAATTAATGCATTATTCAAAATGCCCTCAGGGGAGAGAAATATTCGCCATGAAAATATTCTGATAATAAAATTCGTCCAAAAAGGGATTATGATTAACACTAATAGGGTATTCTTTATCTTTTCTGAACTTCTGGCAATCAGATAGGCTGCCGGATATCCCAGTAAAAAGCATAAAAAAGTGGTAATAAGCGCTAACCGGAAAGATATAAAAAATGAACGGAAGTATTCAGGTGAAAATACATTTTTATAGGCATCCAGAGTCAAAATGGCTTTAATATCATAAATGTCCGCCTGATAAAAACTATAAATAAAGATAATAATATAGGGAATTAAAAAGAAGAATATTAACCAGCTCATCGCAGGTAAAGAAAGAATCCAGCTATAGATATTCTTCTTCTTTTCGTGCTTTTGCTCATTATTCACTATTATTTAATCCTCCATTCAGGCTCATATCCTGTTCCTGAATTACATAAGAGTCAATATCATGCCAGAAAAGATATACCGATTCTTCCCAATCTAGCGCCATATCGTCAAAATAGACGCGTTTATGCTGATTAAAGACTCTAAAACGATATTCTCCTACTCTGACAATATATTGGGTATGAGTGCCTAAGTAAAGAATATCTTCAATTTTTCCTTTTATAATGTTGAAATCACTTTTTACATCTGGCTTTTGTCTGGAAATGGCAATCTTTTCAGGTCTCAGAGAGAGGGTTATCTTAGCGCCTTTATCCACTTTAGCATGACATGAACTGTCGAGTACCAGTCTTTCTCCATCTTGTTCCAGTTCTGTCTGCACTTCAATAAAATCATCTTCTATCCCAATTACTTCGCCTGGTATCAGATTGGTATCGCCAATAAAATAAGCTGAAAAAATAGAGTTTGGTCTTTCATATATATCATCTGGCAAACCGGTTTGTACTATTTGCCCTTTATTGATGATAGCCATACGGTCTGAGACACTCATTGCTTCACCCTGATCATGAGTCACATAGATAAACGTAATGCCTACCAAATCATGGATATTCATCAATTCTATGATCATTCTCTGACGAAGTTTTAAATCTAATGCAGCGACAGGCTCATCAAGCAATAAGACTTTCGGTTTATTGATTAAAGCACGCGCAATGGCAATTCTTTGCTTTTGACCGCCACTGATCTGATTGGGGTATTTATCTTTATGATCAAACATCTGAACCAGTCTCAACATCTCAAAAACCTGATTCTGGATTTCCTTCTCAGCTATTTTTTTAATTCTGAGTCCAAAAGCTACATTTTCAAAAATCGTCATGTGCGGAAACAGAGAGTAGTTTTGAAATATGGTATTTACCTGTCTTTTATAAGGAGGAATGTCTGTGATATCCTGGTTTTCTATAAAAATTCTGCCAGATGAGGGTACTTCAAAACCGGCAATCATCCTGAGTATAGTTGTTTTACCGCATCCACTGGGACCTAAAAAAGAGAAAAGCTCTCCGTCTTTTATGGTTAACGAGACATTATTAACAGCCTGGAAATCGCCAAAGCTTTTTGATACATTTTCAAGTCTGATTTCTCCCAATCATAAGCCTTTCTATAGATTTTAACAATCTATCTCTAATTTATAAGATACAATTTAATTTATAATCATCATTTGTCAAAGCTTTTTTGAATTATCATTTCCTTTTAGCAAATTATTTTGAGATAGGGATATAAATTTTTTAGTGAATTCGGTGATGAATTGATGATTTTTTTTTTGTGATTTTCTTATTCTATCCTTATTGCATCCTTATCCATTCCTTATCCTCTTTGAATCAAATTCTTAGCACTGTTTTTTTAGAATTACTGGAAAATCAGTTGTGAATACCCAATTTTTTTACAAGTATTTTTAATATCAGAGAAAAGTCTATCCATCTGATTTTAGGTTATTTATTAAAAGTGTTCATTCCTTTTGTGTTTTTTTTCTTGACAGAAAATGCCTGTTTTATAAATATACTTAAAAATGCATATAAGGGGCCTATAGCTCAGTTGGTAGAGCCTCCGGCTCATAACCGGATGGTCAGAGGTTCGAATCCTCTTGGGCCCACCAATAAATTTGCCGCACCCCAGCGGCTTTATTTATTTTAAGAGGTAAAGATGATAGTCATAAAAACAAAAGAGCAGATTGAAGGGATGAGAAAAGCAGGTAAAATTGCTGCTAATACCTTGAAATACATAGAACCATTTATACAGGCAGGAGTTAGCACTGAAAAAATCAACCAGTTGTGTCATGACTTCATGATTCAAAACGAGGCCATTCCAGCAACTTTAAATTATTATGGCTATCCCAAAAGTATATGCACCTCAATAAATGATGTTGTATGCCATGGAATCCCTTCCAACAAAGAAATCCTTAAAAACGGTGATATTGTTAATGTCGATGTAACGGCTATTTATCAAGGTTTTTTTGGTGATTGCTCAAAAACTTATCTGATTGGAGAAGTAAAGCCAAACGTCAAGGAATTCGTAGAAAGAACTGAAACGGCTATGAATCTGGCAATTAAAGCCTTAAAACCTGGTGTTTTACTGTCTGTTGTCGGTTCAACTATTCAGACTTACATTGAGCAGTTCGGCTACTCTGTCGTCAGAGAGTATGGTGGTCATGGGATTGGTTTATCATTTCATGAAGACCCCCATGTATGTCATTATTATACCAGAGATAATGATATCAGACTTCAAAAAGGGATGACCTTCACCATTGAACCCATGATAAACATGAGTAAAAGCTGGCGGGTAGTCACTTCTAAAAAGGATGGCTGGACTGTTAAAACAACAGATAAAGCCCTTTCTGCTCAATTTGAACATACCCTGCTGATAACAGCCGATTCATACGAAATTCTCACATTACCAGACGAAGTTTAAAAGCAGTTTTGATTATACACAACAGATTCTCTTGACATAAACTTCACTACTGCAATTTATGGTATTGGAGGAATCATGTCAGATATTGTTATTATAGGTGGAGGTAGCTGGGGCTTAGCAATGGCTCATTTGTTATCTCACAATCATCAGGTAAGAGTGTGGGAATTCAATCCGGAATATGTGAAAGAATTAACAGAAACAAGATATAATTCAGTACTTCTCCCCCACATTAAAATGAGTCAAAACATCTTATTCAGTCATCAAAAAGACACGATCTTTAATCAATTTGACCCTGATTTACTCATCATTGCCACTCCTGTCGCCTATGTCAGACAAACAATCCGTGATTTTGTTCCCTTTATACAGAAATGTTCGAATCTTAAAACAATTGTAAACCTGGCAAAGGGTCTGGAACAAGAATCCCTCAAACGCATGTCAGAAGTGCTTAAAGATGAATTACCTACAGAATTTCATTCAATTATCGCAACCTTATCTGGCCCAAGTCATGCCGAAGAAGTTGCTAAAAAAATTCCCACAACCGTTGTCATTGCCGGTTCTGACCCTGAAGCAATTACTTATGCCCGTAACACGATCAGCACTCCTTGGTTCAGAGCATATTCATCCTATGATATTATCGGCGTTGAACTTGGCGGAACAGTCAAGAATATCATTGCAATCGCTGCAGGTATCATTGATGGCTTGGGATTAGGAGACAATACCAAAGGTGCTTTACTGACACGCGGAATTGCAGAAATAAAACGGCTTGGTCTTGCAATGAATGCTGAAGCAGATACATTTTCAGGATTATCAGGAATCGGAGATTTAATTACTACTGCGATTTCTTTACATTCCAGAAACCGATATGTTGGTTATGAACTGGGTAAAGGTAGAAAAACAGATGAGATTCTAAAGTCAATGACTATGGTTGCCGAAGGTGTATTTTCAGCAAAAGCAATATGGGAGCTTAAAGAAAAATTACATGTAGAAATGCCAATCACTGACGAAGTTTACAAAGTATTATTTGAGAATAAATCTCCTAAAGAAGCGTTAACTGATTTAATGACAAGGGAGTTGAAAGATGAAGTATAACGACATCGCTGATATTACCCGTTTACTCAGCCAGATTGGCTGGGCAGAAAGAAATGCAGGCAATTTTTCAATGCAGATTACTCAAGAACTTTGTAGTATCCTAAGAAGAGATTTTCAGCAAGTAAACGAGTTATCTGATTTTGAAAATGATTTAAAAGATCTTGTTAGTCTTGATAATAGCTTGATAGAATTGAACTTATTTATTTCAATCAGCGGTTGCCGTTTTAGAGAAATCTATAAAAATCCCAGCCAGTACACAGGCATATTAAGTATCAATTTTATCAAAAAAAACATACTATGGTATCACATGGAAAAAGATGCCATGCCTTCATCTGAATGGCGTTCTCATCTTAGATTACACCTGGAAATGATCAGATTAAACAGCCGTAATCTGTGTATTCTTCACACCCATCCCACCGAATTGATAGCCTTATCTCATAAATTGGCTCATTTAAATGAAGATGAAATCAACAATATCCTTTGGAATATGATGCCAGAAGTGAAGTATTTTATCCCAAAAGGGATTGGGCTTGTCCCGTTACAGGTTCCTGGTTCTGATGAATTAGCAAAAGCAAGCAAAGAGAAAATAAGGTTTTATGATATAATTCTGTGGCAAAAACACGGATGTCTGGCAATGGGAAAAGATTTATGGGATTCCTTTGAATCCATTGAAATTATCAATAAAGCTGCAAAAATTTATCTGCTCGCTCATTAGAAAACCATGAAAATCAAATCTGTCATTAAAAAGATTCTTAAATATATGCTTTGGGCACATGCCGTCTTTATAGGTATAAGCTCTCTGTTTTGTATTGTATTTTCATTTGTAAACCCACCAACAACCTCAATGATTCTATACAGAAAGCTGACTGCAGATTATTCTGTAAAAAAAAGAGCATTTATCAAACTGGATAAAATACCCAAACATACCAGAAGAATGCTGGTCATTTCAGAAGATTCAAGATTTTATACTCATTTTGGAATCGATTTCTCAGCAGTAAAATATGCGCTTGAACGAAACAGAAAGAAAGGTAAAATCAGGATTGGTGGCAGTACAATCACTCAACAGGCAGCAAGAAGCATTTTCCTGACGACTCACCGCAACTACCTTAGAAAATATCTGGAAGCATGGATTAGTCTTGAAATGGAGCTTTTTATGACTAAAGACAGAATTATGGAGCTCTACTTTAATTATGTCGAATGGGGTAAAGGCATTTTCGGTATTGAAACAGCTTCGATGCATTATTTTTCTAAATCAGCATCCAGATTGTCTGTGAATCAGTCCAAATCTCTGATTGTAATCCTGGCAAATCCTATCAGATACAACCCGCATAATTACCATAAAAGCAGAACCTTGCAAAAAAGAAAAAATCATATTGAGCGTTGGTTTCATTTTTAATCATGATTTTTCAAAGAATTTTAATAAAAATAAAAAAAAGATTTGACAAACTACATAAAAAATTGTATCGTCAAGTTTTCATATATAGAAGGGAGCGTGTATGAAAGGTAAAGTTAAATGGTTTAATTCTAACAAAGGCTATGGTTTTATCGTTACTGATGACGATACAGAGTACTTTGTTCACTGGAAATCCATTGTTACCAAGAATCCTACAGAGTTAAAAATATTAGAACCAAACGAACCTGTAGAATTTGATCTTCTGGAAACCAATAAAGGTATCCAGGCCATTAATATCATCCGTCTGTTAGGTTATTAGACGGAATTATTTATTCGGTCAGTCTTAACTTTCCGGATTCATCAAAACGATGCAGGGGTGTGAGTTGCTATTATCTAATCAAATAAAGGCATCTTTCAAACCTGCATCTCTTTTATTGACTTTTTTAAAATCAGAAATTATATACAGAGGATAAATGACAAATCACTTTTTACCAGTCTCAAAAAAAGAAATGGATGATTTAGGGTGGGAACAGGCGGATATTATCCTGGTCAGTGGAGATGCTTATGTGGATCACCCCAGTTTTGCTGCTGCGATTATTGGCAGATATCTGGAGTCTCTGGGTTATAAAGTAGGGATTATTGCCCAACCGAACATTCAGGATGATTCAGACTTCACTGCTCTTGGTACACCTCGACTATTTTTCGGGATAACATCAGGCAATATGGATTCGATGGTCAATCATTACACCGCTCAAAATAAAATCAGAACGGATGATGCCTACTCACCTGATGGATTAGCAGGCTTAAGACCTAATCGGGCAGTCATGATTTATACACAAAAGATTAAGACTCTGTTTAAGAAAATACCGGTTGTACTCGGTGGCATTGAAGCTTCTCTCAGACGTATTCCCCACTTTGATTACTGGAGCAATACCGTGAAAAATGCTGTTCTGGTTGATTGTAAAGCAGATATTCTGGTCTATGGTTCCGGAGAAAGACCAATCGGTGAAATAGCCGAAAGAATCAGTAAAAATCAGTCTCTCGAAGGCATTGGCGGGACGGTCATACTTTCTAAAGAAAAAACAGCAGATTCAGTAGAAATTCCAGCTTTTGACCAGGTAAAAAATAAAGAATCCTATTTTCAGATGATGAAAACTTTTTATCAAAATTACCTCAACCACCCGATTGTCATGCCTGTTACTAATCGTTTTTTAGTTCATAATCCCCCTTCAAAACCGCTTAGCAAGGAGATGATGGATAAAATCTATGAACTGCCTTTCATGCGATTGCCTCATCCCGTTTATAAAGACAAAAAGATACCTGCCTTTGAACAGATTAAGGCATCCGTAACAGCTCACAGAGGCTGTTTTGGCGGTTGTCATTTCTGTGCAATCGGCTTACATCAGGGAAAAAGTATCCAATCCCGTTCCGAAAAATCCATATTAAAAGAAGTAGATTTGCTTACATCTCTCCCCTATTTTGACGGAATGGTTTCGGATATTGGAGGTCCAAGTGCCAACATGTATGGTTTATCCTGTAAACTCAATATATCAACGACCTGTCAACGACTTTCCTGTCTTCAGCCTGACATCTGCCCTCATCTTGAAACAAATCAGACAGCCTATATCAATTTGCTCAATCATGCCAGACAACACCCTAAAGTACGTGGTGTCTTTATTGCTTCAGGTGTTCGCTTTGACTTAGCCTTAAAAGATATGAATTTTACAAAAACACTAATCAATCGCTATACAGGTGGGCATTTAAAGCTTGCTCCAGAACATGTCAGTGATAAAGTGCTTCGCTTGATGAATAAACCTCGCCGGCAAGTTTATGAACAATTCTGTCAGATATTTAAAAAATTGTCTGCAGAGAATCAGAAATCACAGTACATCCTCCCCTATCTGATTGTTGGTCATCCAGGCTCAGATTTGAATTCTGCCCTTGAATTAGCCGTTTATCTGAAAGAAAACAATATACGGGTTCGTCAGATTCAGGAATTCACGCCAACACCAATGTCTATCAGTACTTTAATGTATTACACTGAAATGGATTTTGAAACAGGAGAGAAAATCAACGTACCAAAAGGAAGAGAAATCCGACTGCAAAAAGCCCTGGCTCAGTGGTTTTTACCTGAAAACAAAAAGTATGTGTATGAAGCACTTAAAGAATTGAACAGATTAGATTTACTTGATTTCTTTCTTTCTGATATTAACGATATTCAGGACAATCAGAAACACAGAGAAAACAACTCAACCCTTAAACATCATCAAAAACACTCAAGACAGGCTTCATCGCCATTTCAAAAGAAATACAGATCGTATCAGGGAGGATAAAATGACACATATTGCCTTAATCGGTTATGGTAAAATGGGTAAAATGATTGAAAGAATTGCACTTGATAAAGGATTTGTGATTGAGGCTATTGTTGAGCCTGCCTCAGATCAATATTTAAAATCCATTACTGCGTTAAAAGGCATGAATATTGATGTTTGTATTGACTTTTCTCATCCTGACTGTGCCCTTGAAAATATAAAAAACCTGTGTGAGTTAAAACTGAATGCTGTCATTGGAACAACTGGATGGCATGAGCATTTGAATGAGGTCAGACAGTGGGTATCAGAGAACCAGAATGGTCTTATTTATGGATCTAATTATTCAGTTGGGATGAATATGTTTTATCGGCTGATTGAAGATGCTGTAAAGCATTTTAATCATCTCCCTGACTATGATATTTTTGCATTTGAAGCCCATCACAGACAAAAAGCAGACAGTCCTTCTGGCACAGCCAGAGAAATCAGCACGATTATACTAAACCACTCAAATATCAAAAATACAGTTATTTACGATAAAATTGACAGACAACCAGCTCCTGAAGAGCTTCATTTTGCCAGTATCAGGGGTGGCGCTATTCCAGGCACTCATGAAGTGGGCTTTGATTCAATTGCTGATACGATTGAGATTAAACATACTGCCCGAAATCGGGAAGGATTTGCCAGTGGCGCTTTAATGGCTGCTCAATGGCTGAAGGGTAAATCAGGAATTTATAATTTCCAGTCCATTTTTGGAGAGATTTTAAATGGCTAAGATAAAATTTATAAAAATGCATGGACAAGGTAACGATTACCTCTTTATTTTTGCTGAAGACCTTGATAAGGATATCCATCTCCCCTCTCTTTCGAAAGCGATGTCAGACAGGCATTTTGGAGCAGGCAGTGATGGTATTGTTATCTTGTCTCAGACGGATGACGCCGATATAAAGATGGATATTTATAACGCAGACGGATCTCTGGCTGAAATGTGCGGTACAGCCCTCCGATGCACAGTCTATCTGATGGCTGACCTGTTAAACAAAAAACAGATAACTGTTCTAACTGGAAGTGGCATCAAAAAAGGTTTTGTTGAGAATCATACTGTGACCGTCAATATGGGTAAAGCCACTTTACTCAGTAATTCAGAGGTCTATCTTGCAGTTGAAAACCGAATTTTTAGTGGTTATTATGTCTCTATGGGAAATCCTCACTTTATCATTTTTGAGCCAATGAACCATACAGATCAGTTGAAGCAATGGGGTTCAAAGATAGAAAATCATTCCTTTTTCGAAAATCGCAGCAATGTTGAGTTCGTAGAAATCCTGTCTGAAAATGAGATAAATGTGAATGTTTGGGAAAGAGGAAGTGGCATTACCCTCGCTTGTGGAACCGGCGCCTGTGCCTCTGCTTTCATTTCTAATCAGGTTAAAAAGCTGAGTAACAAGCTGAAAGTTAATCTGCCTGGAGGTTCTGTTACAGTATCGCTTGACATAAATGAAGAGATTCACTTAATGGGTTTAGTTAATTCAGTTTATCATGGTATATATCATTACAAAGAGGATTAAATGGATAGTATCGGTTTATTTTTCAAGAGCTTAAGAGAAAATCAGAAAATCAGTATTGATGACCTTGCAGAAAAAACAAAGATTCGTCCCAATATTATTAAAGATATTGAAGCAGACAATTTAGTTGAACTGTATGAATCAGGGCACTTAAAAATCTTTATACAAACCCTGGGAAAACTTCTCGACGCATCCCCTGCTGATATCAGTGAAGCATTGAATTTAGTGGATAAAACCTTTCGTAAACCCAGTCAACAAAATGTTCATGTGATTGAACATAAATCACAAAGCAAATTCGTTATATCATCTAATACCATTTATTCAATTTTTCTTGTCCTTTTTCTGATTGGGATTGCCTTTGTGATTATATATTTTTACAATGAAGGCAAGCTGACCTATGAACGGGTAAAGAATGACTTGTTTGCCGACAAAGCAACAGTGGCTCATGAAGATAATGAAGAGGATGTTGATACAATTGAAAAGGATTCAGTTTGGATCAAACAACAAAGAGTATTGAATTCCAAACAATCGACCAGTGATAAAAGAAAAACTGTAATTGATAATGTAAAAGTGATTTATGATTCTACTGATTATGTGAGTGATATCCTTTTTGATAATCAATATAATGCGTTGAATCCTCAATTATAAACTGCAGATCAATACCTTTTTTCAGCTGGAATTATCATGCTGTCAAGATGGCAGTATAATCAATCTAAATATTTGTAAAATGGAGTTTTAATGAAATACAATCAAGTGAATTTTCGTCATTTATTACCTTATGTCGAAAAACCTGCCCGTTATATCAATCATGAGTTAAATGCCTGTCACAAAACACCTCAGCCGGAGCTGATTAATTTTTGTCTGGCTTTTCCGGATATCTATGAAGTGGGTATCTCCCATTTTGGTATAAAAATACTTTATTCTATCCTCAATCAGCAAGCAGATGCTATGGCTGACAGGGTTTATACCCCATGGGTCGATTTTGCTGATTTATTAAAAAAAGAACAAATTCCCCTCTTTTCTCTGGAATCAAAAGTCGCTCTGAAAGATTTTGACGTGATTGGTTTTACCCTTCAAACTGAGCAAAATTTTACCAATATTCTCTTCATGCTTGAACTGGCTCAGATTCCATTTTACAGTAAAGACAGGGACAACACTTATCCTTTGATTATCGGTGGCGGTATCAATGCACTTAATCCTGAACCTTTGGCTGATTTTTTTGATGCCATTTTGATTGGGGAAGGCGAAGAGGCTATTATTGAGTTCAAAGACTGTTTAAAGCAGTTTAAACACCTCTCTAAAAATGACTTGCTGCTAAAAATTGCTCAAATTAAAGGCTTTTATGTGCCTGCACTTTATCATTCAGAATATAACAAATTAGTACCATGTCAACCTGAAGTACCGGCAACAGTCAGTATTCGCAAGTTTCAGGATTTTTCACACAGTCCTCTCACCCATAGCCCTCAGCTGGTTCCATGGAATGAAGGCACTCACAACCGTTTTGTAGCTGAGATTATGCGTGGTTGTACACGAGGATGCCGTTTTTGTCAGGCAGGCATGTTTTACAGACCTTCGCGTGAACGCTCTCCTGAACTGATAGTGAAAGAAATACTGGAAGGCATTCAAAGCAATGGTTGGGATGAAGCCGGATTGCTTTCATTATCTTCCAGCGATTATACCTGTATCAAGCCACTGTTAACTGAGCTTTTCAACCAGCTAAATTCAGCTGGCGTTTCACTGGCTTTACCTTCTCTCAGAATCGATTCGATAGATGATAGTATCGTCAACCTGCTCAATCAGATCAGAAAGACCGGACTTACTCTGGCACCGGAAGCTGGTACACAAAGACTTCGCGATGTGGTGAATAAGAATATCAGTGAAGCAGATATATTCAATGCGGTTGACTTTGCTTTTTCCAATGGATTCAGAATCATTAAGTTCTATTTTATGGTCGGTTTGCCATTTGAAACTGAAGAAGATATTGATGGCATTATCCAGCTCATTGAAAAAATTGTATTGCATACGAATAAAAAAATGGCTATCAATGTAACCCTCTCTCCCTTTGTACCAAAGCCTTTTACCCCTTTCCAGTGGTCTGCGATGGACAGTCAGGAAGAACTGCTTAGAAAAGTATTGAAAATTAAATATAGCCTGTCAAAATATCGTATGGTGAAATCCAAATACCATACCATTGAAAACTCGATGATGGAAGGCATTTTCTGCAAAGCTGGCAGAAACGCTTCAGCGCTCTTGCTCAGGGCATATCAAAACGGTGCAATTCTGGATGGCTGGAATGAATTCTTTAAATTTGATATATGGACTCAATCAGCCGATGAAATTGGCTTTAACTGGCAGATTTATAATCAGGAAAATGCGCTGGATGAGCTATTGCCTTGGGATCATATTGATATTGGCATTAAAAAAGAATTTCTCATCAAAGAATACCTGAAAGCTCAAAAACTGGAACTGACAGAAGATTGCCGAACAGGCTCGTGTAGCGATTGTGGTGCCTGTGCTGACGTAAAACCTGATTTTGCGGAATGGCATCTGGAGGGTGTACCTGTTTTACAGGATAAGATAAAATCTACTTACACAGAGAGTTTCCATTATAGAATTTACTATCACAAAACCGAATATCTTCAGTTTGTTACGCATCTTGATTTTCTGAGAATGTTGCATCGCTTGTTACTGGCGACTGATTTGCCGGTTTGTTACAGTCAGGGTTATAATCCGCATCCGAAAACCTCTTTTTGTCCGCCATTGGCAATCGGAATTGAATCTGAAAATGATTTCTTTGACGTGCAGCTGCATAGCCCTGTGAATCCGCTTAAAGTACTTGAAAAGCTCAATTCTTTTAATATCAAAGGATTAAAATTCCATTTCTGCTTATGCAGCTTAGAACATGTTAAAAGCAAGAAAAAGCAGTTTTTACAGTTAAATGATAAATTAGCAGTAAGTGACTTATCTCATTATCTTTGCGCTGACTATCAGGATAATCTTTCTCAGGTAATGAGTGACATCTCACTATATAACGATGAGATCATAGAAATTGAAATGCCTGAAAATCTGCTTACGAAAATCCCTGATATCAACGCAGAACGCATTAAACGCCTGATTGAACAGTTTAACAACTCCTTGACTGTGATTTACGAAAAAGAAAAAAAAGGGAAAATGAAACAATTTGATTTGAAGGAACTGGTCAGGCAAATCGATTTTGATCAGAACTGTCTGATAATTCATAAAAAGATTATCGGCTTGAACATTTTTGATATCATGCAATGTCTCTTCAATATTTCCCGAAATGAAGCCGGTGCTTTCCGAATCGTGAGAAAGAAGATATTTGTATAATTTGAAATAAGATTTGGGGGACATGATGTCCCCTTTTTTATTGAGTCTTAACCGTTCAAATGACTTTATTTGTTACGAATCGGTGAGTTATGCACCTGCTTTATATTAAACCGATCTCCTTCCTGATTTGAAGTTTATCTTTCAGCATGATCGCAAAATCCGGATTTGTCTTAGCAAGCGAATCGATACTTCTGTAAATAGCTTTAAGAATAGATGCTTTCATGCGATTGTAATTTGTTTGAAAGTGATAGATTTTACCCCCTCTGACAGTCGATTTTTTGACATAGTAGGTCAGCTGTTTGAGCTCTGCTTCGGCTTCTACCTGTTTGGCAGTGTTGCCACATTGCATACATTCGGCTATCAGGTCTAACAGATAACTCATCCGCTTTCTGACGTCTTTGAGAGTTTGTGCATCGCAACATTCAATTATCTCTTCTCTGGGAATCAGGGCATCGAGTTCAAGAGAAGGACAAAGTCTTTGATGTTTGAGATAGTAATCTCTCTGACCAAGCAAGGTTTCAGGTTTAAATGATTGTCCCTGATGACTGATTAGAAAGCAAAGATAGAAGTCTTTTTTGGGGTCAAGCCAGCTTATTATTTTTTCTTCGTTTGTCATAAAAAACCTCCTGATATGTGTTAGTTTTTGGAATAGTAACCAATCTTTATTATGAAAGATGCCTATATTCCATTTTTGTAATGTATTATAAAATATTAGCATCTTTTTGTCAAGTTTTTTATTGATTTTTATAATAGTTTAAATAACTGTTAAATAGACTTTTAAAAACTTTATAAATGTAATTTTATATTCTCAAAAATCTACAAATTTCACTTAAAATGGCTATCTCCTTTATTATGAACTGATTATAAAAATATGAAAAAAAGTTTGACAAAATGCTAAGGTATTGTTATATTATACTATAGATACATAGCGTGGTAATGACCAAAATAGGTGTGAATGACAGCATCTTATTGAAGGACTAGAGGTTATAAAATTTAAAAAGAGAGTGATGGCGTATGAGTTAAAAGTTACTTGATTTTTATCGGGTTTTAGAGGTTTTTATAAGGGTTTCGGTTAGGATGTATGAGATTTTACCAGTTTCCAAAGTATAAAAATCCTCATTATTTTCGTATTGGGGACGCTTATATCCAAAATTGATATAGGAATTAAATCAGTTAACAAGCTAACTGTCGAAAAGACAGCAATATACAGGAGGTACAAAATGAGTACACCTATTACAGTATTAGAAGCAGGCAAGAGTTCTGCAGTGAAATCAAAAACAATCAAAATTCTTTTAGGATTAGATATGATCCGAAAAAGAAGTACAATTATGATTGGTCACACATCTAAGGCTATTGAAGCGATTATGAAATGTAATTCTGATTATTCTGAAAGCTCAGAATCTGAATCCAGATTTTATTCCACTCAAGACCAGAATGAAATTAAACAGTTTTTGGCTGATAAGGATTTTGATGTTAAAAACATCCGTAAACTTGCCAGAATCTGGACAAGACTCAATCAGGAGTATATCTTCTGTGAAGGTAATCTGAGCTGGTATTACTATAACGGTAAAGTATGGCAAGAATGCAAACGAAAGCCAATCAAGGGGCTTTATGATTTGTGCGATTATATAAAAAATTATAATGAAAATATTGGTCAGATTAAGGTCGATATCTCCAAACATGAAGAGATAAAAAGAATTCAAAAAAATGGCAAAAAAGTCTGTCAGGAATTGGAAAATTCTTTTAAAAAGTGTGAGAATATCATCAGCTCAGCCTTGTCATTGCCGGATAAGGATTTAAAACATCCAATTTCGACTGAGGAGATGGATAAAGAGATTCGATATCTACCTCTCAGAAATTGTATAGTTGATTTAAAGACCTTTAATGTTCTACCTCACTCCAGAGATTATCATTGTACCAGATATTTAGATTATGACTTGCCGTTTAGAGAGGAAGACTTTAAGGAATGTCCCCGTTTTATGCGCTTCATAACAGAGATATTCCCTGATAATGATCAAATACAGGATTTTATGTTTCGATTGATGGGCTATATCCTTTATCCAGGTAATCCTAAAGAGATTTTTGCCTTCCTGTATGGAACTGGTGCAAATGGGAAAAGCACTCTGACAGAAACTATAATGCATGTACTTGGTAAGTATGCGGTGACAATGGATTCAGTTATTCTGAACAAAAATTGTCCTTCCAAAGATGCAGCTCATCAAAAAGCACAACTGAAAAATAAGCTTTTTGCTGCAGTGGGTGAAGATGAAAAGAATGAACTTTCAGAGAAAAGGGTAAAAGAGCTATCAACAACAGATCCAATCAACTGTGAAAGAAAATATTATGATCCGGAAAATTTTATAAATACAGCTATGATTTTTGCCAGCGTAAATGACTTTCCCGTGATCAGAACTTTGAATGATGCTATTAGAAGAAGGCTTTTGTATATTCCTTTTGAGCAGAAATTTGAGAAAGAGAAAAAGGACGAACGCTTAAAAGACATCCTTAAAGAAGAAGCTGAAGGTATTTTTCATCTAATGCTTGTTCACCTGTGTCATTATATTCATAATGGGCTGGAGATCCCGGAAGAATTAATGGACTATTCCAAAGAGTGTATGAACGATTCTAATCCCTTTGAGCTGTTTATGGAAAGTTATACACATGGCACTGAAGCAGATTCAATTCGATTTAATATACTATATAATAAATTCCGGATTTTTTATAATAACAATTTTCAACGCTCTGGTATAGGGGTATTAATCCAGAAAGAGTTTAAAGAACTTCTAAAACAAAAAGGCTATAAGCTTGTCGAGAGAGATCCTGCAGATCAACATTATCTGACTGTCAGAGGGATAATGGAGAATGATTTTACTACATTATCGACATTACCTGTAACAGAAATAGAAGTTAACAGAGAATTAACAAGTGACAATGTGACATTAACAATGATAGATCAAAACCAGATGTCATCAAGGCAACTTACTATTTAACAATATGTTAATTAATACAGATGACAAAGTGACATTATATGATCAAAAAAGTATGCTGGTTATTAAAAACAGATATAGAAACAGAGTATATTTCTCAGTCCAAAATGTCATTTTGTGCTATTTGATAGCTAACCTGTTGTATTTCAGATAATTATATGTAGTGACATTCTGATGGATTAATTATTATGAAGTCAGAATGTCATTCTCTTAAACGTCAATCATGGAGCTTCAATGAATCATATTAGCAGAGAGTTATTATTAAGTCGGCTGAATATCAATGAGATTGCCGACAGATACCAGTTAAAACGCCATAAATATACCTTTATATGCCCTTACCATAAAGATAAACATCCCAGTCTAGCCTTCAATCCCAAGATTAATTATAAGACCTTTAAATGCTTTTCCTGTGGACAATCTGGAACGATTATAGACTTCCTTGGTAAAATCAACGGGATAGACAATCCTGCTGAACAATATAAATTTGCGCTTCAATATACTGATCTTGATAACCTGAATCCTTGTGTTGATTTTAAAAAGCAATTGCAGGTCGTTCGTGCTAAAATGGTAGTTAAACCAGAAAGTGAATCTGAATCTGAGGAAGAGATTGCTATACAAAAACTCAAACTGAAGATTTTTAAAGAATTGAATCAGTATCTGACACTTAACGATGAAGCCAGAGAATATTTGCATCAAAGATGTATTACGGATAATACCATCGAATTATACGAGATAAAGAGCCTTGCTAAAGAAAAGGAACTGTTGTATTGCTCAAGCAAGGAAGATCTGATTAAGGCGGGTTTTTATCATCCTGAGAAAGAAGAAAACTATCGTTCATCTATTCCGTATCATTCAGTGATCTTTTTTCATTATCAGAACATCAAGACCATTGGCTATGTCTCAAATCGTTCATACGACCCAAACCCTTTTAAGAAAACATTATACCTTCCTGATACACCGCTAATGATGTTTCAGGGAGATAAAGATATGACAAAATATACGACTGTCTATCTCTTTGAAGGGATTCTAAATGGTTTGTCTTTCTTTGAGCTAACCGGTAAACGTAATTTTTATTGCATTATGGGAGTTGCTTTTAATAATTTTATATCTGAACTCATCAGCCGGCATAAACGCTTTATCGTTGCTTTCGACCCTGATTCTGCCGGACAGGAAGCGTGTGATAAATTTATGCATCCGGAGATATTTTATCCAGAACTTGCAGGCTATGAAGTGAAAGCTTTTGATTACCAGGCATATTTGGATCAATATCAACTCTCTTTTGAGGGCAAATTTGACCTGAATGATATCCTGTGTGGGGTTGGAATGGGATAGACCAATATGCAGAGACGCCCGGTTTGGGCGTCTCTTTACCTTCTAAAAATCATTATTTCTTTCATATTTTCAAAAGAGGTATCACTTTTTAATTTGCTTAACTAGTGCAGGTGTTATGTTTTTTATTTATCAAATAATTCAGAAAAGATTTTATCTAATTGATAATCTAAATCTCCATTGAAGCTTTGATATGGGATTTTTAATTCTTTTAATATCTTTTCAAATCTTTTGTAACCATTTTCATTTCTCAACTCAACCCATTTCACTTCTAATTTATCTGCTTGTTGTTTAATGAGATCAGAAAGTTTATCCGCAACAAAGATATCGCTTTCTCTAGCAAAAATAGCATCAGCACTTTCCGGATTTCCTTGCCCCATCAGTTTAACTTCACAACGATAATATTTTTTTTCTTTAATTAGATAAAAATCAACTTCTCTCAAGCTTTCAGGAATTTTGCTTTGGTCAAAATGCTTTAATGGAACACTAAAGATTTTACAAAGTGTTGTCATTAAGTATTTCTCAACTCTTTTACCGGCAGTACTCCAGAATCCACCTCTTAGAGCAGCTCTTTTAACAGCTAAGGTATTGATTACAATTAGACTTTCATTAATATTTAGTTCTACACTAACGCCATGAAATTTAATAGTTAAGGTTAAATCAATATCAGATTGACTTTCAATAAGATTTTTTATAGACTCATAAAGAACATCATAATGTTCATTTGAGGCTTCAATAACTATCTCTTTTGATGCAGAATTATACATATTTTTTATAGTTTTTTTGTTTAATCCAGAATTTATTGCTATTTCATCAGAACTTAAACTACTGTTCAAGAATGTATTCTTATACCAATCAATCGTTACATCTTCGTTTCCTAACTTTGCTTCAATCACTTTTTTAAAAAAATTTATAGAAAATTGTAAAAATTCTGCATTTATTAATTGAATTACTTCAATTCTATAATCTTGTCCTTTTATAAGGCGTTTTATAATATTTATTACAACTTGATCAGTTAATGTCATTTCGCTACTCCTATAAATTGCTCGAGACTTAAAAATTTTGTTTCTCTTTCATCAAATATTGTTGATTGTTTTGATTTTGATCTCATATATTCAAAATATTTGGGATCTTGTTCAGTTAAAAAAAATAATCTTCTTAATGCTTTTGCTGTTTTACCAACTGTTCCACTACCACCAAAGGGGTCAAAAATTAAATCGCCAATATATGAATAATACTGTATCACTCTTTTACATAGTTCTACGGGAAAAATTGCTGAATGTACTTTATCAAAACAAGGATCTATTTTCCAAACATTAGTAGTTTCGAAACCATTTGTAACTTTACTTTCTTCTACTGTTTTGTTATCATAACTTCTTATATTCCAGTCCAATAACTTGTCAGTTGATTTTCTGTAGACCATTAAATATTCTGTAACTGAATTTGGTTTATATGCTAAAGGTTTACGATGTTGCATAAATCCACCAATTCTGTTTTTTACGCTTGCTTCCGGTTTCATCCAAACAATATCGTCAATAAATTCCCATCCTTGCTTTACTAAATAAGGATGTAAATCAAATGGTATTGGGTATCTTTTACTTGAATGTGAACGACTTACACGCGGGATAATAATTGGAGAAGTGTTTACAATTAAAAAACGGCCTTCCTTAGTTATTCTGTGAGTTTCGCTGAATACTTTTTCCAAAAAATCTAAATAAGCCTGATAACTCGGATAAATTGAATAATCTCTTGCGTTATAGTATGGCGGTGACGTAAATGTTAAATGAACACTTTCATCAGGAACATATTTTAGAACTTCTAAAACATCTGCATTAACAACAATATTTTTTAGAAAATCAAATGTCTCTGGGTGTGAAAACTGGTCATCTTTTTGTTGATTTTTAGCAAAATATTCTTTATAAATTATTGCTCTAACAATTTCATTCGTATGATTAATAAGCGGTTTAAGATGTTCTTCAACATCTTTGTCCTTTTCAAATATAAGCAGACCTCTAATAGCTTGGCAAACAATTTTTGGATCTTTATCATTTAGACACTCAAATAGAATTGGTTTATTTTGAGGTTTTCTTTGTCTCCCAATTGAAGAAATTATTTCTCTCTTTACACTTGTGTCTGTTTCTTTTTTTAGAAGATCCGAAAGTTTAGATATATCAGATTTACCATTTAATTTACCAATATTCTTTACTGCGTTCAATCGTACTTGAGAATGTTGATGTTCAAGAAGATCATATAGAAATGAGCTATCAAATGTACTTGGCAATTGCCCAAGACTCTCAAGTATAAAGTTTATAGTACCTATATCTTGTTGTTTCCTAACTAAATCAGCAAGCTTTGCATTATCATTTTGTTTGAGTTCTGATATATATTCTTTTGTAATCATTAACTAGTCCTTTTCTTTAATGTCAGCTCTTTATGGTAAAATTACCTCTTCTGTTTTTGTCAAGAGAAAAATTCTATATTTTCAGTTATCCCAAATCCAAACCCTATTTAGCAGTTTTAGGAAGGCTATACAAAAGGCAGTAATGAAGATTATCTTCTTTTCTCAGAGCTAAACCGGAGTTTTTCCGCAGTTTATAAAGAAGTATGTGAAGGCTTGTCAGTCATTGTAGTGACAAATTAGACGAATAGTGACTTTTCTGAAGACATTAAAAACGTTTTGTCACCTTCATATCTTACTGAATAATAGTGTGTTATATAGCCAAAGTGACAAAGTGACAAATTTCTCTGTTTATATGCTTATATTTAAAAAATTATAAGTATTAGTTATGCTCACAGCTATGCAGAAATTTACAACACTTTTCAAAGAAAAAAGTCACTTTGTCACTTTTGGACTATAACTGATTGATTTTAAAACATATAAGGTAGTGACAAATCGATTGATCTATATATTTTTTTGTCACACAATGAGGAGAAAAGCCTTTTTCTTAAAAAGAGGCCATTGACCCTATTTCAGGGAGTCATAAGTTTATGCCAGATGTGATAATTTGTGTGCTGTATTTTATCCTCTGACAGATAAGGAAGGTATAAGGATAGAATAAGGAAATACTTTAGCAGAGTAACACATATTTTCGTGCCTTTTTGTGATTATAAATAACTCAAAACACAAAACGACCAGGAGGTACATTTAATTGTGAATGATAAATGATGAATGATAAATGAGTTAAATTCCCCTCCGATGGAGGGGAATTTGTTCTTTTTTCGTGTTTTTCGT
>JAKQQL010000218.1:0-3090 GCA_029564175.1 Candidatus Cloacimonadota bacterium
TATCTGTTATGCGAACTACAATATCAGTAAATTACTTGAAACAAGTCATAATTCCGTTACAGGTACAAATGTATGTAAGTGGATAAATCATTCGGTTGAGCAGGTTCGGAAAATGCTCAAAAGAATTGAAAATAAAAATAAAATTCTAATTTTTGAAGTAAAAATTCTCACTATAAGCAAAAAAGCAAAAGACTGTGAGATTTATATCTCCACAATGAAAATGCCTGATAATACTCACCAGTTTTTGATTACAATCTCAGATATATCTGAAAGAAAACTGGCATTAAAAAACCAAAATGAGCTAGAAAGATTACAAAACCAAAGTATGAGACTATCTACGATTAGTGCTCTTTCTGCAGGAATTACCCACGAAATCAACCAACCACTCAATGCAATGAAAATTATCGTTGATGGGCTTATCTATCTTAAAAACAGAGATTTTAACACATACGAGAGTACAGTTGATGAAAAACTCTATTTTCTTTCAGAACAAATACAGAGGATTGAATCTATCATTTTCAATATTCGGTCGATGATATATGATAAACCAGAAATATCCAGCAAGTATTTTGATATCCACAGATGTATTGAAAATGTTTTGCATATTTTTAAAAAGGACTTTGAATTATCTGATATCAAAGTACATTTTAAATCAGCGCTTAAGTATCCTCTGATTAAGTGTTATCCTATTCAGATTGAACAAATCCTGATTAATGTGATATCCAATTCCATTCATATTTTAAAAGACCATTTACCCTACGGAGAAGGAGAAATCAATCTGTTTACCAGCATTAGAAATGGAAAATTCTTTTTAAGTATTCATAACAATGGTCCTCATTTAAATCAGGATGAAAAGATAAAAATATTCGAACCATTCTACACCAACAAAAAAGACAGCAAGGGTACTGGACTTGGTTTAACAATTTGTTATCAGTTAATCAGCTCGCTTGGAGGGAATATCCAGGCCGAAAATACAGAACCTCAGGGTGTTGTATTTAAAATTAATTTACCAGAAGGTTCATAAAAAGAAGGATGTATGAAAATTGTTTTAGTAGATGATGATCATGGATGCAGAAAAAGTATCGCTATGATTTTAAAAGATTTGAATTATTCCGTAACTGATTTCTCAGATCCCCTTGAAGCATTAAAATTTATAAAGCAAAATGAAACTGCTGTTGTGCTTAGTGATATCCGTATGCCAGGAATGAATGGATTAGAATTACTGGAAGCGGTAAAAAATGACGAAGCAATTTCCGATACTGAAGTTATTTTGTTTACTGGTCAATCGGATGTAAAAGATGCCGTTAAAACGCTAAAACTCGGTGCCTATGACTATTTAACCAAACCTTTAAACTTTGAAGAGCTGGTCAGTACGATTGAAAAAGCGATTGAACTGTTTAAACTGAAAAAAGAGAATTATGATTATAAAAGTCATTTTAATCAGAAGTTGGAAGAAGCAACAGTTCATATTAAAAGTGATGTTAAAAGTCTTAAAAATATGTTATCGGAATATATGGGACTTAATCATATTGGTGTTTTTTCAAAGTCTTTAGAAAAGGTATTTGAACATGCACAAATATTACATCAAAATCCAGAAATTCCTGTATTGATTCAAGGTGAAACAGGAACGGGTAAAGAAGTGATTGCTAAGTTTATTCATTATGGAAAAAACATATCTCCAAAACCTTTTATTGCACTAAATGCAGCAACTATACCTTCAGAACTCTTTGAGAGTGAACTATTTGGTTATGAAGGAGGTGCATTTACAGGGAGCAAAAGCAAAGGGTCCAAAGGGAAATTAAGTATGGCTGAAGATGGGACGTTGTTTCTTGATGAAATCACTTCCATAAACACGCATCTTCAGGCTAAATTACTCAGAGTGATTCAGGAAAAAGAATATTTCAGTGTCGGTGGGTTAAAACCATTAACAACAAAAGCCCGATTTATTTTTGCAGCAAATGATAATATAGCCGAAAAAGTAAATAATGAATTGTTTAGAAAAGACCTCTATTACCGGTTAAAATCAGGTTTTATTCAAATTCCACCTCTCAGAGAAAGAAAAGATGAAATCATCCCTCTTGCAGAAATGTTTTTATTTCAACTCAGTAAAGACAAAAGCAAAAAATTCAAAAGCATTCACCCTTCAGCTCAAAACCTGCTATTATCTTACCATTGGCCGGGTAATGTCAGAGAACTGAAGAGTACAATTGAACGAATTGTCATACTAAACAATGATTATGAGCTGAAAGACATACATCTGAATTTCTTGTATGAAGATGATCCTGTTCAGTTCAATGATAAGTCAGAAATTATCAATATGCTGTTGACAGACAAATCATTTGATCTAGAGGATTTTGAATTAAAGATTGTTTCTTATGCTTTAGAACGCTTTCAGGGGAATAAAAGTAAAACGGCTGAATTTCTTAAAATTACGCGTAATCAGCTTTATACCTGGCTCCAAAAAATCAGATAGAGTCTAAATGAATAGTCATTCAAAATATCCTACTCTTTCCTTATTCTATCCTTATTCCTTCCTTATCATCAGTTTTTAATTTTATTGCACTTTTCGAGCTCAAAAAACGACTTTTTTTATGCAAAAATTAGCTGTTTAAAAATCAACCTTCTCTAAAAGTCTGCTGTCATGAAACAGGTAGAGTTTGTCTTTCGTTTTTAAATTGTTCAAGATAATCTCATAGGTATGTGGACTTGTAAAAAACTCTATTTTGTAATTTTTTGCATCATAAGGATAAGAAAACGCTAATTCTTTAAGATCGTCTGCATATTCTTGATGATTCATATAATACTGTTTTTGAGAATAGTAGATATATCTAAGCAATTTTTTATCCAGATCTTTTTGTGTCTGGATATAAGATGGATTATGAGTATCTTTTATAGGCATTTCATTCAACTTTGTATTATGACCGGACTCAATAGCCCATTCAGGCACAGATTTTTCAAAAAACTGAACATTTCCCCATAACTCAGGATAATGCATGGCAATTAAACCCTGAGGAGACCAAACCCAGTTATACTCAGGTAATTTCTGGCCTGTCTCCGGATTGACTCTTTTTTTATAAGAAGATCCTTCTT
>JAKQQL010000141.1:0-22459 GCA_029564175.1 Candidatus Cloacimonadota bacterium
AAACTACCTTAAGAATAACTGTCATTTGGATAATGAAGAACTTGTTTATGGGTTAAACTGCAAGCTGAGAGGATGGATTAATTATTTTACAATCGAAGGCGTAAGCAGAACCAAAAAGCAGAAAAGACAAATTAGATACTATTTAATGCAAACGCTTTTTAGATTCTATCAACGAAAGAGTCAGCGTAAATGTAAGCTTTATCGCCAGGGAGCTTTTGAGGTTTTAAAAGCCAGATATGGTTTAATAGACCCAACAGAATACAATTATGTATGACACTTGTGAATGCTTTTAAACGAAGACTGAAGAGAAAGCCGTGTGCGGGAAAACCGCATGCACGGTTTGATGAGGGGGGCAGGTCGTCCTGCCTCTACTCTACTGTCATAAGATATTCTGAGTCGTTGCTCGTTTTATCTTCTTTTTCTTTTGGCTTTTGACCAGTTATCGCTAAATTTCCAAATCTCTAACTTAACGCCATCGTGTTCAGTCAGTTCATTCGGCTCGGTTGCTGACCAGTTTTGGGTATTGTTTCTGTCGAAAATCAGGATATGAGCTTCATCAGAACCGCATATCCTGGCATATTCAGCGGTTTGGATCAGGGCATCCTGACGCACTTTTTCGTAATTTTGTCTCTCATTGATGACTTTCAGTTCCATCACTACTTTTTGATAATGAATCTGATTATTTATGAAATAAGACCATTTGAGCATGAGGTCTGTTCGTTTACGGGAAACGCCGTACTCTCGATTGATAAAGCCATTGCCATTAGCTACTCTTTGCAGGAATGCCTGGGTAATCAATTGGGGAGCTGCTTCCTGATAGCCGGCAATATGACTTGCCCAGATACCGGAATTATCGTTCCAGAAATCTTTAAAAAGAGTCAGTAAAGTATTGGTGTTAATACTGCCGTCGTCATTTATCCAGTCAGGACGATATCTGGCAAGAAACATATCCTGTCCGACTTCAGTTAATTCTCTGGGTATGACTTCTTTGTAAATCAGGTTAGAAATCTGAAGACCTTTTTTGATTCTTTTTACTAAGCCTAAATCAATACAATAATTAGCATCATCTTCATTATGTTCAACTTCATCTCCCATAATCATTGGCAATATTAATCGTCTGACCCTGTCTTCTTTGAGTTTATCAGCCAGCTGATCTAGGTGAGTCTGTCTGGATAAAATTAATCTTTCCTTAGCGATTTCCAGCATTTGAGGAGTAATTGTTATGCTTCTGTCTCTGTTTTCTCTTATTTCGCTGGTTACTTCATAGGCAAGTGCATTTACCAGCCAGGGTTGACCGTCTGTATAACTCATTACCAGATCAAAACATCCCTCTTCAAATCTTTGGCCGGTTTCTTTTGTATGTTGGGTATAAAGATTGATGACATCATCCTTACTGAAATTTCCCAGTCTGAGTGATTTTGCTTTGATATTGAAGGCAGATCCTCCGGTGATGATATCTTGTCCGCTGGTCTGAATCCGGTAATCTTTGATATCTCTGACACCACATAAGATAATAGTTGATGGGAACGAAGCCGGGCGTTTGTCATAACCGGCTCTGAGTTGTCTCAGAACAGATATGAGCGTATCGCCTACCAGAGCGTCAATTTCATCAATCAATAAGACAACGGGTTTTTTATACTTTATACAAATATAAGAAATGACACTGTTTAATCCGTTTTCTGCTTCAGTTTTGGAGAAGACATCAATCAATGCATCAAAAATGCTGTTATCTTTCATTAAATAAGCTAAACGATTTGCAATTTCAGTGATGATTGCTTTCAACGCAGATTTTATATCATTTCTGCTCGCCTGTCCTGCTTCAACATTGGCATAAACAGCTAAATATTTGCCTTCATCGTTCAGATACTCCTTTAAGGCGAGAAGAGAACTGGTTTTACCTGTTTGACGAGGTGCATGTAAAATGAAATACTTTTTTTGTTCAATTAACATCATTATTTCTTCTAAATCCCAACGATGCAGGGGATCCACTTTATAATGTTCCGGCTGATTCACCGGACCTGCTGTGTTAAAGAATTTCATGATAAGCTCCTTTATCTCTTCTGTTAGACATTATAATTACAGATTTAGATATTGTCAAACAAAAAATACTGAGCTGATTTGAGTTGCAATGGAATGTGGTGAAAGATGACTTAAAATGTAAAACAAGAAGCAAGATAAAAAAACAAAGAGAACCAGAGGTCACGGAGAGAAAACGGTCTGTAGGGATGGGTGAATCCAGTGCAGTTCATCCGAAAATTTTAAAGAGATGAGATTAAAAAAAAAAGAACTTATTAGAAAAACCTATCACGTTATGTAATAGTCGCATAAGAGCATTCTATCTCTAATATTTATACGAATAATGATCAGCAGTCGAAGCACCAGAGGTACATCATGTAACAAACATGGGGTGTAAGAGTCGGTGCATAAACAAGAATTCCGTAGAAATGACATGTAATTAACACGGTGCGTCAGCACCGTGAGTCCAATCACAAACCTCATCCAGCACCGTAGGTGTGAAACAAACAAGCCATCACACAAGCTGGTCGCTTGCCATACAATGAACCCCTCTATATATATTACGCGGACAAAAAAGCAGAAATCTGTCTTTTTGACATTTTTTATTTTGAAAAACTCTATTCTTTTGCACAAACCTCGTCTATTTTGATTTTTGAAAAGGTCTTTTCGATACCATCCAGAATGATATTTTCTGGTCCCCATGCTTTCCTGACATCTTCCGGATTGAGGATTAGATTAAAAATAGGTCACAAAATATATTTTGTGACCTGAACTATATATGAACTATATCAGCTATTTAATGCTTTGAATTCGTTTAATGCTTCTTGATAGATGTTGATATAATCTTCTTTAAATTTTATCTGTTTTTGAATATTTTGAATATTTTGCTCTACATCTTGTTTAATATTTTCAATAAATGCTTTTGATTGATTATTCAAAATTTCATTGAACTTATTTTTAGATTCTTTAACCTGGTCTGACATATCTTGAATAGCTTTTTTTATAGCAAATCCAACTTCATTTTCCAATTTCTCAATTTCATTTTCTCCTTGTACTCTACTTTTCCCAAATATCTTTATGATGTTATCTGAGTATGTTTCAGGATTTAAATTGATTTCAGGTATTAGAATGTTTTCAATAACATTTCTGACACTTCTTTTTAAAACATTTGAGTCAAAAGAATCATTACTTAAATCAGACACATTTTCAATAGAGTTGATTAATTCTTTATAAAATTTGCTATTTTTTTTAATCTTATCTTTTTGTGATTTCCATACAAATTCAATTTCATTATTAATTTTATCGATGTATTCTTCAATTTGATTAACTACTGGTCTAATTTTTGCGTAATGTACGGTTTCATAGCATGTTTTTGTTGATCCCCATGAAAAGGGATTCCACCATTTTGATGTGCTTACTTCGTATTCGTGTTCTGTCGTTTCAATATTTACTTTTTCGAATTTTCTTGATTCTACTTTCAGTTCCTTTTGAATTTTACTTAATGAAGAATCCACATCTTCTATTACAGTGTTGAAGATGTCTTCTATCTGGTCTCTAGCTTCTTCTAAATTTTTGGATAGTCTATCTGCTTTTGTTCTGAGAGACTGTATATCTTCAGTTTTTAATTCTTCAATTTTTATTGATAAATCTTTACTCATCTCTGATTGGATTTCTTCATAAAGATTAAGCTTGGTGATAAGGACATCATTCAGTTTATCTCGTAAAATATTCTCTTTATCAGCTCTGACTTCTTTGAAAATGTGAGACTTAACAGAATCAATGTTTGATAACTCAATTAGAAAACTTTCATTAATATCCATAAAATCAGGAAAATTTTTTTTTATAAACTCAGAAAACGACTTTTCAACATCATTCCACTGATCTTCTTTTTTTAATGCCATATTGTAAGACAAACTTGATATTAAGTGAATTTTATAATTGTCCAGAATTTTCTTGTATGTTGGTATCTGTTGTTTTTTTTCTAAAATAGGAAGTAATGTTTTATTTGCTTGTTCAATCAAGTCTTTTTTTAAATTATTCAGTACATTTCTTAAATTAGCATCTTTTATTCCTTCAGCGACTTTGTCTCTTAATGCAGAATCAAGTTTTGATCCAAGAATAGATATTCTTGAAATACCTTCGCTTGGTAGGGCATCTAACAAGAAATTACTATCAGCTTGACCCATAAATTGCCCACAATAACTTAACAGAAAAGCAATATCACATTTTTTAAGATATTTTTCAGTAATTATCCCTCTTGAAATAATAGGATCATTTACTCCTGGTGTGTCAACGATCTCAATATCTTTTAATGATTCTAAACTTAACTTCAATTCGACATATTTTGTTAAAGCTGTATATCTTCCTCCTACTCCAACAAACTCATTTAATTTGTC
This sequence comes from Candidatus Cloacimonadota bacterium, assembly GCA_029564175.1. Classification (GTDB taxonomy): domain Bacteria; phylum Cloacimonadota; class Cloacimonadia; order Cloacimonadales; family WRIO01; genus JAGOCT01. Next base: position 4,413 of record JAKQQL010000141.1, read on the forward strand.
AATCAATTGCTCAATTTTCTCGACTTCAATTATTGTAGAACTTTTAGTAATAAGTTCATTTAGATTAGGTATATTTTTCCCCATTAGATAAATTTCATTTGCAGCTCGTAATTCTTCAGATATTTTTGATTCAATCTCTTTTCTACTTAAAGTCTGGTTATAATTTTTTGTTAAACTTATTATTTTAGCTTCTTCAGATTTGTAATTATTATGTAAGTTAATGATATTGTCCCAATCATCTTGATTGTAAAAATGAATAATCGCTTTATTATGCTCAGCATAAGATAAAATAGTTAAAGCTGCTGTCATGGGGGTTGCTGCCTTTGGCAAGATATCTTTCCCCTCAAAAACTAATGAGTTTAAGAATGATGATTTCCCTGCCTTTACCTGACCGATTATACCAATACTTAATTTTCTGGATTCTTTTTGTGTTTCGTTAATTTGTTCTTCCAGTTGTTCAGATTCACTTATGATTTTTCGTATTAGCTTTTTATCAAATATTTCGGTATCGACATTAAGTTTGGATGCCGTTTGCTCATACTTTTGGCAGGTGCTTCTTAATGATTTAAATCTATTTACTAAATCATGATTTTTTATAATTTGTATCATATCTTCTATCCCCTAATCTAATCTAATGCGTTAAGAAGAGTATTCCATTGGTCTATATAGATTTTAAAATTATCTATTTGAGATTGTGAAAATTGAATATTAGTGTTTTTTTCATTTGTTAATTTTTCAAGAATTAATGTAAAATTATTCATCTTAACTACAAAGTCATCTTCGATATTTTTAAAAACTTTATCTTTCAAGGTTTGTAATGAATCTTTTACTTTGCTTCGTAATTCTGCACAAACCTGAGGGATTAGATCATTTTCAATTTTACTGATATAGCTCGCGATTCCATTTCCACTGCCTAATCCAAACATCTTTAAGATTTCTGGTAAAAATAGTATTATTATTTCCAGCCATGGCGCAACAACTGTTGTAGCTAAGCCTAAAGCACCTATCAATGTCTTAAACATTATATTGAATTCTTTTGAAGCTAATTTGCTGACAAGATCAGTTTGATCAGATGGGCTACCAGGGACAATTGTTGTTAAACTCTCAAAATTCATATTCAAATTTTCAAAGGTATCTTTTAAAATATTTCTAACAGACTCCTCTGTAGAATTTACAAGCACAGGTCTTAGTAATTCATTTATACTCATTTTTAAGCTTTCTGTATTTCCGGATTTTAACAAAGTAGCCAATTGATTACTATTTATCTTTAAAGTATTTTTAACTTCCTTAATGATGTTATCAACTGCAGTAGATGATAATTTGTTTGAAAACTCAATTTTTTCATAATCAATTTTATCTTTAAACTTCTCTTTTTCATGTTCAATCTCTTTGATTTGACGATCAATTTCTGATACATCAACATCAATATTTTTCAAATATAGCTCAGTTTCTTTCTTAGCTTGAGTTATAGTTGACTTTATACCTTGATGTAAAGCTTCATGAACATGCTCATCAAAGTTGACAGATTCAATGATAGAAAGAAAATCTTGAATATTATTATTCATTGTTGATGTTTTACCAACAAATATATTACTACTAATTCTTGAGGATATTGTACTTTTGATTTGATTATAGATTTCATTTACCTCTGGATCAGGCTTTTTATCAATTTTATTAATCAATACATCAATTGACTGTCCATAGCTTAAAATCTCTCTTAAAAAGTTTAGATTAGTTTCTTTAATTGTTCCATCTTCCACATCAACAATCAGAATAAACCTGTTCCCTCTATTAATATAATTCAAAATTGCTTTATTATGAGTTTCTAGTCCTGAATCGATACCCGGCATATCAACCAATACTATCTCAGGATATTTTTTTAAAACATTCTTGTTTAAGTAAACTCTTTGATACAAATAATCTTTAGCATCTATCTTTCCAAGATAGTCTAATGATTTTTCTTCATACTCCGTTTCATTTTTGTACAAAACCAGTTTATTGGATATCCCATAAACAATTTCTGTTGCCAAGGTAGTCTCTGGGGTGACATTCACACTAAAAATGTCTTCCTCTAAAAACTTGTTTATTAACGATGTTTTTCCAGCTGAAAATAAACCAATAATTGGTATGACTACTTTAAAAGTATTGACTTTGGCATACAAATCTTTTAATGAGTTTTGTGAGGTAGCTGTACAATTACAGACATTGGCTAAATCTGAAGCGTCAGTTAGAATTTTCTTATAATTTTCTTGTTTTGATGATAACATTATATCCTCCTATAGATTTTTTAATTTTTCTAATGCATTAATGTGCCCGTTATTGCTGGCTAAGGTATAAAAATGTTTTGCTTTGCTTCGGTCTTGATGTTTTGATATTCCATACTCAAAAATTTGACCAAGAATATATTGTGCTTCAGAATGATTTTGATCAGATGCTTTTTGAAACCAAATAATTGCCTGTTCAATTTCTTCATTGGATTGATAGTATTCTCCAATTTCAAACTGAGCCTCAGGGTGCCCTTTTTCTGCTGCTAAGTGGTAATATTTGAGTGCTTTATCATGGTCTTTGTTTATGAAATTCCCTTCGTTATGCAATTCTGCAATTTTAAACATGGCATCTGGATAGCCTTCTTCAGCAAGCTGATAAAACAAATTAATTGCATTTTCTGTTTCATTATGATTATAAAGATAATCCATCGCTTGTCTGAATAAGATTTTAGGTGTTTTTTTTTCATTTTCAGAAATGATGCTTTCTATCAAGTTAAATTGATTCATCAATATTCTTTTGATTTTAAAAAAATCAGTTTTTACCTCTAAGAAAACTTTTTCTTTTTCTTTGATATCTTTTAACAAATCATTGATTAAATCTTCTGCAAAATCATCGCTGGTTCTGTTATTTATCTGATTCAAGACTCTTTTATAATTTTTATTTAACATGTCCTGACTTTCGAAATAATGATCATATTCATTTAAAATTTGGTTTAATTTCAGTTCAATACTATTAGTATCTCTGAACGAGTCCCTGTTCATTTCATTAAGATAGGATTTTATCAATTCACTGTTATACTCTTTATGGTTTGCTGAAGAATATGCGACTACCCCATAAAAAGGTAGATTTTGTTGAATGATGGTTTGTTCTACTTGTTTTACAATCATATTGATGTCACTATCATTTTTTTTGTCGGCTTTGTTTACAATAAAGACTATTGGATTTTTGTAGTTCATACTTTTAATAAATGAGATATCACTGTTAGGTAATGTCCCTGATTCTATATCAATCAGCCAAAAGAGTGCATCTGTATTTTCCAGTTGTTTTTTTGCTTTATAGTAATCAGTATTTTCTTCAGGCATATCTAAGTCAGGTTTACTATAGCCAGGAGTGTCTAATATAACGATATTTTCGTGATTAATATTTTTGGTTCTGACTACAGCGAAATCTATTAAGGAAACTGTATTTAATGATATTGACTGATTGTGTGTTATTGATTTAAACTCTTCTTCTGTAATTTCTATAAGATTATTTGTGGCAGTTTTAATTTCTATAGAATTACTGTCAGAATTTATAAGATAAGTTGGGATAGCAGTTGTAGGAGTAACATTTCTTGGGAGAATGTCAAAATTAAGAATTGAGTTTATAAATGATGATTTACCTGCACTAAAGCCCCCTCCAACACCAATTACCGTTTTATTTGCAATAAATTTCAGATTTATCAATTCTTCTATTTCTTGAATTACCTTTTGAAGTTCTTTAAAATTTTCAGTATTTTTCTTATATGAATCTTTCCGGGTAAAGTTTAAAAAATCATTTAGGATTATTTTTTTAAATCTATCAAGCTCAGTTTGTAGATGGTTTTCTTTATCAGGATAATAACTTACAATTTTACGAATCAGATCAAAAGAATTAACGATTTTTACTTTTTCTTTTTTTTCTTTTTCAATACTTTCAGATAAACTTTTTGATTTTTTGTTTAGTGAAGTAATTGAATCTGTATATATACAAATCAGCTGATTTACATCTGTTACAAAATCATTGATGATAGTTTCTATTTTTATAGAGTCATTTTTATGTGTATTATAGAGCTGATGAAAGCCTTTTACTTTCTCTATGACTTTTAAATCATTTTCTGAAAGAGCTGTCTCTTTTTTTATAATATCAGTATCCTCAAAATCATCGTGAAGTCCAAACATAATTTTCTCCTTTACTTTTCTGTATCAATTGTAAATCTGATTTCAACTCTTCTATTTGCAGCATCTGAAGGATTTTCTTTGTTTACCGGGCAGGAATCACCATACCCTGTTACAATTATTCTGTTAGCAAGCTCTTTATCTAATGTTCCAATGATATGTTTTCGGGCTTCTCTGGCTCTGGCTGCTGATAAAGTAAAATTATCATCATATACAGCACCATAAGTTTCAATATCAATTACAGGTTTTAAAACAGGAAGGTTATCGGTATGACCTTCAACCAAAATTTTCCCATTAGGTACTTGTTTAAGAAACTCAACAATTTTATCCTGAGACTTCAAAAAGGCTTTTCTGGCTTTTGGAGTTATAATGGCACTTCCCCTTTCAAACAAGCCATCTTTAAAAGAAATCTTGCTTTCGACAAAATTGAATTCAGCAAGTGTTTCAAGGTTTTCATTTTTTAAAGACTCTTTCATATTATTAAAGATATTTTCAATAACTACCTTTTGATTGGCAACACTTTTACTTAATTCTTCCTTATACTTGATTTCTGCATAAGTCTGCTGTAAAACTGAAACAACGAGAAGTAACATTACGACGGCTACCACACTGGCCATTAAATCTCCAATAGAGACCCATTCATTACCGTTATCTTTCATATTGATATACTCCAAAATTAATATTGTTGATTGGCATGATTATTGGATTGATGATTTTTTTTCATTTGCAAGTATTCCTGTAACGATTGGTTAATATTCGCTAGAATTGGCTGGTGGTTATTATTTTCAAGTAATTTAAGTGCTTCTTGTATCCCTTTTACAGCCTCCTGAACTGCACCAGAAGCATGTACCATTTCTTGTCTTTTATCGGACACAGCTTTAAGCCCATTTCTTATCTCACTGTACATATTTTCGAACACTCTTGTTGTTGTTACAATTTGTTCAGATAGTTCGCTGGTTATAGATGCGAACCTAATTTGAGTGTCTTCTTGTTGTTTTCTGCTTTCTTTAGCAATTTCTTCCTGAATCTTAACTGCTTTTTCTAGATTATCTTTTTGATTATTGACTGAATCACTTATAGCATTTCCAACATTCCCAAGGGTTTTGGTTATTTCATTATTCATTGTATTCACTGCATTTGAAATCGAATTCGTTGCACTACTTAGGTCTTTTGCCATTTTTTCTAAATTTGTTTTAAAGTTACTATTCATTTCTTTGATTGTTTTATTCATACTGGTTTCTTGAGTTTGAATAGCCGAGTTAAGAGATTCTTTTATACCTGACAGAGTATTATTAACCTGCTTATCCATTTTATCTACTGAACATGCTATCGAGTTTGTTGCTTCACCTAAATCATTAGCTACAACTTCTAAATTTTCGTTGAAATCATCGCTCATTTTGGTGAGTACTTCAGTTACCTTTGATTCAAAATTAACTATAGCAGTATCCAATTTGGATGCTGATTTCCCCATACTAACAGATGCTTCAGACATTTTTGAACCAGTTTCCTGCATTTCATTAAGAGTGTTTTCATTTGCTGTAATGAAATTTTCGATAGATTCTTTTAAAGAATATGTATTCTCGGATACATTTTTTGTCTCTTTTACTATTTCTTTTGATAATTTTTCAGATGATTTAGAAATGGTATTATTCATTGATACTTGCGAATTATTAATTTCATTGATTATTGAGTTTTTATTTGAATTGTTTTGATTTATTGACTCTCTAAAGAGGTTAGTCATATTTGAATTAAGTTCGATAATTTTATTAATATTTGTATTGCTAAAATCACATACTTTATTTAACTGCTCAATTAAATGATTCTTTTGATTTTCTGTAACTTCAACAAGTGATTTATTAATTTGATTTAAGCACTTTATCGTGTCTTGATGTCTGATTTCTTCAATAATTGTAAGTTGATCCCTTCTGGTATTCATTTCTTCTTTAGTTTTTTTGATGGTCCATTTGAGCCTGTTTTCTTCAAACCCATTTTTAGATATCCAATATCTAAATATCAGATTAGCAAGAATACCCCATACCGAAGTAATAAAATTAACTCCTAACTTATTAAGCATCGATACTAGTTTTTCCATCGCCGTGTCCATACCTGATAGTTTTGCTTGAGAAATAATTTTAGATGCTTCATCAAGTGATAGACCTAATCCTAAGAAAGTTCCTAACAGCCCTAAAATCAATAAGATACCAGGTAATATTTCTGCAAATTTTTCAGGTGCAGTTGCAATTGCCTGTGAAATTTCCAATACCGACCCTTGTTCAGAATCCATATCATCATTTTGTGCATTTTCTGTATTATTTTTCCAGTTATTATTCCAATTAAAAGCATTGGCTTTCTTCTTAACTCCCCATACAGCCCAAAAAGACAAGCTTAAAATTATCAGAAGAAAAAAAGCTTGAAAAAAATCATTAGGTGCGAGATATTTAAAAACATCAATAAAAATGCTTAAATTATTTGTAAAATTTCCCATTTTAAACCGCCATTTCTATAGTATTATTTAATATAGCATGTTCTCTTGCTATTCTTGCTTCTCTAAAAATGTTAGCATAGTCAATGATTAAATCTTTTTCATCTTCGCTTAAACTTTTCCATTCTCTGTCTTGTTCTGCACATTGAATGATTATCATTCCTACATCGTAGCCCTTTTCAATCAGATATGTTTTTCCAATTATTTGTTCATTTTCTTCAAGTATTTGCAAAAATCCTTCTGCTGCATCAACATAGACTGTTCTTTCAATGATTTGTTCTTTTATTTTTTTTAAATCATTATCTTCTGCAAAAACAATTTCTTCTAACTTAAATATTTCCTCTTTTTCAATATCTGTTAAATGATATCCAAGCTTTATTTTTGTTTGTAGGGGCTTTAGTGTTACTTTTTGTTTGATTAAGATATTATTTCTTTCATTCCATTTTTTTTCTAAATCTTCAACTTGTTTTGACCATGATGCAATCATTTCTTCAAATATAAATGGAATTAGATTTTTCCCATATCTTTTTAGAATCATTCCATTAAGCATTTCCATAGATGTATCATCAATATGAGGATCTTTTTTTAGCAATTCTCGTCCAATCTCTAATAGAAAGAGTTCTCCTTTACCAATTGATGTCATATCTTTGCCATTTTGAAAGGATTCTTCTGTCAATTTTAGCAATTTTTGTGTAGCTCTTAATCTCAAATAATGCTCAAAATCATTAACTGAATTTTTATCAAAAATATTTTGAATTTCTGATTGAACAAGTACAAATTCATTAATAATTTCGCCAATTTGTATTGCTTTTCTTTCTTCTTCAGGCAATAAATCTTTTGCTTCAATGAAAATACTTTTTCTTTCCTCAGCTTCTCTTCTTTCTCCTTCATCCAATATATATGTTTTAATTTTTTGTGCTGCATTTATAGTCCAGTTTATTGCTTTCCCCAATTTAGTAGCTAAAACAGTCTTTTCAATTTTTTCTAAAAAAGTTATTGCTTTTTCTAAGGCTTTTGCTGCTGCTTGTAATGGAGGCCAAGGAATAAACTGAATTATCTTTAAAGCTGGTTTTATGTATTTTTTAACAACTTCCCATACGGTTTTTACTCCACCAATAAATTGTTCTGCTTTTTCAGCCATCCATGTAACAGCACTCTTGACTCCATTATAAACTGTCGATGCGACTGAACAGATAGCATTACCAACAGCTCTACAACAACTACCCACAAATGACCAGAATCCCATTTTATACCTCTTCCTTATTTTTTATTCCTAATAGATTTCTAGATATGTCTATATCACTTTTTAATAATGGATTGACTAATTTTCCAACTTCTTTATGTGATTTTCTTACTTTTTCGATTGATTCCTGCAGATGTAATTTCTTTAATTTACAAGATGAGATTTCTAAATTCTGATTCCTACATTCCAGTAGTGGTTTTGGTAAAGCAATTCGCATACAGGTTCTGATATCCCGTCCTGATAGACCTTCAGACTCATTGACTAATTCGTCTATAAATAAATCCAGTTCTTCTTCTAAGGGGATTGTCTCAATTAAATGTTTTTTCCATATAGCTTTTCTTGATTGAAAATCAGGTAATTCAAAAGCGATATGATGACTAATTCTTGCTTCAAAGGCCTTGTCATAATTTTCTGCAAAATTAGTCGCAAAAATAACAATTCCTTCATGTTTTTCTAATTCTGTTAACATCGTTGATCTGCAAGCATTAACTTCATTATCAACTCCTTGAGTTACAGAAGACAATCTTTTTCCTAATAAAGTGTCAGCCTCATCAAAAAATAATACAGCTTCATGTGCTTTCGCTATTTTAAAAATGTATTGTATATTTTTAGCGGTTTCACCCATGAACTTACTCTCTAAGTCGGCAATCCCTACAGCTAAAAATTTTTTTTTTAAAGAACCCGCAAAAGCTTCTGCTGTTAAAGTCTTGCCAGTACCTGATGGGCCATAGAAATTCAGTATGATCCCTTTTCCTGTTGGATCAACTTCTTTAAAATTCCATTCATGATAAATGACTTCATGATACTCAATTTTTGTTAAGGCTTCCTGGATTTGAATTTCTAATTTATCAGATAAAACAACATCTTTTTGAAGCGTATATCTTGGTATTTGTGGATAAAGAGATATTTTCTCAATATTTTTGTTACTTAGTAATTCTTCTGTATTGGATTCTTTTTTCATACTATCTCCATTTATTCATATTCTCTATACATTTCATCGATTGTTTTTTTGATTTCGTCGATTAGTTCAGGTGGATCGAGGACTTTAACGCCTGAACCATAAGACATGACAAATTTTCTGATTTCGGAGAGGGAAGTGGCAGGTAATTCGAGGAGGAGATTCCCGTCTTCGAGGACTTTGCTTTTTTGTTTGGGATGCCAGATTCTTTCGCTGATGTAGGGGACAAGTTCCTTTTTGAAGAGGAGTCTGACCTGAAAGCCTTTGCCTGGGTAGATGCCGAAGGAGTCTTCGAAGAATTTACCGGCATCAAAATTGATGTGGTCTTTGGGTTCTGGGAGTATGATGGCTTCGCTCATACGGTTGATAGCATAGATGAGCACTTTATTTTTGGCAGTGGAAAATCCAGCGATATAGAAATTATGTTCATGCTGTTTAAGGCAGAGAACCGTTACGGTATGCTCTTTTTGTTTGCCCGAGTAGATACTGTTGTATTTGAATTTGAGTTTTTTGCCCTGAAGGATGGCTGAGATAATCTGAGACAGACTCTTGCCGGATTCTTCTGACCAGGGGATGCTTGCCCTGGTGTCGGGCAGGATATAATTCCATACCTTCTGATAGAATTTGATCAATTCCGGTGATGACTGGCTGTGCATCTTATCAAAACAGTCTTTTATTACGCCATCAAAATATGCCTGTAAAGGAAAGGCAGACTTAAATATAAACAAGAGACTCATGAATTCATCCTGATTGAGGCTGATAGAAGGAAATTTGTAATGAGATAACATCTTGTAATAGACCTGATTATGGTCCTGATCATGTTCAGAATAAATCGGAAATGATAAAGTCGAGAGATAGAAAATATCCCTTTGAATGGTTTTCTTGGAGACACCACGCTCTTCAGCCAGGGACTTTAAAGAAATCCCCCGATTGGCATGAGCGTAGATACTCTGCAAAATGCACCACTGTCTGAAAAATGCCTTTTCTTCCATAAGACACACCTCTTACTTGGTTTTTGGACTGCGCATTGAAAACACACAGACTTCTGCAAATCCCTGTTGGACATTTGGACTTACATTGATTCACATTATTTTATTTATTACAAAGTCAAATATTAAGAATTTGAATCTGACTGTCAAGTGAAATTATTTGTTAATTTTAAATTCTATTCTAAGTATGATATTAGCAAACAATTAGCCATAACAGAGTATGGACAAAAAAAAGAGATTTATGCAAGAAAAAATTAGAGAAATTGTCTTTGGAGGATAAAAATATGCTATTCAGAACCACGGATAGGACGGATTTTCACGGATAATTAGAACAAAGAGAACCAGAGAACGCAGAGGTAGGGCAAAGAGGGATGATAAAATGATTTTTCTACAACCACGGAAGGCACTGAAAACACGGAAAAGAGTTAGTAAAACACGGATAAGGGGCCAGTGATAACCCTGAAATGGTGCCATTATTGTAGCAATTGTTGGGATGCACAAAGCGCAGCGCCGTTCATCCGAAATAGTATAATCATAAACTTTCAATCAAACTTTTGTTATTTTTTTGGTTTTCTCTATGCTCTCTTGTCCTCTAGCGAAGCGATTGTTTTAATTTTAACCAAAGATGATTGGAACAAAGAGAACCAGAGAACGCAGAGGTAGGGCAAAGAGGGATGATAAAATGATTTTTCTACAACCACGGAAGGCACTGAAAACACGGAAAAGAGTATGTTAACCACGGATAGGACTGATCTACACGGATAAGGGGCCAGTGATAACCCCTAATTGTAGCAATTGTAGGGATGCACAAAGCGTAGCGCCGTTCATCCGAAATAGAATAATGTAACGCTTTCAATCATCTTTTCTATCTTCTGGTTTTCTCTTTGATCTCTTGTCCTCTAGCGAAGCGATTGTTTTAATCTTAACCACGGAAGGCACTGAAAACACGGAAAAAAGAGTTTGTTAACCACGGATAGGACGGATCTACACGGATAATTAGAACAAATAGTTCTGGGATATATACCGGAGAAATGGCAGGTGTAACAAGAGCATAATGCTGCATAAAAGATTATGATCCCATTCCTCCGGCACTAATGATTTTCACTACTATATTCATTTAAAGAGAACGGATTTTTTCAGAAGAGAAACTTACAATGAAACTCTCGTGACTTTGATAGGGAAACTGCTTTGATTAAGGGTTTTTAAGTTATATTCACCTGCAGGAATTTTGTTACCCGTGTTATCATTTAAGTTCCAGTTGTATTGGAAAAAGATTTGATCTGATGTGCTTTTCGGTATGGTAAATGAATGTTTAACTTCATTCATATCATCTGTAATAACGACTTTCGTATCAATCGTACCTCTTTTAAACTGGAAAACAATTTCATTTCTCTGATCATCATCCTTTAGTTTGATCAGACTGCCTTCTTTTTTCCCTGATTTAAATGGATAAGGTAATTCGACCTGGGAAAATTGCAAAGAATTGACTAACTGGATTTCAGATTCACTGAGCACTTTTTGATTTGTCGTTTCAACTGTTTTACAATATAAAATACGACCGCTATTCACATCGATTAGTTTTAGCAGTAAATCCAGGTGCATGATCCTTTTATGATTTCCATCTGATTCGATTTGAGTCAGCTGACCACTGTTATAAACAGAATAACTAAGGATTTTATCTGCAGAATTTATTGTCGGATAGTTATTATTGAGGGCAAAAGTACTATCCATTTTGTTGAATTTGAACGCCAGATTTTTCTTTTCATTGAAAATATTGTAGAGCGAATAGGGATTTCTTTCATAAACATTGATATTTTTGGAAAGCAGATGTGATATCATAGAATTTTCAAATAAAAGACGGAAACTATTGGTATCAATACCCGTAATATCTTCAGAACAAAATACAATTTTGTCATTGTTTCCGATTTTGTAGAGTAAATCTGAAGGGACTGTCAGATTGAGACATAAGTCCTGAAACTGTTTATAACTCAGATTTTTTAATGAAGCTTCGATTTGTGAATTGTTCTTTTCTAATTGAATGCTTTTGGCTGTTTGAAATGTGGCATAGCTGTTTGGAACAACATTTGTGCAAGCAGTAAATAACAGCGTAACGATCATGATTAAGATTAAGCTTGTGTTTTTCATTTTAATTCTCCTTGTCTTCTTGTTTTTGAATGTCTTCTTTACGATCCTGAGATGTAGCATTTTCAAAAATCAGTCTTAAGGTGTGAAAAAATCCGGAAGGATCTTTATCCTCAAAGCTGTTGGTGTCAGTCTGTGTGTCATGATTTTCTGACATTTTAACCTCCGATATTAATTTTGGTAATATGATAGCACAGCGTTTGGACAAGGTAAGTCCTTAGTGATTATTTTTTTTGAAAAAATTAACAAAGAGAACGTAGAGAAAAGGAAAGAGACATGATAAAACGATCTTTTCCAACCACGGAAAAAGAGTTAGTAAACCACGGATAGGACGGATTTACACGGATAAGGTATACCCAAAAATAACCCTGAAAGGGTGTCATTATTGTAGATGTTTGAAGTACGAAAGCAAGCCTTCTATATATTACCCGGACAAAAACGTGATAGATGAGAAAACATAAAAATAGATTTTGTTTTAGCTTGTGATTTTACTATATTTTCAACATAAACAGAAAGGAAGTGATTTATGACAACGATCAACATCTATTTGAACTTTTTAGGGAATTGTGAAACCGCTTTTAACTTTTACAAATCTGTTTTTGGTGGAGAGTTTTCTTATGTAGGCAGATTTAAAGATATGCCAAAACAGGAAGGTATGCCAGATTTACCAGCAGAAATGGAAAATCAGATATTGCATATCTCATTGCCTATCAGTCAGGAAACAATATTGATGGGAAGTGATACCGGCGGGGAATGGGCACCTGATTTTAAACAGGGTAATAACTTCTCAATTTCAGTAACTCCTGACAGTAAAGAAGAGGCAGACCGCTTATTTAATGAACTCTCAGTTAACGGAACCATTATCATGCCGATTGATTATGCCTTCTGGGGAGATTACTATGGACATTTTACCGACCAGTTCGGCATTAACTGGATGATTCTTTATACGCCAGAATAGTTAGTAACATTCCCTTAACCACGGATAGGACGGATCTACACGGATAAGAACCAGAGAACCCAGGGTTAGGGCAAAGAGGAATGATAAAATGATTTTCTACAACCACGGAAGTCACAGAAATCACAGAAAAGGAGTTAGTTAACCACAGATAGGACGGATCTACACGGAAAAGAACCAGTGTTAACCCTGAAAGGGTGGCATTATTGTAGAACCAGAGAACGCAGAGGTAGGGCAAAGAGGAATGATATAATGATTTTCTACAACCACGGAAGACACAGAAATCACAGAAAAAGAGTTTGTTAACCACTGATAGGACGGATCTACATGGATAAGAGCCAGTGCTAACCCTGAAAGGGTGGCATTATTGTAGAACCAGAAAAAATTGACACAGAAAGGATTGTAAATGAAAAAGGTAACAGGCATTGGCGGGGTCTTTTTTAAATGTAAGGACCCAGAGAAGGTTAAAGACTGGTATAAAAACCATTTAGGTTTTAATACCGATGAGTATGGATGTATGTTTGAATGTCGTGAGTTCCCTGATACAGAAAAGAAGGCTTTAACCCAGTGGAGTCCTTTCCCTCATGATACTACCTATTTTAACCCATCACAAAAGGAATTCATGATCAATTATCGAGTTGAAAATTTAGAATTGCTGCTTGAAGAATTAAAACAAAATGGCGTGACCATATTAGACGAAGTAGAAACTTATGAATATGGGAAATTTGTTCATGTCATGGATATCGAAGGGAACAAAATAGAATTATGGGAACCAGCAAATCCTGATTCATTACTCAAATAAAAGTTTTTAATTGACAGACTGGTAAATCTGATCTATACTCTTTCTAAAAGGAGCTTATGATGGATAACAATAAACTTTTCCCTCAAAAAATCAGCTGTATGCTGTGGTTTGATAATCAGGCTGAAGAGGCTGTTAGTTTCTACACATCACTTTTCCCAAATGCTAAAGCAGGTCAAAAAACCTATTATTCCGCAGATGATCATGATACACATTATCACCCCGTAAAAAAACTGATGACTTATGATTTCGTTCTGGATGGGCATCAGTTTATTGCATTAAACGGAGGACCAAAGTTTTCTGTTAATCCCTCAATTTCTTTTTATGTCGCTTATGATCATGATTATTTTATTGAAGAGCTCTGGAGTGATTTGGCTGATAAGGGCACAATACTAATCCCGTTTGAAAAGCATGAACTGAGTTCTAAATATGGAAAATTGATTGATCGTTTTGATGTCACCTGGCATATTGCCCTTGCAGACAGATCAAACATTGAAGAAGACAGAATAACTCCCTTATTTTCATTTATCAATCAGCAGACTGGAAAAGCAGAAGAAGCTGTTGATTTTTACACCGGAATTTTTAATAACTCAGCAAAAAATGAGGTGTTGTACTACTCAGAAAAAGACTTACCTGAAATAGCAGGTCAGGCAAAAAATATCCATTTTACATTGGAAACTCAACATTTTATGGCAAGTGACAGTTCTATATTTCATCTATATGATTTTAATGAAGCGATATCTTTTATCGTTCATTGCCAGAATCAGGATGAGATTGACTATTACTGGGATAAATTATCTCAAAATGGAGAAGAACAGCTTTGTGGATGGCTCAAAGATCCTTATGGAGTCTCCTGGCAAATTCTTCCGGATATATTCTTTGAGATGCTCTTACTAAAAAACTCAGTACTCACTCACGAAATGTTTAAACTACTGGAAAAAACCAAAAAAATCAATATTGAGGCTTTGAACCAGCTAAAAGAAAGATATTTACATTAATTGGAGGTCTAAGCGAAATAACGATCGCTTAGTGGATCAAAGTATTTTAAAGAACGATTTGATTTTCAAGGAGTCCTATAGGATATCCCTCTCTATTAGGATGAAAAGCGTGATGAAATAATCATGATGCCTTAATTTTCTTCTTATGGTGCTTCATGTGTAATAAACTATATACCAGACACTTCCGCATCTGGTTGCTAATCGGCAATTCCTAAAGAGTTTAGGTTTTTGCACATGTCAACTTCACGGGATGGGAATGCTTCACTCCGTTTCGAACATCCCTAATGACCATTTTTACATTTTTTAAAACTGATATCTTTGATGAAAATAGAATCAATAATAACAACAAGCACCTAAACAGTAACAAATAACGTAAAAAATAAGCTATATGTATCAGTTGTAGTACCGTTTATTTCATACGATCAACCGAAAAATAAAATACTTTTCTACAGGATAGATAAGGGAAAGACATGAGAATTGAATGAGTCTGTAATGAGAAAATATGATTGATTCGATTGTTTTGTTTCATCTGAACATTTATCTTTAAGATATCACTGGGCTATGTAATTGAAAAGAGAATCATAATTACATGATTTTTAAATAACCAGGGCATTCTGTTGCAGATATGGACTTTGTAGAAAATGTGATTTTTTACTTGACCATAAGCGTCTTTATTTTTTTTGATAAAAAGCTTTACAATATTGTTTAACTGAATAAATTTGCAAAAAATAGTAGTGTTTTACAAAAAAGAATAAGAAAATAGGATAAAGGAGTGTTATGAAACGCCTGTTTCTACTAATTCTGCTAGCAGGGATCTGTTTTTTATATGCTGAACGGGTTGATCTGAATACAGCCAGTTTACAGCAAATTGAAAAATTACCGATCAGCCAACAGCAAGCAAAGGATATTTATGAATATCGTTTGTATACTGCTTTTTTCAAGAGTATCTACGACTTGAGAAAAATTCCGTCAATTGATCAGCAAACCATGCTGAGACTCAAACCGTTAATTGAGACTTCACTATATACTGATCTGGATGAAACAGAACAAAGACGTGAAGAAATTTATTACTTACTGGAACGATTAGGCTCCACCGAAGGGACTCAGGAAGGTTTTTCCGATATTTGGGAAGACTATCTGATGACACCTCAGAATGTTAACAGCATGTCTTATAATGATATTCTTAATCTGCCAAATGTATCTCCAATTGATGCTGCTGCAGTAATGAGAAGAATTACTCAGAAAGATACGATTACAGACTATCGAAACCTTCGCAGTACCTCCGGATTATCGTATTATGGTGCCAGTAATATCAGGCATTATGTATTCTTTAAAGAACAACCGACGCAACAAAAATTATTCATGAACTATCAGCTCAAATATGAAGATAAATCATTTGATGATGATACACGGGAAAATCTGAGAGAAATATTCAGGAATAAGAGTGACCATAACCTCCGTAGAATTGATCATTCATATTGGGGTTACTTCAATTTAAGCCAAAGTAACCCGGCTGTGATGAATAAACTTCGTGTGAGATATGGCAATAATATCAAAGCAGGCTTGTTAAGTGCCAATCAAAGAGGAGAAAGCCTTTTTACAGAAAATACATTTTCTGAGAATATGAAAGATGCGAAGTATTATGCCGCTTATGATAATCAGTTTGATTTCTTTGGTAATACCCGTTTAAAAGCTTATCTGGGAAACTACCGTGTTACTTATGGTGAAGGTCTGGTTATGGAAAATACAGACTATTACAGTTCCAGAAAAACAGGACACGGGTTCAGTAAAAGAATTCTCGGCTTAACGGAAGACTTATCCAGAACCGATGAGTATGCTTTAAAAGGGGCTTCTTTTTCACTTGAAAACAGATATTCATCATTATCTTTCTATTATTCACAAGATAAAAAAGATGCGATCCTTTATGATCTTAACGGTGACGGTTCCATCAATTCTCAGGATAAAGATGCTGATGGAAAATATCGTGTCTTTTCTTATGTTACTTCATCTGTTCGCTTTGATAATGATGATATGGAAGAAGCTGAAGCCTTTTTCAATCAAAAGTTAACCAGAAAAATCAACTTATCTCCCAGAAAAGACATCCTTGACGAAACCATCATCGGTGGCCGCTGGGAAGTTTCGCCTGTGATCGGTACTCATCTGGGAATCTCCGGTTATCAGGCAATTTATGATAATGCCAATTTTGTTGTTTACGGAGCTGACAGTATTGCCACTTATATGATCAGAGATGGTTCAAATAATGGCAAATGGAATATGCAAAGTTCCGAAATTCAGAATCTGTATTCGACTCAAACCAGCTCTTATAAAAGAGATTATCGTCAGATTTTAGGTTTTGACTGGCGAACCGTGATTGGAAATACCTCATTTTCCGGTGAATATGCTGAGTTATCTGTAGATGGTAAAGACCTGAAAATAGGTGATGATCCGGGTGCCACTGTAGTGAGTGCCTATACCCAATTTGAGAATTTCTATTTCCTGTCTCTCTTCCGCCATTATGATTTGGGTTTTGATAACCCGTACAGTCGCGGATTTTCAGAACATGAAAAATTTGATGATACCATTATTGATAAAAATCCTTATACCCTGACCAACCCGATACTGGCTGATATATATAGAAACAGTGCTCAGGCTCAGGCTGAAAAAGGGGTTTATTTTGAAACAAGATACAAAATTACAACAGCTTTAACTTTAAATAGAACTTATCTGGATATTTGGGAAAGAATGTCAGATGGCAGAAGAACGATTCGATTCCAGGGCGATATGGAATACAGACCGATTTATTCTTTAGGTCTGAGAGCAAAATATAAAAATCAGGTTAATCGTTATGATGACGATGCGGATCGTGGTGTTTCCAAAACAAGTGAAGTTTCAGGGATTGTCACTTCTTATCTGTCTAACAGAGACCGATTGCAGTTTGAATATCGTTATACTAAAGTATGGGGACCTCCCTATCCTTATCTGACCAACGATGCTATTTTACCTGTCGATGACAATGGCAATTCTTCTGATGATACAACTGTTCAAAGTATGGTGTTGATGAAGGGTGATTTCTTAAAAGTTGATTTTACGCATAATATTAATGATCTCTTACGATTCAGAACTGGTATTGGTTACTGGAATGGTCACGGTGTCAGCCACTGGGATTGGGAAGATATGGAAATTGACTTTATGGGAGAACAAGGCTTGAAATACTGGGTATTGTTACAGAACAAGATTGCCAATAACCTTTACTTATCCATGAGACTCAGAGCAAAATATTACAAGACCAAGGAACTG
>JAKQQL010000146.1:0-2841 GCA_029564175.1 Candidatus Cloacimonadota bacterium
AAAACGGTTTGTACATACTTTTTGTAAAATCTATTCGTTGACTCTTTTATCTCTTGATCTCTAGCGCAGCGATTGTTTTTTTCTTTAACCACGGATATCACGGATTTACACGGATAGGGTAACCTGCGGTTCAATGTAAAATTTAAAATGTATAATGTAATAAGGAAAAACAATTGTCATTCTGAGCAGAGCGATGTTTTAACACAACAATCATCCTTGATTCTTACAATTCCCATCCTGTGGAGGGGTGGCACGAAGTGACGGGGTGGTAAGTGAACAGACTGCGTCTGAATGAATAATGCTGGCATAAAGTATAAAGTAAAAAGTAAAAAGTAAAACTTACAATCTGCGATTGAATGAATACTCAAAAGTGTTCATTATACATTTTAAATTTTACATTTTTCATTAGCCATTCTGCGAAGCAGTACTTCCGTGGTTGATCTCTTTTCTTAGTTCTATTGTTTTCTAGCGCAGCGATTGTTTTTAAATATTGACGTTAGCAAGTCAGAAAAACTATATTGATGTATTAAAATTAATCCTGCTTTTGATATAGTTTGAAAAGTCTTGAACCTTTTTTATGTAAGTACATACATCGATATGCTCATTGACTATAAAGTCATACCTGGCTTCTACCGCATAGATATCTAAATCTGACAAATCATTGAAATCCTCATAACAATTTGAATCAAAAAGCTTGATTTTGTCAAAGAGAAAACTTGTATCATGAGTTTTAGGATAATGAATATCTTGATGAGATAAGTATGATTTTAGCAGTTTTTCTATTGCCTGCTGGAGGTGAAAACAAATGACATGATGATCTATCTGTGAATTATCAGATGCGAACAAAATTTCAGAAGCAACAATATCTGTTATCGCTTTTTGATAATATATCTCGTATTGCTTTAAGAAGTCCAAATCACTTCTCCATTTTCATAGGCATCACGATACACCGAACAGGCTTCTTTTTTATAAAATTCAAAGGCTTCTTCATCCACTAATAAAATATCTTTTGGATAATCTATTGCCTTTAGCGCATTTAAAATTTGTTTTTTTTCTCTTAGTAACGAATCAATATGTTCTTTAACGACTAAAATATCAATATCACTATCTTCTGAAGCATTTCCGTTGATAAAACTACCAAAGAGAATGATCTTTTTTACCATACCTATTTGAAGAATCTTCTGCCGGATAGATTTTTTTATATCGTCTGTAAGAAACATGAAAACCCCGGATGCCCTTCGGGCAAATTATGAATTACAAGTTTTAAACCACGGATATAACGGATTTACACGGATAGGGTAACCTGCGGTTCAATGTAAAACTAGCAATCTTCGATTGAATGTAAAATGTAAAATGTAAAATGTAAAATGAATAACAAGTGTCATCCTGAGCCAAGCGCAGGATCTCCTTGATGAGCTACTTGCATCAGAAAAATTGTCGTTTTCTCTTGGAGCTCTTAATCTCTAGCGAAGCGATTGTTTTTTCTTTAACCACGGATTGAACGGATTCACACGAATAAGATGCCCTGCGGGCAAATGCTACCCAGAATGAATAATGTATAATGAATGATGCTGATGTAAAGCTGTCAGTTGATTATACTAAGTTATACTGATCTTTAGAGCAAATAATCAAACTTTTTTGTCATTTCGTTTGTATCAGTGAATACCTGAATGAATACTCTAAATTGTTCATTATACGTTTTACATTTTTCATTATACATTCTGTGAAGCAGTTTTCCGTGGTTAAGATCCTTGATAAGCTCTTTGTGGACTTAGTGGTCTTGGTGGTAAACTAATAAACGATTTGCTTTTTGTCAGACATGGCTTATATTATTGATAGACAGTGTTAATTATGCAACTTGTAAATCAAAATATCATTCACAAATTAGAGGAGATAAAATGAACCGGTTAATGAAAATTGAGTACCCTGCTGACTTACCTGATATATTGAATGAAACACATGAGGAATTTGAAGCAGAAGCAAAACTTGCAATGGTCATGAAACTATTTGAATCAGGCAGAATTTCATCAGGTATTGCAGCAAATATTATCGGGATTGACAGGGTTTCTTTTTTAAGAAAATTATCTACTTATAAAGTCTCAACAATGAATTTTCAAGATACTGAATTATTGTCGGATATTGAAAATGCTTAAAAAAATTGTTATTAATACTAGCCCAATTATTGCATTATTTTCAGCATTTGATGATTTGTCTTTTTTAAACGAGTTATATTCAGAAATAATTGTTCCTTTAGAAGTTAAAAACGAATTACTATACGGGAATGCAGAATATTTTGGAGCAAAATTATTTTTACAATCAAAGGTATTTACGATTCTTGAAGAACCACAGAAAATAATGCCTCTGTTAATAAAAACTTTAGATATTGGAGAAGCTTCTGTTATTCAAACAGCTATCAATAAAAATATCGATACTGTTTGTATAGATGAAGTTTCTGGAAGACGAATTGCAGGATTATCCGATTTAAAAGTTACAGGTTCTTTAGGTGTTATTATTAAGGCGATTAAGAACGGATTAGATGCAGATATACAGGAAATCATTCATAAAATGAGAAGCAATGGTATCTGGATAAGCGATGATCTGGAGCAGACTGCGATAAGTCTTGTTCATAAAGAATGATGAAATGACTGCTACCCAGAATGAAAAACTTACAATCTGCGATTGGATGTAAAATGTAAAATTTAAAATGTAAAATTATCCGAACTACAATGTGTCATCCTGAGCGAAGCGCAGGATCTCCTTGATGAACTACTTGCATCAGAAAAAATTATCCTTTTCTCTTGGATCTCCTGTCCTCTAGCGAAGCGATTGTTTTTTCTTTAA
>JAKQQL010000153.1:0-20491 GCA_029564175.1 Candidatus Cloacimonadota bacterium
TGAGAGCTTTTATCACGGGTTCATCTGGGAATTTATCAACTATATTATCTATTTCT
This sequence comes from Candidatus Cloacimonadota bacterium, assembly GCA_029564175.1. Classification (GTDB taxonomy): domain Bacteria; phylum Cloacimonadota; class Cloacimonadia; order Cloacimonadales; family WRIO01; genus JAGOCT01. Next base: position 57 of record JAKQQL010000153.1, read on the forward strand.
GCATCTATAAAACTACCTGACATTGGAGACCTCTTTATGTGTTTTTTTATTAAAGTCATTTTACAATTACCTAAAATATTGTCAAATAATATTTTAACTATATGTTTTGTCATTATTCTAATTCAAAGCTCTCAGAATATTCAAATATCCCAGTCCTTAGGCTGTTCAAATACAAGTCTGCCGAATTTCTTGCCTTAATTTTTGGCAATCTCAATTCCTTCTCTTTGTCTTTGAAGTATATTTTCTCGTTCCAACTCCGATAGAGCACCAAATATAGTTAATACAAATCTTCCCCGGGGTGTGGTGGTGTCTATGTTCTCCTTCAGTGTGATTGAGACCACTTTTTTATCCTCTTTGTTTACTATTCTTTTTCTTATTGACTGACTTGTTTACTAGTTTATCATAGAGCTGTATATAAATAGGATTCAGAATCATTAATAAGGGTTTTCTACAGGATAGATATAAGAATCATAAGAGAAAAGAGTTAAAGACATCATGTTTTGTAATGAATTTCCAGTATAAAAGCATAAACATCTAAAGGTATCAATAGCATTTAAATCGTCAATGAAATAAGAAAGAGATTTTAAAATACTGATTACATTGATTTCGAATATTTTATATCTTTAGCAAGCTTCAAAAAAAACTATCTACTCAGATTTTCATTACGAAAAACATATTGCTTGCAATCTGTCGTTTAAAATCCTCTACAGTATAACTAAAATCAACGAAACACTTGTCAACCTGAGCGAAGCCCTTACTTCATTTTCGGTAAATCTTAACAGCTCATTGAACATACGATCAGTTGAAATATTATCTCAAATATTTAAACCGCTGGTGACATTATCCATCGTAACAGGAAAGACACCTGTGATAAAAATTCTTGCCAATCCGGAGCCTATCCTCTTTATCTTTTCAATCATCCACCCCATTTTAACATACTTTGACGATTGCAGAGTATTTTTCAATAAAGAAAGTGTTTATAACATGCACTGCTTTACTAATTACTTTTTCGTACTAGTATCTATAATAGATTTTAAACCATTTTATTATATCTTACTACATTACAATATATTCTAGTCTTTTATAATAATCATATATGTTACTAGTTACTATATTATACAATACGCTATTGGTACTTGTACGGTAATGCAACCTGCATAGATTAGATTTATTTACCAAAACAATATTTAAAAAATATTTAACAATCCCGATTCAATTTAAAAAACAAAAATGTTTTCAATTTAACTATTAAACAATAGATAAAATATAGTCTGAAAAATCAAAAAGCCCTCTTTCGAGGGCTTTTAAAATAAATACAGTTTATTTACTTACCTAAGAGCATTTTAACTGAAATCAACATCAGTATGACTGCAAATATCCGCTTTAAAACAAGTTCAGGCAGATAAACAGACAATTTAGCGCCAAATAGACCACCAATAAAGAAACCAATACAAAGTACTCCAGCTATTTTAATATCTACAAATCCTGCTTTGTAATACGTATAAGCAGCTAAAAATCCGATAGGAGGAACCATCATAGCGAGTGTTGTACCCTGAGCTTGTTGCTGTGTCATATTGAATAGGAAAACAAGTGCAGGGATCATCACAATTCCACCACCAATACCAATAACGCCACTTAAAATACCAGTTACAAGACCAAGTAGAAGAAGTATGGGCAATTGCATTATAACCCCTTTTGTTTATATTTTTCGATTAAATCCATGAGGGCTTCATTCCATAACTGATATTCTTTTTTTTCTGATAAAACAGAGATCAGTTTAATTTTTTTATTGAGAGAATCTTTAATATAAGTAGTTACACGTCGAAGCGGTTCTTCGTTTTCATCAACTTCTTCAAGCATGATTTTCTGGGCTTTTGTTGAAAATATATTGCCTTGTTGACTTGTTTCTTCAGTGATATTGTTTTCTTGTTTTTCTGTTGTTAAAATTTCTTTCGGCTTTTCTGCTATACTTTCAGATTCTTCTGCATCAACCGTATCTGCTTTATTCACAATCTGTTCAATAACACTTTCCGGATTGCCGTTAATGAAATCATCTTCAGTTAATCTGGTTGGTCGTTTCTTTAATATTCCCATTTTATCCCTCGTATTGTTTTAATTTATCATTTAATTCTTTATAAAACTGCTTCATTTCTTTCACAGCCTTAACGTCAGCGTTGCTGAATTCTATGACTCCTAATCCCTCTGAGACAGAATATTTGTATGAAATACGAGAGTTTAAACGTGATTTTAAAAATTCTATTTCATATTCTGTTTCAAAATCTTTGATTAAAGTTTCAATTTCCTTGGCGATTTTAGTTCCAGGAATAACCATGTTCAAAACGGAAAATACTTTAAGATTGGGTTTAGTCATTTTGGCTTCCTGTAAAATTTCAAATGTTTGTTGTGAACCCCAGAAATCGTACTGTGAAGGGCATAAGGGAACGATCACAAAATCAGAAGCCATAACAGCACTTCGAAAGATCTTATTATCCCTCCCCCCCACATCGATAATAATATTATCGAAGTTAAACTCGTTAATATCTTTATGAATCGTTGGGGTTAAGATTTGTGTAACGGGAAACTGATGAACAGTTTCATTTTCAGCTCTGAGTCCTCTGAAATCCATGCTTGAGCCTTGCTGATCCGCATCAATTAACAATATCTTTTTTCTGCTTCTGGCAAACATCACAGAGATATTGGTGGCCAGCGTGGTCTTCCCTACTCCGCCTTTTGAATTAACAAATGCGATCACTTTCATATCATCCTCATTCTTTAATGTCTTGTTGACATAATGCTAATCTGTTTTATTTTCTAAATTCAGGTAATTGATCTATAATGTCATCAATTCTTAAGATATTCTCTTCGATATCACTTCGAATCTTTGTCATTGTGACCACTAAATGATTACGATTTAAAGAAGCATCTAAAGATAGATTCATGCTGTACTCTCTGATTTCTTTGAGTGATGGTTCTTCAAAATCCAGTTCAAAAAACTTATTTGAAAATTCTAAAAATTGTTTTGCCTTGTCTTTAAAGGCGATTTGCAAAGATTCAATCCCATCATTTTCAAGGGTACTATGCAGATAATAAATGATTCTTTCTGGATTTTTTGCCTTTTCTGCAGAATAAAGGGCTAAACCAAGTAAATTATTCTGTGAATCTTTACTGACTTCATTTTTTAATAAATAACTGGAAAATAGTTTAATAGACTTTTGATTATAGTAATCAAGCTTACGATAAGGCTCCAGCAACATCATTGATTTAAAAATAAACAAAATGGTATGCTTGAGTCTTATTCGCTTGGTTATATCTAGTTTTTTACTGGTTCCATTTTCGTTCAAGTCAGAATCCTCAGTAAAGTTAGATAAACTATTATTATTTTTTCTTACTAAAGACATAGAATCGCTAGTTACGTTTTCGAGAACAGTTGGAACATTGTACTTTTCAAAGAGAAGACTTAAATCAATAATACTCCCTTTAGGATTATTGTCAGAGACGACTTTAATGAATCCCAGATTGCTTAATTTAGGTATTACCTGGTACACAGTTGCACGTCTGAAATCGTATTTCGTGATCAATTGATTCAATGACATTCTTTCCGATATTTCTTTCATTTCCAAAATCAAACAAACAAGGAAATTCTTTTCTACATTTGATAAGTCTTTGTCAAAAAGAAAGATAGAATTAATCAAATCGAACTTCTGTAATTTATGAATTGAATAATTACTAATTTCGTTATCAGTACTGGTTTCAGTAATGGAACCAGTATCAGAATCGTCTCTTGTTTCGATAACAGAAGGAGTAATGCTTTCAACATGGGGGTTAAAATCAGTTATCTTATTTAAAACAGGAGGTTTAACTGAATTTTCATGAGGACTTGTTACTTTGTCAGAAGTAGTAACGAAATCGCTTACAGGAGATTCAGTTACAGGTGTCACTATCGAACGAGTATCTGCTTGTACGTTATTGCTACTTGTTTCGGGATTGTTAGTGTTAGGTATCTGATTAGTGGATACTAAAATGGAACTACTATCATTATCAAGCCTGCTCAGATCTTCTTCATTATACAAATGATCAAAGCCAGTCTGATTGGTTTTTGTTGTGTTATTTTGATTTTTAAAGCGATTAATAATATCGGACATTTGAGAAAGTGGTTGTTCAGCTTCAGAAATGTCCTGATCATTGATATTAAATTTTGGTGTAGGAATAGTGTAAAGGGTATTACGCCTTTCAAGGTTTTTTTGTTTCAGAAGTGCTCTTTCTTCTTTCGAAGGATCAATCTTCCGAGCCATTTATTCCTTCATTCATCATTTTGTTTTGATAAGCTTCTTCAACATTAAAATCAATAGGAAGACCAATTTTATTCGCTATTTCGCGAGCAAGCTGAAGATATTCTTTGTATGTTCTGGTGTTTTTGTTATATTCAACGATCGTCAGTTTTTTACGTTCGGCATTTTGAATTGAAGCACTGACATGAATTTCAGTAATAAAAACCAGATCACCAAATTGCTTGTATAGCATCTCACGATGTACGTGATGAGATTTATATCTTTCATCCAGCATGTTGACCAAAATACCCAGTAATTTGAGCTTAGGATTGATATTATCCTGGACAGAGGCAATGTTTTTTAAGATCTCAGCAATACCAATGACAGAAAGTCTTGTCAAATTGGTAGGAATAATCACATAATCAGAAGCAAACAAAGCATTTGTTGTAAAGGAAGAAAAATAAGGAGAATTATCAATAATGACAATATCATAGTTTTCACAGTGATTATTGATGAATTTCTTAATACGAAAGTTTCCGTCAATTAAAGTTGAAAGAGATTTCTCTTTAGTTGTACAAAGAAACATGTTGGTAACCACATCGATATTAGGATTTTTAGTTGCCAAAATTATCTCTTTGGAATAAACGGGAATATCCTGATAAATGGATAGAATAGTATCTTTATCGTCGAGCTCTTCTTCAGTATCATAAAAGAAGGATGTAAGACTTGCCTGAGGATCATTATCAATCAGCAGGATCTTGATATTTTGTCTCTCTTTTTGATTCAGTACATAATCACAGGCTTCTGCCAGATTGTAAGACATCGTTGTTTTACCAGTACCGCCTTTATGATTAATCACTGATATGATGACAGGTTTTTTCATATTCACTCCTTTTATACCATATACAAGGCAAAATATATAATAATAGCTTGTATATGTCAAGAGAAATTTTTAAAAAATGTAAGCAGGTATGAAAAACGCACTGATATAGCCAATAATCAAGATATACATAGGTTTTTGAGTTTGTATGTATATACTTCAAAAAAACATATAATCATAAAAGAGAAAAAATATGATAAGATATTATTTAAAATATTGAAAATTAGTAATTTACTTCTATTACAAAAAATAGAAAAAAGTGCTAACATACTACAAAAAAAGGATATAGTTAAATATAATTGTAATAAAAATTATTTAAAAAGAAATGCTAAAATATTGAAATACAGGTAGTAAGCATTGTTTAAAAATATATTCTATGATAAATTGCCAAAAAAAGTTGTAAAAAAAGTTGTAAAAATGAGGCTTTTTATTATCATATCTTAGTAATACACAGAGGGATATATGAACAAAAAAGATTTAACTGAAATAATAGCTGAACGATTAAACATTTCTCAGTTTAATGCAGAACTGATCATCGATCGATTTTTAAGAAACATGATCTATACATTAAGAAAGAATGAAAAAATTAGTATTTCAGGATTTGGTGTTTTTGAAAATATGAGGTATGAATCTAAATCTGTCGTTAATCCAAGAACTAAAGAAAAGATGTTAGTACCGGCATATAATAAAGTCAGATTTAAACCAGGTCAATTATTTTTAAACAAATTGAATGAAAAACAACGCTAAAATACCGCTTATTTTATTAAAAAAAAGACATGAATAGAGTGTTGGGTAAGCTATGAGACGATCTTGTCAAAATGATCCGTTTTATGAAGAAATTGAAAAATCAGCATTATCAAGCACTCACCTTACATGAAAATATGTAAACATGCTGTGAAGATGGAAGGTTGTAATGAATTACATGAAAACAAGCTGGGGATATGTCCTAAGATTGAAAAAGGGAGAAGAAATTATCGAGATAATAAGCGATCTCGTTAAACATGAGAATATTAAATATGGGGTTGTGCAGGGAATAGGTGCATGTACACATGTCAACATAGCATACTATTCAATGAAGCATCAAAGATACATGACAAGAAGTTTTCAGGGTGACTATGAAATCATGTCATTAAATGGCAATATCTCCTGGATTGACAATAATCCAAAGATTCATCTGCATCTGATGATCTCTGACGATGAATTCAGGTGTGTTGGTGGTCATTTAAATTCTGCACTCGTAACGGCTACCTGTGAAGTGAATATATTTACAAGTGAACGAAAAGTAAACAGAATTGTCGATTCTGAAACAGGGCTTTTCCTCCTGGATTTAGGCTAATTATAAAAAAACTTGATAAATTTACTCATGGTATAAATATTGCTTATATTCAGGTAAAAATATAAGGAGGTCATTATGCTAAAAATGATAGAAGTCGTAGGCGTTTCGGAAATTAGCTATGAAAATGCTGTCAAAAATGCCATAAATGAGTTGATCAGCAATAATTATAATATACATTTTTTTAATGTGATTGAACATAGGGGTTCCTACAGAGATGAAAAAATACAATTTCAAGCCGTATTAAAAGTAGCGGTAGATTTTGTAAAAAAAAATGAACAACAACCTGAAAGTAAACCGATTAAACCGAAAGCGGATCATAACGAGATAACATGTGAATGGTGTGGTTGCTCCATGCAGGTTCCAAAAGAGTTTTATAAAGACAATCCTTCCAGAACACTTGTCTGTAATAATTGTGGCAGAATCCTCTGTATCAACGAAAAATATTGCAAATCGAAATTAAAATAAATAACAATAGGGGTGAGTAAATGTTAATAATCAGAAGCAAGAATCATGATGCTGAGTTTAATATCGCAAGCGAGGAATACTTGTTTAATTGTAAACAAGACAATATATTTTTATTGTATCAAAACAACAAAGCAATAATAGTTGGAAGAAAACAAAACACAATAGCAGAAATAAACCAAGAATACATACAGGAAAATCAAATCAAAGTTGTGAGACGGATGTCAGGTGGGGGAGCCGTCTTTCATGATATTGGAAATTTGAATTTCTGTTTTATTATTCGAAATGTTGACACATTTGAAAGTGATTTCTCGAGATATACACAACCGATCATTGAGGTTCTACAATCTCTGGGGGTTAATGCCAGATTAGAAGGGCGAAATGACCTGACAATCGATGGCAAAAAATTCTCTGGGAACGCAAAATACTTTAGAGGAAATACCCTCCTGCAACATGGGACATTATTGTTTGACTCCAATATCTCAGATGTAACTAAGGCTTTAAACGTTGATCCTTCCAAATTTAATGATAAATCAGTCAAATCTGTTCGCAGTCGTATCACAAATATTACAGAACACCTTAAAACACCAGTCAGTATGGAGACTTTTGAAGACTTAATAATCAAAAAGATACTTTCTTTGTATCAGGATGCAGATTATTATGAATACACAAATAAAGACCTTGAGGCAATAGAAACACTCAAAAAAGATAAATATGCAAATTGGGAATGGAATTATGGGAAATCTCCTGAATATAATTTCCATAAAAAACATCGTTGTCCTGGTGGCAGTATTGAAGTGATGATGACAATAAGAAAAGGAATCATTGAAGATTTCAAACTTTATGGGGATTTTTTCGCAATCACTGATACCGATTCATTTGAAAAATCTTTTATTGGCAAGACTCACCAATATCATGATTTAAATGAACATTTGATGCAACTCACTGTTAAAGAGATATTTATGAATATTAGTAGGGAAGATATTCTGGAAGCGTTGTTTTAAAAACATGTAAACATGATTAAAAAATGCTAAGAAAGAAAACATGTAAACAAGAAAGCTAAGCAGGAATATGGTAAGACATAAGCACATAAAGTAAAGAAAAAATATTCAAAGAAAAAATGGATGCTGAAAAGTAAGAAGGAGTTATGAAAAGAAAACAGGGAATCATGTTGGTTATATGTCTGTTTTTATTGACAGCAATTATGGCAGTGCCTGCTTTCCCAGAATCGCTGATATACAGACATTATGAACAGAACGTAACAGTCAGGCTGATGGGGGATGAGCGTGTTAAATGGGCTGAGTCAGAAGATGGCTACAGTTTGATGTACGATCGAATGGGTTATTTGGTTTATGCTAAATCTGATCAAAAAGGGGGTATGGAACCCTCTGATGTTAAAGCTTCAGATATTGCACAGAGAAAACAATCTGAATCTGATTTTATTTCTCATACGCAAAAACAATTAAGGTTCAGTCAAAATCAGATTAGTTTAATCAAACAAATCTTTAATATTCAATCCAGAGAATCTGCAAAAGAATTTCCTTCAAGTGGAAACAGAAAATTAGTGATGTTGTTAATCGGATTTACAGACAAGAGCTTTTCTAAAACGAAGACTGAATTTATCAATTTAATGAATCAAACCGGTTATTCATTCAATAATGCATCTGGAAGTGTTAAAGATTAGTTTTTATCTAATTCATTTAATCAGTTGAATCTTTCAACGGATGTATATGGACCATATCAGGCAGCTCATAACATGGCATATTATGGAGCGAATGATGTCTATGGATATGATGTGAGACCCAGAGAATTAGTTTTAGAAGCCATTAATAGTGCAGACAGTGAAGTGGATTTTTCTGAATATGACAATGATGATGATGGATACATGGATGGAATCTATTTAATTTATGCAGGGTATGGGGAAGAGGCTGGTGCTTCTTCAAATGCAATATGGGCTCATGCCTGGAGTATTTCGCCAGTAGTTAAAGATGGGGTTTATATCTCATCTTATTCTTGTTCTCCTGAACTTTCTGGGAATTCTGGTACAAATATAACAAATATAGGCGTAATATGTCATGAGTTTAGTCATGTGTGTGGTTTGCCTGATTTTTATGATACGGACTACTCCGGTTCAGGTGGCCAGTCATTTGATTTGAAAAAATGGGACCCCATGGCGAGTGGTTCGTGGAATAACAATGGTAAGACGCCTCCGCATCATAACTGTTATTCAAAAACAGCACTTGGATGGCAAAATACCACAATTTTAAACAATTCAGTCAGTCTTAACATTCCTAATTCTCATGATCATAATGTCTCTTACCGATTTGATACAAGCATTCATAATGAGTATTTTATGCTTGAAAACAGACAAAAAACAGGTTGGGACTTATATATCCCACATCATGGTTTATTGATTTATCATGTAGATAAAAATTTATCCGGCTGGAATACCAATGATATCAATGTAAATCCTGCACATCAGGGGATGGATATTGAAGAAGCGGACAATATCAGAAGTATAGAGACTTATTCAGGCGATCCGTTCCCAGGTACCGGCAATGTAAGCACTTTTACAGATGAATCAGTTCCCGGTTCACTTAACTGGGATGGACAAGCAACTCAAAAACCGATTACAAACATCTGTGAAACAGACGGCATCATTTCTCTTGATTTTATGGGCGGAACGCCACCTACATTGCCTGTAACACTATCTGCATTTAATGCCGTTACAGTTATGGATCAGTTTATATCCCTAAGCTGGGTTACCCAGTCAGAAAATAATATGTTGGGTTACCATTTATACCGGTCTGTCAACAATGATTTAGCTCAATCAGAAAGAATTACGACTTCTATTATCAATGCAAAAAATCTATCTCAGGAAACGATCTATCAATTCAATGACAAACCTGAAATTTATAATCAACCAATATATTACTGGGTTCAATCAATGGATTTAAATGGAGACCAGCACTGGTATGGACCTGTTACAGGGCACATAGCAGAAAATTATGAGACTCCTTTGATGCCATTAGGGACAAGTCTGTTGAGCATCTATCCAAATCCTTTTAATCCAAGTACTCAAGTCATGTTTGAGCTGGAAAAGGACGCATATTGCGACATTGCAATATACAATATTAAAGGTAAAAAAGTAAAACAACTTGTCAACAATATGATAAAGTCAGGAAAGCATCAAGTTGTCTGGGAGGGCTTAGATGATAATCAAAAGCCTTGTTCTTCAGGGGTTTACTTTATCAGGATGCAATCTGGTGATTATACTCATACAAGTAAAATGATGATGTTAAAGTAATCACTACTGAGATACGTGAAAGTTAAAAACGGGTCATCTACGATTGGAGATTGACCCGTTTTTAATAATAAATGAGTATTTCGATAAGCAGAAGAAATCTAAAAAATTAGAAATTCAACTGAAAGTTTAGGATAGGTGAGTTCGTTTTTAAAGCCATTGGATTAATTGAAGTATTAAAAGAGAATTTTTTATTTTCTTTAACGGATGCATGTTGTGAGCTCATATTTTTACTGTATAGATAGTAGCCAATGACAGATCCGGCAGACGTTAAAGGCAGATGCTTATCCATTTTAGCCATATAACTGAAACCGCATCCCATGAGTCCACCAGCAACAGTTGATAAAGCCAGATAATTACCGGTAGATGTACTGAGTTGATATTTTTTTGCAAGGTATTCTCCATTCTCCATACCTCCTGTGGCAAACAAACAGTAGAGAAGTGAGGTTTGAGTAAGATTTAAATCAGCCATTTGAGAAATAGCTAAACTTCCCAGTCCATACATATTCCAGGTCGTTCTGGCAGCGATGACATCACCTTTAGTAAAATTAATTTTATTGCCGGCATAAACACCGAAACTCGCACCAGAATAGAGTGATAAGAGTGCAAGAGAATTTACCAGACTAACGTTGTTGGATTCGAAAGCATTTACTGAATTTGCTAAACCAACAAACTGACCTCCAGCAAAGTCATGATACAATGTGATTGCATTTGCATGACCTTCTGTCAGTTTGTTTCTTTGGGAAAACTGATAGGCAAAAGCGCCTTCAAGCATACTAACACAGGCAGAAATTCCAAATACTTCCTGTTCAATATTTTGATTGAGTGCACTTGTTAACAGAATACCATGCAAAATACCGCGAGTGGCAGTCTGAACTGATAAATCTGCATCCGCATAGGAAACGCTGGATTTTTTGGTCATAGACAGAAGACTGCCAATGATTAAACCACTATCCAAAAAATACATCCCTGCTGTTTGTTGTCCATCCAGATTCATTGAAACAGGTATTGCCCATCCGTAGTATCCAATCGTCAGATAACTATAGCCAATTATCATGCGAAGACGACCTTCATTATCTTTGTCATTGTACGAATGTTGATGATAAGACATAAGCTTTTTTCTGATTTCGATGAGTTCTGCTTCTGTTACATATCGTTTTTTTATTTCCAGGCCTTGTTCTCCGGAGTGGATAATTTCAAAATAGTACTTCGCATCTGAATCCTGGAATAATTTTGCCTGTGTGAAACCAGGATAGTCTGTAAATATATGAAGTTTTTTTGCCTCATCTGATTTAATTACACTTATCTGATGTAATGAATCGATGATAACCGGCTGGTTATCAGCATAAAGTAAAGAAAGTGATATTAGAAAGATCAGTAAAAGTGCATTTTTCATTCATTCCCCTCTCATTTTAGTTGGTATCATAAAATGTATAAAATATATCACGAGCTGATATCTTGAGTTACTTAAAAAATCATTAGTAACTGAACTACTTGCTTACAAGGAAAATATCCGCAAGCGGATTGCTTGCGGTAGAACTTATTTTATCTCTCATGAAGCCGGCATGTGCGTATTACTAACAGCAGCAACCTTCTTTTTTGATATTATTGAGTATATTAACGATTTCATGTTGTACTTTGATAGAATCTTCAATACTAATATCTTCCAGCTCATTCATAAGCTCAAGAATGGTTTGTTTTTTATGAATAGGCATATTGTCAAAAAAGAAATTTTGTAAATCTTCTTCAGCGTGTTTTAAAGCAATAGCCAAATCCATGACTGGTAAACAGTCTATTAATTTCATAATGGTTTCATTATCTTCCAGTAAGACGACAGAAAAGGCTTTCATATTTCCCCCTAAAACTTAATATTTAAAAATTGAGATTTCACTCTATAGTTTTTCGTTGATCAGATTAATAATCTTATCAGGAATGTCAAACAAATTTTCGACATAATCCACAACTCCTAGTTCTACAGCACTTTTAGGCATTCCATACACTACGCAGGATTTCTCATCCTGAGCGATATTGATTGCACCGTTGTTTTTCATTAGTTGCATTCCCTGAGCGCCATCTCTTCCCATGCCGGTCAGTAAAACACCAAGTGCATTTTTGCCGGCGAATTCGGAGACTGATTTAAAGAGGACATCGACGGCAGGTCTTTGATGCCAAACCTGAGGTCCTTCTTTAATTCTGACAAAATATCTTGCACCTTCACGTCTCAGTACCATGTGATAATCACCTGGGGCTAAGAGTGCAACACCAGGTAATACGACATCTCCATCCTTTGCTTCTTTAACCTGCATTTTACACAAATTGTTTAATCTTTCAGCAAATGCTGTGGTAAAGACAGGGGGCATGTGTTGAACCATTACGATACCGGGTGTATTGGCAGGTAATCTGACAAGTACTTCTTTAATCGCTTCTGTTCCACCGGTAGAAGCTCCAATTGCAATGATTTTATTGGTTGTGGTAATTGAGATCGGTTTGATATCTACTTGATTTGTTTTAATGTTTTCTACAGGTTTTTTTTTGATTTTAGCATAAGAAGCAGATCGTATGGCTTCGACAAGTTTTCTTTCAATGGATTCAATAGAATAGGCTTCAGAAGGTTTAGGTATGACACTGACAGCGCCAATTTCAAGTGCTTTCATGGAAGTCTCGCAGCCGGTGCGGGTTACAGAGCTGACAATGATGGTTGGTACAGGAAAATAATGCATCACTTTTTTTAGAAAAGTAAGGCCGTCCATACGGGGCATTTCAATATCAAGGGTCATAACATCAGGGGTCAGCTGAACCAGTTTATCTCTGGCAAGAAAAGGATTCGGTGCAGTGCCAACGACTTCCATATCTGCTTCATTATTAATAATTTGAGTCAACACACGTCTGACAACCGCACTGTCATCGACAATCAAAACTTTTATTTTTTTCATTCTTTAATCTTCCATAACCAGGCAGAGAGGCAGACATTCATAGAATAAAATGTCATGTTCAAAAGAGTCTGGATTATATTCTTTAGGCAGATAGACAGAGCAGGGGACAGGTATATTTTTATGAAAATCTTTCATATATTTACCTACATAATTTCCAACAATCATATTCGTGATTTCTTTTAATACATCCAGGATATCATTTTCATTCACCTCGTCAGTTCCCAGAAAGTTTTTACAAAGCAGACTACCGAGCTTTTCTCCAACGATGATTCTCACCTTTAGACTTGGGTTATTGATAAAGGCACAATATTTATAGGTCTGATCATATTGATCAGGTGTTGTTTCTTCATACATAAAAAACATATTTTCGAGGATATTAGAAGTCACATCCCTCAAATTCTTCATCTTCTCCCGCATTAAAAATCTCCTCTCCAAAAATATTCAGCAAATGTTTGTTAATTTCTTCCGCACGGAAGGGCTTTGTAATGACATCATAGGCGCGGGTATTTCTCAGACTGTTGAGTTCATCTTCTCTTGTTTCTGAGGTGATAATAATGATAGGTGTTTGCGAGAGTAAACCCATCTGATGCATTTTATCAATAAAAGTTAATCCATCCATTTCCGGCATATTGATATCGGTAAATATCAGGTCAACCCATTCATTTTTTGCGATTTCAAGTGCTTCCAGACCATTGTTTGCTTCCAAAAAACGGACATTGGCAATGCCACACATAGAAACTGCTTTTTTTAATACTTTTCGCATTGAAGAGCTGTCATCGGCTATCAGAATTGATAAGCTCATACTATTGTCCTTTATGATTAATTTTAAATTCGTTGATCATATTGACGACCCTGTCAAAATTTTCAGCAATCAGGATCTGAATTTCTTTGGTTTTTATATTATAATATTCAAGTACTGCTGTGTAACCTTTCATATTCATGTTGTCTTTTTGGGTCATAAAACCCATCGCAAAAGTCAGAAAATCGGCAAGAGCAACTAATCTTACGACTGGATCATCAAAGAGTTTCTCGTCATGATGGTGTTTGGCCGCATCAATTATCTGTTGAGGCAGGTTCCAGTGTTTTAGGATAGCGCTACCTATTTGGGCATGGGTATAACCTAAGACTGTTTTTTCTGCCGTAATGAAGTCCATATTTTCTTTTTCAACCAGGAAGTTTATCCTATCAGATTCTTTTTTTATCCAGATATTCATGATAATTTTTCCGATATCATGGAGTAGTCCGGCTGTAAAAAGAAGGCTTTGATCGACATTTTTTTCCAGATAACTCAGATTTTCAGTGATGACTGCTACAGAGAGATTATGTTCCCAGAGCTCGCCCTGATTGAGTTCGTAACCATCGATGGTGTTGACGAAATAATCACGCGTACTGACCAGTGTAAGGATAGAATAAATCTGCTGTTTGCCGAGAAAGCTGAGCGCAGTGCTAATGTCGTGTATTTGTCTGGATTTTGCATATAAAGCAGAGTTTGAAATTTTTAATATATTAGCTGTCAGAGACGCATCAATACGGATAATATCGGCAAGGTCTTTATTAGTATAATTATCACTTCTGATTAAATCCAGCGCTTTTTGAGCACTCTGATTAAAGGAAGGAATAAATTCAATTGCTTGTACGATGTCTTTGACCGTTATCATAATTCATACTCCTCATGTGCGTTAGATATGACGACTTTCCCTGAATCCATATACAGTCGAACAGTTCTGCTCTTGTTGCCTCCGGTATCTTCTTTGTTAATGATGACATTATTTCTCCAGAGGATTTTTCTGACTGCCAGAAAGTTTCTTTCGCCTATATTGAAAAATTTGTTTTTATCCATGACATTACTGCCTCCGATGACACTGGTGATCAATGTTCCTCTTTTACATCCGAATTTAAACATCTCCTTAAAAAGAATGGGAACTCCCAGATCTACATATTTACAGGGGTTTAATTCTGGATTTTTATCGATTGAGGAATCAGGCAGCATGACGTGAATCATCCCTCCAATTTTCTTATAGGGGTCATAGAGAACTATTGCGACACATGATCCGAGAGAGTAAGTCACAAGCACGTCTTCCGGATTGTTGCTAATGCGCATATCAGCTATATTAACCACTAATGATTTGTTCATATTATCTCTCATGAATTCGGATAAGGAAACCAGTCAGATTTCCTTAACTTATTGGTTTTATAGGTTATTGAATGGCCGGTTTGGGTTTCGTAAATAAACTTTCTTCCCATTTTACCGCCAATATCAGTTGATACGATTTCTATTTTGAATTTATTCAGGATTTCTTTGGCAATATGAATATTTTCCTGACCAATTTTAGAATTGTTTAATGTAGCGCCCCCCATGAGCAAGGCTTTTAGGTTTTGGATTTGAGAGCCGTTTTCCCGCATTTTTTTGATCAGCCAGCGAATAGCAACATTACCATAGAAGCCGGTTGATTTTTCTTTTTCAATAGTATGGGGATAGAGGTAACAACAACATCCGGAATATTCTTTTTTTTCATCCCAGAGTCCGATGAATATCCCTGAACCGACCACGCCATAGATCATCATGGGCTCATGATAAACGATAATAAAGCCTGGTTGCAGCAGATATTTATGCTCTGTCAGCTCTTTTTTCATTTAAAAACCTTCTTTTCGGTAAGTGGCTGGCATGACGTATTTAAGAGTGGATTTTAATCCGTTCAAACTCTCTGAGTGACCGATAAACAGATATCCGCCAGGTTTGATATGTTCTGCTAATTTATTGACAATCATCTGTTTGGTTGGTAAATCAAAATAGATCATGACATTTCTGCAAAAAATAATATCAAACTGTTTCACATCAGGAAAGGCTTCTATCAGATTGATACGTTTGAATTGAACCATTTGTCGAATCTCATTTTTCACCTTAACATAGCCTTTTGCGGAGCCGTTTCCTTCCTGAAAGTATTTTTTGATCAGTTTCTGGTCAATATTTTCTACCCGATCGCTGGTATAGATGCCCCGTTGTGCGATAGATAAGACTTTAGTAGAAATATCTGAAGCGAGAACAGACATTCTCAGTGGATTCTTTTCAAAAAGTTCACTGAGCATAATGGCGATAGAATAGGGCTCTTCCCCTGAAGAGCAGGCAGATGACCAGATTTCTACAGTACTTTTTCTTTCTTTGATAACATCAGGTGCCCATACATTTTTCATAAACTGGAAATGCTTTTCTTCGCGAAAGAAGTGAGTTACATTCGTAGAAATCAGATTGATAAATTCATGCAGTTCCTGATTTGTGCTATCATCGATAATGATCTGATAATAATCTTTATAGGAATGAATTCCCCTTTTTCTTAATACTTTGTTAGCTCTTGACTGCAAGAGTTGTTTTTTACCGTAATGCAGATTGATACCGGTTTTTGAATAAACCAGGTCAGAAAACTTCTTAAACTCGCTGTCTGTCAATTCATATTCAGTCATTTTTCCTCATAATAAAGCTCATTTGCATCCAGAATTAAACCGACTCTGCCATCACCCATAATGGTTGCGCCGGAAACACCTTCCAGATTTTTAAACTTTTCTCCCAAACTCTTGACAACGACATTTTGAATACCGATCAAGTGATCAACTGCAATTGCAAATTCTTTGTTGCCTGTATGAAGGATGATTAAGAGGCTTTCTGAGAGGTCTTTTTCTGTCTCAGACAGTTTGAATTTTTTATTTAACCGGATAATAGGGATTAACTGGTCGTTGAGACGAAGCGTTTCACCTTTTTCAAAGACTCTGTTTAACTGGCTTTTATCTGGTTTCAGAGAACGTTGAATATTGCCGATAGGGATAATATAGAGCTGATCTTCGACTTTTACGAGCATCCCTTCAATAATGGCAAGGGTGAGAGGGAAGACGAGTCTGAAGGTACTGCCAACGCCTGTTTCTGTAATAATATCAACATGCCCGCCCAGGTTTTTAATTGCCTGTTGAACGACATCCATGCCGACACCGCGTCCGGATACTTTGGTTACCTTTTCGACAGTTGAAAATCCAGGCTGGAAAATAAGCTTAAAGATTTGATCATCAGTGAGAGGATCATCTTTTTTAATCAACCCTTTTTCTAAAGCTTTTTCATATATCTTTTTCTTATTGAGTCCTTTTCCATCGTCGATGACATCAATGACCAGGGAATTTCCTTTATGATAAGCGGCAAGCGTAACATTTCCTTCTTTGGGTTTACCCAGCATCTGACGCTCTTCTGCATCTTCAATACCATGATCGCAGGAATTTCTAATCATGTGAACCAGTGGATCATACAATGAATCTACAATATTTCTGTCAATTTCTGTCTCTTCTCCTTCCAGTACCAGATTGATATCTTTATGATTTTGGTTGGTATAATCTCTGACGACACGTTTCATTTTTTGCAAGGTATTGCCGATTGGAATCATTCTGAGAGCCATCGAGGCATTTTGCAGATCGCTGATTACTCTGCTCAGTTGTGATATTTTTTTAATAAATTCATGATCACTGATCTGTATAATATTTTTGTCTTCTCTGATCAGATTAAAGGAAATGACCAGTTCGCCGACGGTATCGATCAGATAGTCCAGCTTATCCGTTTTGATTCTGATACTGTCATCTGTTTTTTTGCTGACAGGGCTATCCTGTGAAGTATCAATGGATAATTCAGGCTGTGATTCCGGATGAATTTCTGATCTTAATTCGGGTAGGGAGATTTTTTCAGGAATAATGTTTGTTTCTGGCTGGTTAACCAGATTTTTTAAAAGGATAATGAGGTTTTCGATTTCGTTGTCGTTGATTCTTTCGGTGCGGTCCTCTTCGCTTAAATTATAAACGATTCGCTTGATATGATCAATCGCAATTAAAATGACAGAAATCACATTCTTATTAATTCTTAGTTTACTGTTTCTGGCTAAATCGAGTATGTTTTCCGTTTCATGAGATATATGATTGAGTTTTTTAAGACCCATGAAACTGGATACCCCTTTGAGTGTGTGAAAAGGTCTAAAGATTTCATTGATAATTCTTAAGTTATTGGGGAATTTTTCTAGCTCAATGATATTGCTTTCCAAACTGTCAATGTATTCTCTGGATTCATTTAAAAAGTCACCAAAAAGCTCACTATCCACCTGTTCCAGCTGAAGTTCCTGAGACTCTTCAGGTTCAGATTCATGAACAGTAGGCATATCATTGATTTTCTGAATAATCTCATGGTGATTCGAGCCAGAGATCGTTTTCTCAATGAGATTTTGTAATAACTCAAAATTGAGGTAAATCTGTTTTACAAAGGCATCGAGATCTTCAATTGGTTCAATTTCCCGTAAAATCAGTGATTCTATCGCATCTTTTAAAATCTTGATTATTTTATTTAAGGCCTCATTATTCAAAGCACTGACTTCAACTGAAAGGATTTCAAAATGCTTGAGTATGCCTGTTAAATCCTGATTATCTTTTTCATCCAGGTCAAACAAGTCCATCGAAATGGTGTTTACTAACACTTCCGTTTTCTCATCTATGTTCATTTTGCCCCCAAACTGAGCCATTTTTCAAGTATCGCACTTTGCGATTTTTTTTCTCATGAATATTTATAACAGTTTTATGCTTATTTGTCAACAAAAAAATTGGAAATTTAAAAAAAATAGTGGAGATGTTGTAGAGCAAGCTACCAGCTTGCTAAATAAAGGGGAGATATTGTAGAGCAAGCTACCAGCTTGCTAAATAGGGGATAGAGCAAGCTACCAGATATCCCTACAAATCTTTTTACTATCATCTTGCATGTAGATAGTAAAATAGCAACATCCCGTACTACAAGCATCTTACTTGTAGATAAAGTTTGTGCAAAAACAAGAGTTCCGGAGGAATGAAAGAATCCTAGCCCGTGGTGAAACCACGGGAAAATAGTGAGTTACGGTTCAAGCATCATAGATGCGACAGAATAAAACCTGCATTTTTTTGCACATACTCTTTACCCCTGGTAAAACAAAATCTCCACTTCAACGGAGCTGAACAATATTATCAACCACTGAAATACGGAAAGATACGGAAAAATGATGATTTAACCACTGATTTAACGGATGAACACGGATAATAAACAAAGAGAACAAGAGAGCGCAGAGGCAACCCAAAGAGAAAACTGAAATGCAGTTCTTAGGGATATGCGAAACGTAGAGACGTCCATTTATGGCGTCTCAGAACGTGCCGTACATCCGCAACCAAGGAAATAATGGATTAACACGGATAAAAGTTTCTGAGAAATGACTGAAAGGTAACCATGTGCGTAAGATCCTTTGCAAAAACAAGAGTTCCGGAGGAACGAAAGAATCCTAGCCCGTGGTGAAACCACGGAGAAATAGTGAGTTACGGTTCAAGCATCGTAGATGCGACAGAATGATTTATCTATTTTTGCGCAGACCCTCCACCGGAGGGGAATTGTGCGCTCCATTTTGTAAATCCATGCAGAATTCTCCAAAGTCGGGTCAATCTTTCCGTACTATAAGCATCTTGCTTGTAGATAAAGTGCACTCTTCTAAACAAAGTGGAATTTAACTCATTCATAATTATTAAATCATTATTAAACTTACCACCCCGTCACTCCGTGCCACCCCTCCACCGGAGGGGAATTGTGCGCTCCATTTTGTAAATCCATGCAGAATTCTCCAAAGTCGGGTCAATCTTTCCGTACTACAAGCATCTTGCTTGTAGAAAGTAGAAAAGTAACATAATAAATCCCCTAAGTCGGGTCAATTCAATTCTGATAAAGATAAATGGCCTAATTGGGATAATATAGCTATAAATCAAGTCTCAATCCCCTAAGTCGGGTCAATTCAATTCTGATTAAAGGTCCTGTAAATGTCAAGTCTTTACAGCACTGAGTCTCAATCCCCTAAGTCGGGTCAATTCAATTCTGATCTAATGAAGTTATCGAAGATATGAAAAAAGAATTAGGTCTCAATCCCCTAAGTCGGGTCAATTCAATTCTGATGACACTGGCTGGTATATCACACAGGAAAATAATGCGCGGGGTTTGTCTCAATCCCCTAAGTCGGGTCAATTCAATTCTGATGATTGAGTATCACTTCTTCTCCGACAAAGTCGGGGTTTGTCTCAATCCCCTAAGTCGGGTCAATTCAATTCTGATCATGATGGAAGATATTCTTTCACATTGGTAGTTAATAGTCTCAATCCCCTAAGTCGGGTCAATTCAATTCTGATGGAAACAAGATGAAAATTAATAAGGAACAACAAAAGTCTCAATCCC
>JAKQQL010000210.1:0-18389 GCA_029564175.1 Candidatus Cloacimonadota bacterium
TTGCTTATCTTCTTTAACGAATAGGATGGTCGTTTTACAACTTACATTTCATCTATTGATAAACGGGTCGTTTTTGGTATATATTTTAATAAAACAATATTTAAAGAAGTCTTGTTTTAACATATATGTTTTCTACAGGATAGATAAGGGAATCATTAGAGACTAATTATATTTATAAAAAGATATCTAATTGTTTTTTAGTAATTTGCATCAATACAAATCATATTGTCTAAGAATGATAAAAATAATCATGCAATAGATAATCAAAGCGTTTTTTTTTCAAAAAATTCTTGCAGAAATGTTTATATTTTAAGTTTAAACAGACTAATAGCCAATAATGATTTTGTCTTTCTTCCTAAGAATGTTTTTCCCTTTGTAACCAGCTTCCAAATAAACAGGATAAATCCCTGGCAGTACATTTTTTTTATTTTGATCTTTGCCATCCCAAATTATGATGTATTGGCCTTGATTGTATAGATTGCAATGAAGTTCGTTAATTTTAATTCCATTAATATCAAAAATAATCGCTTTAAATGATACTCCATTTTCAAGATAATAAAAAGAAATAGAAGTTTGTTCTGAGCGATAAGGGGAAAAAACTCGTGGATTTATATTCAAAGTTTTTCCGGTATGAGGTGTCTCGATAAACAGGCTGTTTTGTTTACCAATTGTATTAGTTTCAAGACATGATCCCCAGTTCTGATCATTCGCAACAATTTGAGGAAACTTTCTTTCGATAGAGATACCCTTTGTTTTACTCCAGTTAGGATTATATGAAAATCTTTCAATCTGATTGCCAAACTTGTCTTTCAGAATAAGTTCTTCTCCCAAATTCGAAAGGCTGGCTAATCCATAATAAACAGGTATATCGGAGATATTGTAGTGAGTCTGTAACCATAAAGAGTCGCTTCGGGTAGGAGTCACTATCAAATAATCAGATGTTGTTACGGGGATTTTTACACTGTCTTCGTTGGCATAAAGTATCAGGCTATCAAGAACAGGGTAACAATTGTTCATTTTCAACTCAATCCATTCGGGTTCACTTGTCAGCGGATTATACATAATTTCATTAATTACCCATGGAAGAGAATTATGAAGCCAGGCATTTTTTTTAAACAAAACGATCATTTCATTATTCTGAAAATAGCTGATTTTGTATGTGAACATTGTGTAAGTATTTAAATGTTTAGGCGAATTGATCTCTATTTCGAGAGAATCTAACAAAGTAAAATCATGATCATATACAACATGATCCAGTAAAATATCATTCGTTTCGAAAAGCTGTATTCTGATATCAACTGGCACATTGCTGTTAATCAGAGAAATTGTATGCAAAATTGAACTTTCTGACTCAATCAAACTAAGTTCATTTACATGCACCTGACTCGCTTGATTATGAAGCATATTTTGCTGTCCTGGACTCGCTCCGGTTGGAGATTGGCTCGCTATCCACTGAATCTGATTATCTATATTATGTTTTTCTAAAGAGATACCTTTTGGTGTTGAATTCGCCTGATAAGCAACCGAATCAGCAAGCAAATCTTCAAATAGATACAGCTTTAACTGATCTCCAGAATTATTAAGTGATGCCCATGAATCAGTTTCTATAATATTTTCAGTCATAAGAGAGGGGTAGTTTTGCTGCAGAAGAAACAGATCAGGAGTTAATACTATCCATTGCTTAGGGGGAAATGAGCCGGTAAAAGAAGCATGAGATCCAGATAAATCTTCTATAAACGCATTCGTTACAACAATCATGCTGTCTGATTGATTATATATTTCTATCCATTCAGGATTCCCTGTTGAAGGAGAATGCATCATCTCATTGATTAAAAGTGGTGATTCTCCGACCAGGAAACGGGTCTCAAAAGAGTTGTTAAGTGGGTTGATATCCTGATGACAATGAAGCAGTATTTTTAGTTGATAAATCCCTGTGGATAAATGATTGAAATTTGTGGATAAAAAACAAAAACATTCATTATTAAATTCTGTAACAGGCTGTAAGTCATAGGAAATATTATCAATTAGGTATTCCACACA
Source organism: Candidatus Cloacimonadota bacterium (assembly GCA_029564175.1). Lineage (GTDB taxonomy): Bacteria > Cloacimonadota > Cloacimonadia > Cloacimonadales > WRIO01 > JAGOCT01. The sequence goes on from JAKQQL010000210.1 coordinate 2,041, forward strand.
TAATGTGGATATATCCACAGGTATTGTGGATAAGTTGTGAATAATTGTGTGTATATTTATGTTAGAATCTGTTTCTGAAACGTAAACATCTGAAATTTCGACATCTACAAAATCAGTGTTCGAACTGCCAGGTGTTAAACATTTGACAATTAACCAATCTTCAATTGAATTAGTATCCAGACCATCCTGGATTCTAGCAACAGATAATGCACTCTCTATACCTGCAAATAACTCAGTTGCTGGATTTCCAGTATCATCAGGGAGCAAATTTGTATTTGGAGAATCATAAACAAAGGTATCTGTATAAGACTCATCAGGATTTGTTAGTCTGATGGCATCGCTGGAAGAACCACCGTTTTGAAAACTAAGATTTGCATACAAATGTGCATTGGGAATATTTTGTTCTCCTATCAGCAAATAACTATAGGGCTCCAGTATAAATTCCTGAAAAGTATAATTATTTGTAAATGAAGTCCCTGCAGACTGAATTCTCCAACCAAGCAGATTGACCGAATCATTTGAGTTGTTATAAAGCTCAATCCATTCATTTCCTTCATCTGCACCGGCAGGATCAATCATAATCTCATTGATCACTACAGCAGCATGTAACACATTAATAAATGCAATTAAAACCAATATCAGTCTGAGGATTTTCATCAATGGATCCTCTTTTTAAGGTTTTTACTTAAAATCTATACAAAGCATCATTAAAGCTTTGTATCAACAAAAAAAGCTTAGTCTGTCAGCTCAATTCTGTACTGAACATCTTTATCCAGCACAGTTGTCTGATCACCAAATGTAAGGATATTCCCCTCTTCATCTCTGATTTCAAAGGTATAAAAGAAGTAGTTTGGATTATCAGGATTCATATTCGAATAGGGCAATCGAAACCATAAAGAATCCTGTGGGTTCAAATCCTGATAGAAAAAGAGATCATCTGAAGCATAGGTATGCCCTTCAAAATGTTGTTTATAAACGAGATTTCGGTACTTTTTGCTGGATAAATTTACTATTTTCAAACCAGCTCTATTGGGATACAGATAAGCTTTGAGGTTTTTATCTGCCTGAATGTTCACAGAGGTGTCAGTATATTCCAGATCATTATTATAACTATCTGTCATTATGTATGTTTCGCCTTCAATTTTAATACCAATTTCCTTTTCAGCGGTATTGAAAGGAGTTTGTTTGCCCACAGAAAAGCTATGGGTACGGCTTTGTGAGGGAGGTAACGTGTAATCTCTGTTTTGTATTGTATAATACACGTTGTGATTACATCTGTTAATCAGTGTGAAATCGCCTTCTTTAGCGCAGGCACTGATTAAAATAAACATGAGGATGATGATTAGTTTTGAAATCTTCATATATGATCTCCAAGTATTTTTTTAACAATATCCAGCAATATCTTGCCATCAATTGGTTTATTGATTATTCCCTTTACCTTACTCTCACTGACTTGTTCTGGATATAAGTTGCTGGTTTGCGATTTACTAATAATCACCGGACATGGACACATATCTATCTTTTTTGCATAATCTTTGATATTTTTGCTGCCTGTAATTTCATTAAGAATGAGTAATTTTGGTGGAAACTGGCTGATCGTATCAAAGAGAAGACTAAAATCATTGATCTGTACAATTTTTGACGTAATTCGCTTAGATAAATATTCAGTGATATACTCAGTTACTATTTTTTTTTCATCATAGACGATGATATATTTACTCTCTGGATTCATGATTTGATAGGAAACCTCAGGCAAGGGATTATCATAGCTTTCAACCTGATAAACCATATTCGGGTTGTTTCTTATAAAATCATATTCAAAATATTTTTCAATAATTTCTTTTGTCGAACTGCTATACAGGTAATATTCAAAAGCAAAACATTCTTTTCTGATTTTTCTGAAGTTACCTGATATAATCAATTTATCAAATGGAAGTTTCAGCTCAATATTGTAAATCGTACGGCCATTATAATCGTTTAACAAATGGTCCAGATCACCAGAGAAATGAATCTCCTTTGAATTGAGATAAGTTACTTTTCTAAACTCAGGCATATTTTTAATTTTATAAGTCAAACTAATATTGTCTTCTTGTTTAGGATACACTTCGTAAGGTGTCTTTTGGTATTTGAGACTGTCAGGGATCGAGAATTCTAAAAACTTTCGTGATGAAGCGACATCAGATTGGACGAACTTTGTTTCAAACCAAATATCATACCTGTCAGAATGATGAACGGCTTCTATCTTAAATTTGTAAGAAGTGCCAGCCCTTAAATCCTGATTGTATTTAACGGGATGAAACTGATATAAGTATATAAATTGAGAGCACTTATCAATTTTTGTGGTAACACTTTCGCCTAAAATACTGGTAAGTACGACATGGGGTTGTGAGGCTATCTCCGTGAGTAGATTCTCTATGTCAGCTGTCTTTTTTAAAATCAGATCTGATTTGGATGAAAATATACCCATAATGACCTCTCTTTAATCTTTTAAAAGCAGTCAGGGTCATAAGACCCTGACTATATAATCGTATGTTCTATCTTAAATGTCTGAAAGCATCTTTTCCTGCATAGACTGCAGAAATGCCCAGTTCTTCTTCGATACGGAGTAATTGGTTATATTTTTCAATTCTTTCACTTCTGCAGATAGAACCGGTTTTAATTTGACCAGCATTAACTGCAACCGCAAGATCAGCAATAAAAGTATCACCGGTTTCACCACTTCGGTGAGAAATAACACAGGTCATGCCATTTGATTTAGCCATTTCAATGGTTTTAAGTGTTTCAGTTACAGATCCAATCTGATTCAATTTGATCAAGATGGAATTTGCAGCATTTTCTTTAATGCCACGTGCCAGTCTTTCAGAATTGGTAACAAATAAATCATCCCCAACAATCTGAAGTCTGTGACCCAATTTTTGTGTCATTAATTTAAATCCATCCCAATCTTCTTCAGCAAGGCCGTCTTCAATGGAAATAATCGGATATTTATTGCATAATTCTTCGTAATAAGCGACCATTTCTTCTGAGGAAAGTGCTTTATTTTCAGCAGCTAATATATATTTTCCATCTTTATAGAATGATGATGATGCTGGGTCCAGACAAATCGCAATCTGCTGACCTGGAATGTATCCGGCTTCTTTAATCGCTTCAACGATCTTTTGCAGCGGTTCTTCATTGTTATTCAGGTTAGGCGCAAAACCACCTTCGTCACCTACACCGGTATTATGCCCTTCTTTATGGAGGATCTTCTTTAAAGTGTGGAAAATTTCTGCATTCATTCTGAGTGCATCTTTAAATGTTTCTGCACCGACAGGCGCAATCATATATTCCTGAAAGTCCACATTATTGTCAGCATGAACGCCACCGTTAATAATATTTGACATTGGAACCGGCAATACATGCGCAAAAGTACCACCTAAATATCTGTAAAGCGGAATTCCCAGATAGTCAGCAGCAGCTCTGGCAGAAGCCATAGAAACACCTAAGATGGCATTCGCACCCAATTTTGCTTTATTTGGCGTATTATCAAGTTCAATCATCACCTGATCAATATCCATCTGATCTATTACATCCATTCCAACAACTTCTGGAGCAATATCATCTATCACATTTTTTACAGCTTTTTCGACACCCTTACCTAAATAACGGTTTTTATTGCCATCTCTTAATTCTACTGCTTCAAATTCACCGGTTGAGGCACCGCTTGGCACTGCAGCACGACCCATAATGCCGGATTCAAGATATACTTCTACTTCAATAGTTGGATTCCCTCTGGAATCAAGAATTTCTCTTGCATGAATATCGGTTATTTCTGACATTTTTCCTCCAAATTTATTAGTATTTCAAATCTATGACTGTTTGAAAAGTTCGTTTAATGTCTTGACAGAGCCAAGTAATGCGCTTGATTCATAAGGCAGAATAACCGTTTTATCCCCTTTTTGAATTAACTCAGCAAAAGCATTAATATATTTTAAAGCCAGTAAGTATTGAGCTGGATCAGTTTTAGTAGCTGCAACAGCAGATGATACTCTTCTGATTGCTTCAGCTTCTGCTTCAGCGACTACCAGTTTTGACTGAGCTTCACCTTCTGCACGGGTAATCGCAGCAATTTTATCGCCTTCTGCTACAGTCATTTGTGATTGTTTATCACCTTCCGCTTCAAGGATTTTAGCACGTTTGTCACGTTCTGCGCGCATTTGTTTTTCCATTGCAGCACGAATTTCTTTTGGGGGATTAATATCCTGTAATTCCACACGGTTGACTTTTACTCCCCATTTATCAGAAGCTTCATCTAAAATATCTCTGAGTTTTGAATTGATAGTATCTCTGGAAGTCAATGTCTTGTCCAGATCAAGTTCACCAATCACATTACGGAGAGTCGTTTGTGTCAATTTTTCAATTGCATCTGGTAAATTATTAATTTCATAGATTGCCTTAAACGGATCAGTTACCTGAAAATAAACTAAGGCATTGATTTCGATAGAAACGTTATCAGAGGTAATTACATTTTGTTTTGGAAAGTCATAAACAGACTCTCTTAAATCCATTCTGTTAATCATCGTTTGTTGGATGTATTTATTACCTTTGAAGTCTTCCTTGATGTAACGCCAGTTAAAAGAACGGGGTTTATCGACAATAGGCCAGATAATATGAAGACCACTGCTTAATGTTTTGTGATAACGTCCTAATCTTTCAACGATAATCACTTCTGCCTGTTGAACTACTTTTAAACCCTTTGATGCTAAAACTAAGACAAAGAGTACGATAATGATGATGAGACCAAGACTTGATAAAATCATTTTTCCTCCTTAGGTTTTACAATGACTTTGTTTCCTTCTGTTTCAACTATTGTTACCTGAGTGCCTTCTTCGATCATATCCATATTCAAATTGAAGACAGCAGACCATTCTTCGCCACCTATTTTTACATAACCTCTGCCGTTTTTTGGAATTGCTTTGGTTACGATACCGGTTTTCCCTTTAAGCGCAAAGATATTACTTTCGGTTGTATCATTTTTTAATATTGATTTGGCGAAACGCTTCATGAGTATAAAAGCAAAAAAGGTACTAATCGCGTAAACAGCCAGCTGTATGACAAGGTTATCGGTAAAATAGGCTGCTAAACCAGTTAGTATAGCGCCTGCCCCAAAACTGAAAAAGAAGAATCCTGGTGTAAATATTTCTACAATAAAACACAGGATACCAAGTGCAAGCCAGACAATCCACGCATCCATAGAAACCTCCTACTTTTTATCTTCAGTGGAATTTACTTCTGTTTTTTCCCCTGTCGTTGGATCTTTGTATATTCTTTTTACTTTTCTTTTCCGGTTACTGCCATAACCGCCATAACTGTATCTGCCAGTTGAGCCATATTTATAACTGCTGTATGATTTTCCACCACTACCTTTAGCTGTGTGGAAACCTAAAAGAGACATCAGATTTAGAATTCCGTTCATTACAAATAAAAGTACAAAAACTGCCAGAGTTACACCAACAAGCCCAATAATAAATCTGGTCGCAAAATTTGTAGTAGAAGCCAATATGTGTTTTGAACCAGATACTTTTGGACTAACAACCAGGAAAATCAGATTGTTTTGTTTATTGTGAGATTGTTCTTTGATTTGGGTTTGTAAACTGTCAATTGTTTCCTGTACGGTGTTTAACTGAATTCTTAAACGATCAGAAGTATAAGCCTGTTTAGTTTTTTGTAGATCAGCCATATACTTGTTTTTTAGTGCGATGTTCACATCCAATCTTTGTTGAATATCTTTGTCAAATGCAGTACTTTTAAACGAGCCTTCTTTTTTGTTGCCAACACTCGGATAATTTCTGATTTCATTCACGATGGCGTTATAATCGCTATCTTTGATCTCTGCTAAATAAATAACAGCATTACTGCTTTGTTCTTTTTTAATGACATTCACGTTTGGATTATTGCTGATTTGATCGATTTTTTGACCAAACTCATCAAATTTTTCGACATTAAATTCAAATTTGGTTTTTATGAAGTTTTTGGCTTTTTTAAATTCTCTTTCTGTTTGAAATGCAATTGGATTTTGACCTCCTCTGCTATTAAACCAGGGACCTAATTTCGCAAATCCAAAGGCTCCCAGAATAATCAAAGCAATGATTAGCAATTTAAATTGTTTTGTAAATTTTAATCTCATACGATTTATCTCCTCTTTTTCAATAATTCTTTGGCATGATTGAGTGCATATTCTGAAAGATCACCTGACAACATTCTGGCAATTTCTTTATGTCTTTCATTCTCATTGAGTAAATCGACCTGAATTTCAGTCATTTCTTCCAGCGTATTTTTTTCAATTTTAAAGTGTTTTTCAGCGTACGAAGCCACCTGAACCAAATGTGTGATACAGATGACCTGATGATAATCACTGATATTGTATATATATTGTCCAAGCATATCTGCTGTTTTCCCTCCGATACCTGAATCAATCTCATCAAAGATGATGGTTTGAGGTGGCAGATTGTTTGCCAGTATTTTTTTGATTACCAGAAGTAATCGTGATAATTCACCTCCTGAAGCGGAATGTTTTAATATTTGTAATTGTCCGCCCTTATTGGCATTGAAAAGAAACTCAACCTGATCCTGACCCGTTTCTTTTAACCCTATGACTCTGTTCGCTTGATTATTACATATGTCTTGATTTTTGTCAACTTTTATTTTTACGTTTGCTGATGGAATGGCTAAATCCTGTAAATTTTCTTCAATTTCTGAAGCAAAATTAATCGCTGACTGATTTCTTTTTAAACTGAGCGAATCGGCCTTTACAAGCAAATCTTGCCTTAATTGATCAAGACTGTTTTTAGCCTCTTCTATCTTATCTTTTAAAGAATTATGCTCTTTTAAATATTTTTGCATTTCTGTTTTGTATGCAATAATTTCTGAGATACTTTTTCGGTATTTTGTCTTAATTTGATGCAAAAGCTGGATTCTGCTTTCTACTTCATCCAGTCGGTTTTGATCAAGGTAGATCTCTTGAGGGATTTGTCGTGAAATTTGAACTAAATCATCAAAATGAGATAAAATTGCCTGTAAATGTTCATTTTGTTCACTAATCAGATTATTCATTCGGGCAAATCGTTCAAACAAATTACAAAATGATGAAATCTGATCATAGACGGCATTTTCCTTTTCATAAAGATGATGATTCAACTGATCACAGGCATCCAGTATTTCCTGAGCATTAGATAATACCTGATACTCGGCATCCAGTTCTTGTTCTTCATCCGCTTTCAGTTTTAAGTCTTCAATCTCATTGATCTGAAATTCATAGAGTCTGATTTTATCTTCGGACTTTCTTTCTTCTGATTCCAGTTTTTTTAAATGAGAAACCTGAGATTGATATGCATGGAAACATTGTGTATATTCATCTCGTTCAGAATCAAGTCTGGCAAAATGGTCTAAACATAATAACTGAAAATCTTCATTGAGTAATAATTGTTGGTCACGTTGGCTGTGAAAGTCGAAGAGTGAGTCTCTGAATTCACGTATGATGGTATTTGTTACTTTTCTGCCATTGATAAATACGCTTGATTTTCCATCTGTTTGAATCTCTCTTGAAAAGAAAAGTTCATTGTCTGAAATATCAATATCATACTGATTGATTAGATTCATTAACGCCTGATTTTGAGAATTGATGGAGAATATTGCTGAAAGACTGACTTTTTGCTTAGGATCTCTGAATACATTCCCCTTTAGCTGACCGCCCATTATCAGATGAATCGCACCGACAATGATTGACTTTCCAGCACCGGTCTCTCCTGTTAATATTTGTAACCCACTGGAAAACGACAGTTTCAGCGATTTTACAAAAATGAAATTCTTCAATTCTAGATAATTTAGCATCTATTCCTCTAAAGTTTTCCCATTTTGAGTTTTTTTCTCAGGATTTGATAAAAAGTTCTATGGGATAATTTGATAAAACACATTTTCTTTGTTGATCGTTTAATCGTTATTTTATCTTTTGGAAGCAATTGAACGACATTAACTCCATCAATCTGTAAAACCGTGGAAGAGTGAGGTTCTTCCAGTTTAAAATGCAAAGTATCTTCTGCATTAAAAATCATGGGTCTGATTGAAAGCACATGAGGATTGAGGGGATTTACTACAAAAGCTTCCATGTCTGGGGAGATAATAGGGCCGCCTGATGACATAGAATAGGCAGTAGAACCTGTTGGTGTCGCTGTAATGATGCCATCACATCTGGTTTCATAGACATAACGTTTATTGGAGAAGAGCTTTAGTGTGATCAGTTTTGACAATTCTCCTTTATAAATAACTGCATCATTAAGGGCTGGCAAGTGTACAATTCGTTCATTATTGCGAATAACAGAGATATCAAGCAACATTCTTTTTTCAATTTGATATTTCCCATTTATAAACATATTGATTGAAGGTATCAGCTCATTGATTTTACAGTCTGTTAAAAAACCAAGCGTACCCATGTTAAAACCTAATATAGGCGCATGAAAGTTTGATGCATAGTGTAAAGAACGGAGAATGGTACCGTCTCCGCCAAATACTAAAATACAATCTGGTTTTTTTTTGAATAAAGCTGTTTCTCCATCAATAAGACCGTTTTCAGAGCAGTCTGCCTGTAGGGTTAATCCTATGCTGTCAGCGTTTTTTTTGGAAATTTTACAGATCTGATTTTCATCATCTGGGTTGATCAGGTAAAATCGGCAATGGTTAGTAAAATGGTCTGACAACGTTTTAAAAATGCTCTCAGAATCAATGTTCGGACGAAAAACTAATGCAATATGCTTCATAAGGAATCCATAATCCGTATGTAAGAGTCATAGCGTTCTTCCGGAATTTCTTTGCCTAAATGTTCCAATACACTGCAATGATCTTCATGGGTATGCGTACAATCCTGAAAATAACAATGGCTTGCATACTGAGCAAAACCAGGGAAATGTGAAGGGATTAGATTTTTATGAGCAGAACTAAGCTCAAGCGTTTTAATACCTGGAGTGTCAATCAGATGGCCACCAAAAGACCATTTAATCATTCTGGAAGTCGTTGTGGTATGCTGGCCTTTTCGATGTACATTACTGACTTCACCAACGCGTAAATTAAGAGATGGCTCAATGGCATTGATAATTGAACTTTTTCCTGTACCTGAATGCCCTGTAAATACCGAATCTTTATTTTTCAATAATTCTTTTAATTCTTCTATACCTGGATTTCTATACTGCTGGAATGATCCCTTAATTTGGTAGTTTTTAAATAATAAATGTTTGCTCATTAATCTATGATAATCTAAACTGTGTTTTTTTCTTTGCGTACTAGTATAAATAACCTGATAACCATTTTGTAAATAATATTGACATTCTTCCTGAATGGCTTCCAGATCATCTGCTATATCTGTTTTATTAACACAAATCAGTGAATGAATCTGATAAATCTCAGCCAGACATAAATATCTGTCTATCAAACCTGAGTTAAACATAGGGTCTTTACAGGAAACAGTAATAATGATCTGGTCAATATTGGAAACTATAGCGATTTCTCTTTGCATGGTTGCACTGGATAGATAACGCGAAAGTCTGTTATGACGAGGTAATACTTCTTCGATTCGGTAATTGTCTTTCTCATGTGTATCAATTTTGACATAATCCCCTACACAAACCGGATTATGACTTTCAAACTCAAGATATTTTAATCTTCCGCTTAACGTACATGGAAATAATGCCCCATTCATATCAACGATATAAGAATAATTCGTTCTCATTTCAATGATTCTGCCTTCAAGGAGAGTGAGATTGCTTTTTTGAGAAAATTTGCCTTTTTCATAAGTTCGTCTAAAGGTTTTGGTATGACTTTGTTCTTTTTCTTCAAAATCATAAATGTCATCCAGATCGTTGACACAAGTGTTCTTTAATCGGATGCTTTTACCAGTAGTTACAAACTTATCTTTCTTTTTATTCATTCATTATTCTCCATATATCTATTAAAATTTATGAGTCAAAGCTGTCAATCAATTTGTTAATTGAATTGGATTTTATATTTTTTTGTTTTAAAAAATTATAGAAAATGTGAATTTAAATATTTTATATCAAAATATATCTATAAAATTATAAAATCTATATACTTTCTGTTTTGATTCCTTATTCTTCCCTTATCCTTTCCTTATATATTCCTTATCTGGTATAAATCATAAAATCTTTTAATTTTTACCCAAAAAACTATCAAGTATTGAGCAGAAATTGAGTCTTTAACTGATTGCTGCTACAAAATTATGAATAAATTTTATAGGCTTTTGTATTAAATTTTTTATGTATTTAGTTAAGTAAAAGAACATTATTGGAATATATTTTGCATATAAAAACAAGATAATAATATAAAAAGGTTGATTATGGATAAGCTTATCCCAAAAAGTAAAAGGCGCAAAAAGTATCTGCATTTAAGTGCCATCATTTGTTTGACCTTATTGTTACTCTATTTTATCAGAGCATACAGCCTTGAACATTTCAAAACAGCCCGTGTGAACAAAAATGACATCAAGCGCTATACTGTTGTAAAAAAAGAACTAACAGCTTCTTTTTCAACAGACGGAAAAGTCATTCCTTTACAATCCTATCAGGTGGAAACGCCTGTGGGTGGAAAAGTGGAAAAAATCTGTAAGAAAATCGGGGATTATGTTACTCAGGGAGAGCCGATAGCTGTTTTATCCAATGATGATCTTCAGTTACAACTCATTAACAGCGAAACAGAAGTTGCCAATCAGATCAACAATCTGAGTACTGCCAGGATTCAAAGGAATCAGAGCAGTCTGAGCCAGAGAAGGAATCTTTTTGCGCTGAAAATGCAAATGACCAAAAAAGAGAGAGAAATCCGGCATATTAAGTCCATGTATGACAAAAAGTACATTTCTGAAGATGAATATCTGTCCCAAATGGAAGAATATGATACTTTGAAAAATAATTATCAACTGTCTTCAGAAGAAGCGATTACCGATTCTTTAATGAGAGAACAGCAAGTCATCCAAATAGAACAGTCACTCAGTCAGGTAAAGAAAAATCTGGATCAAATCAAAAATAAGATACATGATCTGGTTATCAAAGCCCCTATTAGCGGTCAAATCACCAATCTCGATCTGACGATGGGTAAAATCCTCAGTTTAGGCAGTCAGATTGCCATTATCGAAAATAATGAACAATACTATATTCAGGCAAAAATCAATCAGTATTATCTGAAACACTTGAAAACAGGTTCTAAAGCCAAATTAACTGATTTTAATCCGGAAGTACTGATTGAAATAGATAATATCCATCCTAAACTGGAAGGCGATAATGTAACAGTTGATTTTAAGGGTAAATTGCCGGAAAACATTAAGTCAGGTCAAATTGTTAACATTGATATGCTGACTTCCACGATTCCCAATACCCTGGTGATTCCTCTGGGCGAATACCTCAATGAGAATGACAACAGAGAAGTTTTTGTGATTGATCAAACAGGGAAAAGGGCTTTTAGAAGAAAGATAGAAACAGGCAGACGTAACATCAAAGAAATTGAGATTATCAGCGGTTTAGATGAAAACGAGGAAATCATTATCAGCTCTAACCCGGAATGGAAAAAGAAGGAGAGTCTGAAAATCAGGTAATTCCCATCCTTTGGAGGGGTGGCACGAAGTGACGGGGTGGTAAGTTGAAAAAAAAAGAATAGCGACCACGGAAATACGGAAAAACACGGAAAGGATGAAAAATGAGTCAGTTAAAAAAGTCCTTGATCTTCTTTTCTTCCGTGCCTTCAGTGCCTTCCGTGGTTGAAAAAAGAAAAACGACCATGGAAATACGGAAAAATACGGAAAGGATGAAATATGAGTCAGTTAAAAAAGTTCTTAATCTTTATTTCTTCCGTGCTTTCAGTGCCTTCAGTGGTTGAAAAAAGAATAGCGACCACAGAAATACACGGAAAGGAGGAGAAATGAGTCAATTAAAAGCTTTAAATGTTCTTATCTTTTCTTCCGTGCTTTCAGTGCCTTCAGTGGTTGAAAAGAATAATAACGACCACAGAAGTACGGAATAATACGGAAAGGAGGATTATGAGTCAGAAAAAAGTTCTTAATCTTCTTTTCTTCCGTGCTTTCAGTGCCTTCAGTGGTTGTTAAAAAAAAGGAGAGGTAGATATGAGTTTGATTTATGAAAAAGAATGTTATGCTATCCGTGGTGCCATATTTGAAGTTTATAAAGAAACAGGTAATGGTTTTTTGGAATCAGTGTATCAGGAATGTCTTGAAAGAGAATTTCAAACACAGAATATTCCTTTTGTCTCAAAACCTGAGTTGACTCTGTGCTATAAAGGTAGTCCACTTTCTCATATATTTATACCTGATTTCATTTGTTATGATAAGATAATAGTTGAACTTAAATCAGTAAAAGAATTAACACCTGAGTATAAAGCGCAAGTTATGAATTATCTCAAAGTTTCACATAAGAGACTCGGACTATTGGTCAATTTCAGTGCATACCCTCAGGTTCAGGTTGAAAGGATCATTTTATAAATATGATGAAAAAGGAGGACTTATGATCTTTCATTATTACAAATCAGCGTGCAATGCGTTTAAAAAAGAATCGCTGAATTTTCAGGTAGCTGTTGTCAGTCTTGCTATTGGACTGGCAGTATTTTCATTACTCATTTCGTTTGTGTGGTATCATTATGATTATGACCGGAGTATCACGCCTAATCATGAATGGTATCGCTTACGAGTGTCATATTCTGACCAAAAAACACCTAATAAGGATATTGCAGGCTTCCCTTATCTGATTATGAAAAGACTGCGGACTGAAGTTCCTGAAATTGTCGATTATACGGTCAAAGCAGACTATAATATTTTGGCAAAATTCACCAGTGAAAAAGGGACAGTCATACCCATCATTAACTCATCTTCTATGGTTACACCTAATTTTCCCAAAGTGTACAACATGAAGTTTATCTATGGAGATAAAGACAGTGCTTTGACTTCTTTTTCTGATTTGATTGTCAGTCGTTCTTTTGCCTTAAAGTATTTTGGTAAGGAGAATGCCATTGGTGAAAAAGTATTTCTGAAAACACGTCAAATTCATACCGTTACCGGGGTTTTCGAGGATTTGCCGAATAACCTGCATTATAGAAAAGAGGCATATCGTTTTAATTCTGATGTTGTAAATAATACTGAAGAAGATATTTACAGTACTTCTGATGTTATGATAAGAATTTCAAACCCAGATAATCTTCCTCAAGTAGAGAAAAAAATCAACCAGTTTCTAACTCAGTTTGAACAATCTTCTCAGGTTAAAAGAACCTGTCATATTGATCCGGTTCATAAGATACATTATATCCAAGGATTATATGAAGACAGTAAAACGATGAATATTAATCTGATTCATGGAACGCTTATCCTGGCTTGTTTGGTTTTACTCTCTGCTTTTTTAAACTTTTATAATCTTTTAAACCTGATATGGGAAAAACGCCAGAATGAATTTGCTTACCGAAAGACTTTAGGCGCTGAGAGAAAAGACATTGTGCTTCAGATTATGACGGAGTATTCTGTTTCCTTTATATTTGCTGCCAGCTTAGCTGTAGTTTTATATATCGGAGCTCAAAAATTATTTTCTCAATGGACAGAGTTAAATCTGCAGAATTATGAAATTTTCCATCATTTTGGAGCGACTGTCCTGATGAGTATCCTTCTTGTTATCTTCTGGCTGATTGGTTTTATATCTGCGTATAAAATAGCCAATAACAATGAGGTTCAGGAAGATAAACGAATCCGGAAGAAAAGCCGAGTCTTTCAGTATATTCTATTTGCTCAGATATTCATCAGTGTTTTGTTTGCGTTGTCTGCAATGATGACTTATCTTCAGATCGACTATATCCGTCACTATGACTTAGGCTACGATAAACAAAATCTGATCCAGTACAATGCCTTTAGCGCTAATATACCAGGCTATATACCACCAGATATTCTACGACAGGAACTGGAAAACATCCCTGAGATAAAGTCTGTAACTATGACAGGATTTGATATTGCCAATAAATCTGAAAAAAAATCTTATATGACTGCCACTTTTGTCAGCGATCATAATGGAAAGGAAATTTTTGGTAAAGCAGTCTTATATCCGGCTGATAAGGGATTCTTTAAGAAAATGAATATCCGGATTCTAAAAGGTAGTGTTTCTGATATGCTTCCCTTTAATCAAAATGATTTATCCGGAGACATGATATTAAATAAAACGGCTGCTGATTTATTTTACCCTGATACTAATCCCATTGGCAAATCATTAAAAATTCCGGATGATATTGCCTATGCGATAAATGGGAGTAGTGATATGCCTTCAAACACTCATATTATCAAAGCGGTAGTAGATAATGTACATTTTAACTCATTATATGAAAAAGTAGAACCTGTCATTTTTGTAGAAGCTAAGGATATTTTTGAGCATGTACAGATTCGATACCAACCTGGAAAAAGGGATGTTGTAATTCAAAAAGCCAATACCGTTTTTGAAAAGTTGACTCAGGAATCGATCTTTAGTTATGAGTATGAAGATATTGAACAGAAAATCAAGGATTTTTATAAAGAAGATGTGATGCTTTTAAATCTGATAATCTTTTTTGCTTTGATCTGCACACTGATTGCCATTTTTGGTATCATTAGTATCAGTTCTCTGCATATCTTCAGTCAGATGAAAGAAATTGCCATACACAAAATCAACGGAGCGGAGCATTCGGATTTACTCAAACTATACTCAAAACCTTTTGTTGTTTTGACGATAATAGCCTGGTTGACTTCTGTTGCCTTTACCTGGTATCTGATCGATATCTTCACCGGAAAATTTGCCATTCAGGCTCCCCATCTTTGGCTCTGTGGATTGATCAGTTTTATACTGACCATGCTCATGGTTTTACTACCTGTTATGTATCATATCAGAAAAGCGTACAAAACCCAGGCTTCAGTGTATTTGAATAATGAATGATAAAACCGTAGCGCAAGCTACCAGCTTGCGGAAAGAAAATGTTTTTTTGACACGGATGCCGCTGATTGATACGGAAAAGATAGATTTGGTGTAATGATCTTACAAAAATTGCCCTGAAAGGGCAAAATATGAGTAGCCCATGGTGCAACCATGGGAAAGATTGCCCCACACAATCAGAGCCCCGAAGGGGCGACAGAATGTAACGTAAGCTACCAGCTTGCGAAAAGAAAAAACAAGCAGGTTGCTTGTCCTACAAGAAAGGAGATAAAAAAATGATTAAATTACAAAAACTGACCAAGATCTTTACGACCGATGAGATAGAAACCACTGCCATAAATGCCATTGATTTACACATAAAAAAAGGTGAATTCGTGGCGATAAAAGGACCTTCCGGATGCGGAAAGACCACTTTAATGAATATTCTCGGACTGATGGATGTACATTCTGACGGAGAATATCATCTTCTTGACCAGCCGGTTCATCAGATGAGTGAAGTGGAACGAACTCGTCTGAGAAAAGGTAAAATTGGCTTTGTTTTCCAGAAATTCAACCTGATTGACTCTCTCAATGTCTATGAAAATATCGAATTACCTTTGCATTATCTGAAAATAGACAGCAGTGAAAGAAAGCAAAGAATTGAAACAGCATTGGACAGACTCAATATCAAACACAGGGCAAAGCACTTTCCTTCCCAACTGAGTGGCGGGCAACAACAGAGAGTGGCTGTTGCCAGATGCATTGTAGCAGAGCCTGACTTGATTCTGGCTGATGAACCAACCGGTAATCTGGATTCCACAAATGGAAAAGAAGTGATGGAGATTTTATCGGAATTGCATAAAGAAGGCAAAACAATTATCATGGTAACTCATGATGATAAATATGCTCACTTTGCAGACAGAATCATCAATCTTTACGATGGCAATATTGTAAGTGAGTAATTTTTTTCAGGGTATCTGTCTATTTAAGCAGATACCCTGTATTGCTTTTGTTGCAGATCTGAGCTCTTATATTTAGAACGATTTTTTTAGACGCAGATTTAAAAATAAAGAGACAAAGAGGTGTTTTCTATAACCACGGAAAGCACAGAAAACACGGAATTCTACGAAGATCACAGGGCTGACGCCCCTGAATCTGATTAAATACATTCTCTACACCCTCCTCGTCTTCGCGTGAGGTATAACTCGTTTTTGCAGTAGGGGATGTCATTCATCATTTATAATTCACAATTCACAATTAAACGTACTACCCCGTCACAGAAGTGGAATTTTACATTTATCAAATGATTAGGATGCCTCTTTATTCTCTCCGCGACTCCGCGTCTCCGCGTGAGATTACAAAACACACACAGCGTAGTTAAAAAATGAA
>JAKQQL010000034.1:0-1602 GCA_029564175.1 Candidatus Cloacimonadota bacterium
CGGTTGTACTAATATGTATCTGGCAGGGATACCCACTATTGACATAATGAAAATATCCGGACATAAAACAGAGCGCGAATTTCTTAAATATATCAAAGTATCCAAAGAAGAAACGGCAGTCATTCTTTCAGATCATCCGTATTTTGTAGGGAATACTCTTAAAATAGCACGTTAAAAATAAAACAATGGCAAAGAGACTTCTATCAAATGATTATGACAATTTTATAATTGGATCATTTACCCTGCCTGAAAATGACTTTTACAATTATTATCATAATATTATTGATGAGAATTATGATCTCAATCCCGATATATTTGAAAAGTTTTCAGAGGCGATTGAAAACCGGATTGAATGGTATAGAACAAAAGTTTATGATCCCTACACTAAAGAAGATGCAGAAGAGGATGAGAACGGGAACAGAATCCGACTCATCAATCGGGATGAAATTGGATATTCATTATTACGTGATCATAAGATAAATAGGCATATTGATAAATCATTCTTCGATTTGCAGATTATTGCGATTAATAAAATAGAATTGGAATATACACTAACAAAAATTGGTAACATAAAAAAACAGATATCGACACAATTTCATAAAAAAACGATCACATTTGATGATCTATTCAGAGATAAAGACAACGCAAGGAAAGTGAAAGAGATTTTTGAGTCACATGGTTATACTATAAATGGTAAATGGCATGGTTTGACAAATGATAAGAGTGAATTATTATGTGCGTATTATGTTCTTGTCCCATTATTGAAACCTCATAAAAAAACTCCGGTCGCTAAAATCTTTTACGCTGAATTTGGTTTATCTGGAAATTATATTTCAGATCGGATGCTGACAAATGAACCATTTAACGACGTACGAAAAGATTTTGAAGTTCTGTTTTCTGACTTATTGAAATCAATCAATAAAAAATAGTATTTCCATTTATTTCCGTTTGGAAGTTTCGGAAATATGATCATATCGGAAAGGAAGACATTTGATGACGAAAAAAGTTATCAAATACTTTCAGATATGACAACAAATTCAACTTTAATTCAAAATGTAACACCGGAGGAGTTTTCTGAAACTCTCCGCTCTGTTATCAGAGAAGAACTCTCCCTCCTCAACCAGAAGGAAATACAACGTTATTTGTCCCGGCAGGAGGTCGCAACTCTTTTAAAAATATCTCTGCCAACCCTCAACGAATACACCCGAACCGGAATCATTAAAGGTTCCCGGATCGGATCCCGTGTATTATATGATGAGGCAGATATCCGGGAGGCAATAAAAGATATACCTACACTAAAATACAGGAGGGGTTAATCATGAAGGCAATTCCCAAACATCTGGAGTTGATATTTAAACAGAATCCGGTACGTACTGATATATACGACCTCACCGGATCAAAGTTTAATCAATTCTCTTTTGTCAGGTTGTCAGAACCCCGCTCTGAATTTCTCATCAGGCAGGGTGCGAGATATGTAATTGAATCATGGTCACACGGTCAAAAACCTCTGTTTACAGGTCTCAGATCAATTCAGGAAGGTTTATACTATGGTGACACCCTCCGCAATGGTAAACGGTCTCTAATGGTCGTTAAAATCAATTC
>JAKQQL010000037.1:0-2470 GCA_029564175.1 Candidatus Cloacimonadota bacterium
TGAACCACCATAGTCAGGAAAACGAAGAAGGTGTCTTCTTCTTTTTCCAAACAAAACAGCTTAAATCTTTTTAAATATATTTGTAAAGTGCGTTACTCTTTAACTGAAATAGTGGTATATAATTGAATTGAAATTTACACATTTTATAGCATACGTTACGCCGACTTCCGGTGCCATAATTTTACCTAAAAAAATGCTTTTATCTTCTCTATGCTCGGCTATAAGGGCTTGAAGAACATAATCGGTCGGTTTTATGACCTTAATAATCTGAACAATCCCAACATATTCTTTTGGCATTATTAATTGAAAAATCAGTTCGTTACAATCTACACCAATATCATATGTCCATCTTTTTTCAGTGCCATTAAATCCATTTTCAACGGTATACTGAATTTCAACAGAATCTGAAGAGCCAATTTGAAGATATGGTTCCTCAAACATAATGGCTAATCGCAATTGATTTGGATAACGATCAGAATATGCGAATCTGTGATTACACTTAATATTCGAAAAACGTCCTTCTATTTCAACAATTTTATTAAACATGACAACATTTTCCCGAACTCCTATAATATCCATCCAGTCTGTTATTACCGAATGCTGCAATTTTTCTCCAAAACATTCTATTGATTGTTTTGCATTACGAACGGCATAACCACCTGTAATCGACCTTATATGTTGTACTTCATCAATTGATTCTGCCAAAATTGCATTTACATGTTTTGGAAGTTGTTCTGAAAGTTTAAGATAACCCGGATGGTCATCTGAATATACTACTATTCGCTGAGTTCTAAGATCAAAAGGTACTCTTTCAATATTTTGTGTAAGGATTATAGTTTTTTTCCCTAAAGTGTGTGCAATACCAAGTTCATAAAAAACATTTTCATTTGGTGCTGAAATGTCAGCAACTATTATACGGCTAGAATAGATCGCACCCCAAATATCCTCAAGCACATTTCTGCCAAACATTTCATCAGACCTTTTAACTGAAATTCCTTGCGACTCTACAACTGGCTTAATATATTCACGATAGATGTAGTCAGACCATTTTTCTCTAAATGGCATTATTACGAAGCACAAATGAGGATCAACCCTAAATATTGGAGTTTTCCAAATCGGATCAGCAATAATCATAACGTTAAGTTTAAATTTGTATCTAATTTAAGACAAATTTCCCAAATTAAGCAGTTTGAAGAGTTTCTAGATTTTACCATTTAGAGAGATCGTGCGGTAAGTATTAATTGAGAATACCTAAATTCATTTTAGATGTCATTCAAGAATAAGATATCATTTTTTTAAAAATTCTATTTTTCGAGTGCTAAAAAATATTATATTTGCCTGTAAATGAGGCATATATAATATAAATGAGTCTCGCAAGATCTAAAACGGTTTGTTCCGGTATAGAATGGAATTCTATGCTCGGATTATTGGTCCGCTTAAAAAAGGATAACAGAACCATACCTTATCTCCTTATTGGTACCGGGTCATATCTTGGCCTCAGGGCAAAAGACTTATTGAATATCCGTTGGATCGATGTTCTCGGGAAGGATGAAATTACTGTCACAGAAAGCAAGACCGACAAAGTCAGAACCATTACGATCAATGAATCTCTGAAAGAAATTCTGAAATATACTTCAAACCAAATAGCATTGTCAGGCCGGTTTAAGTTTGAAAATTACCTTTTTGCAAACAGAAAGGGTCAGAAATTTACTATTCAGTATGCAAACAGGCTATTAAAAAGCACTCTGAAAACATATGGGGTAAAAACTCAAAATGCCTCTACCCACGCATTACGAAAAACATTTGGCAAACGGGTGTGGGAAATGGATGGTCAGAGTGAACGAAGCCTTGTATATCTGTCTCAGATCTTCAACCACTCAAATGTGGGCATAACAAGAAGATATATTGGGATTGTTCAGGAAGACATAAGGAACATTTATTTAAATCTGTAGACCATAAAATTCATAACCAATCACATTTCATAAGACCAATACATTGAAAAACAAAGTCACAAAAGTTGCAGAGGTGAGCCTTAAATACAAGACCAGGATAAAACCATCTGAAAGATTGCAGATCAAGTCCTCTGCTGATGCCTATAATATTTTCATCCAGGGGTGGAATGAGGACACCCTTGAACATGTTGAAGAATTTAAGATATTACTACTTAACCGGGCAAATAAAGCCCTTGGGACTGCTCAGATCTCCCTTGGAGGTACCGCAGGAACAGTTACGGATGTTAAACTGATATTTCAGTATGCACTTAAAACGAATGCGCAGGGATTAATAATCTGCCACAATCACCCTTCAGGAAATAACCAACCATCAGATTCTGATAAAAAGATCACACAAAAGATAAGGGAAGCTGCCGAACTGCTCGATATGCATCTCATGGATCATATCATAATAACACCGCATGACGGTTATTATTCATTTGCAGACGATGGATTATTGTGACTTTGCGAATTATAAC
>JAKQQL010000231.1:0-4550 GCA_029564175.1 Candidatus Cloacimonadota bacterium
CGATTGAAAAATACGGCAACAAGGACGCTGCCGCAAGACTTCGCTCGATTATCTTTCCGTTTATATTGAGAAGAAAAAAGGATATGGTAGCTAAAGAACTTCCGGAAAAAGAAGAGATTACTGTTATTAGCGAAATGGATGCCGATCAGAAAAAGGTTTATGAAACTCTGCGTAAAGAATTCAGCACAAAAATAAAAAAGACTATTGAAGAAAAAGGGAAAGATAAATCCGCGATTGAAATTTTTGAAGCGCTTCTCAGGTTGAGGCAGATAGCATTGTTTCCGGTAATTGCTTCGGAGCAGTTTAAGAATGTCTCATCATGTAAATTTGAAATGCTGAAGGACATGCTCGATGATTTGACCTCGGAAGGACGCAAAGTGTTGATATTCTCTCAGTTCGTTCAATCGCTTAATATAATCAAAGAAGAAATTGAACTGAGAAAACTGCCTTTTTCGTACATCGACGGATCTACGAAAAACCGCGGCGCAGAAATTGAAAAGTTTCAGAATAATCCTGATATCAACATTTTTCTTTTAAGTTTAAAAGCCGGCGGTGTCGGAATCAATCTCACCTCGGCAGACTGCGTCATATTGTTTGATCCATGGTGGAATCCCGCGCTGGAAGCTCAGGCTGTAGACAGAGCACACCGTATCGGTCAAACTAAAAAGGTTACGGCATTCCGCATGATTGTTAAAGACACAATTGAAGAAAAAATATTAGCTCTTCAGGATAAAAAACGCGCACTGGTCAATGACTTGATTACAGAAGAAGCATCATTTTTCAAGTCGCTTACAGGCGATGATATAATGGATCTTTTCAGTTAAATGATATATGTTTTTAAATTGTGTCATCCAAAGATGAATAAGTAATGTTAGCAATATAATTTATCCCGATATTATCTCAAAGGATAATGAAATGAAAAAAAGATTTATTATAATTATATTATTGCTAATCGCTATTCCGTTAAATGCGGGAAATATTCCGGGTTTCAATATTGAAATATTTAAAATGATTTCAGGCATTTGGGATAATTCAGATTATTATGGAAATCTGAGAAACCGTAAAGATTGTGATGTAAAAGAATTCGGCTGGGGAAAATCTAATACCTATGTAAATAGTTTTACAATAATTGATCCGATTGACGATAGATTTCATTTTGCGGGATTGCATTTATTAAGTTTTAAATCATTTAAACAAATTGATGAAAACACTGTAGATGTTGAAATATATTTTATTAATGGATCAATACAGAAATATAGAATCAGATCGATCAAAGAAGATTGTATAATGATCAAAGATAACGGCAGTATTGATAAATATAATGTAATAATTGAAAACCAAACGCGGATTGAAGGTCCTGATTTTACAAAATGCAAAATCGGAGTGATAAATGGAGAATCTGTAAGAATCAGAAATAAACCGGGTTCAAAAAGTAAAATAGAAGGTTTAATCGCAAATAAAGTAAAAATCATTTCTGTCATGCAATCAGATTCAAAAGAGAAAATTGGAAGTGATGAATTCTATTGGTATAAAATAGTTTCAGATTCCGGTGATGTCGGTTGGGTCTATGGTAAATATATATCTTTTGTTGAAAGATGAAGCCTGGGTGCAACACAGGATTGGGTTGGTCTGAAGTTTTGGCTGCTTCATCTTTTCATAATTCTCTACCTGATTTAGAACTTGACATAACCATATAATGTACATAATTTAGTCGTATCATTGAGGTTTTTATGAACAGTATTCAGGACATCAAACCGATTTCATATGTTAAAGCCAACACAACAGAAGTTCTTTCTACTGTAAATTCAACAAAAAGACCTATGTATGTTACACAAAACGGAATTGCAAAAGCCGTAATTCTTGATCCGGATAGTTTCGAAAACATGAAGAAGGCATTAACAATGCTTAAACTGCTGGCTATTGGCGAAAAAGAATTTAAAAATGGAAAATTCTCCAAACAAAAAGATGTTTTTGCAGAAATCGAAAATAAGCATAAATGGATTAAATGAAACCTCAATTCGAAGTAATATGGGTCGATTCTGCGAAAAATGAGTTATTAGAAATTATTGAATATATCGCCGTCGAAAATCAAAATAGCGCAAAGAAAGTTTATCAAAACATAAAAAGAAAAGCTGATTCATTATCTTCTATGCCGTATAAAGGCAGAATCATTCCTGAATTTAAACAGTTTGAAATTAATCTGTACCGTGAAGTAATTGAATCTCCATGGTGGATTATGTATAGAATTCAGGATAAAACTGTTGTTATCATAACTATTATTGACGGGCGTAGAGATGTTGAAGATATTTTATTTAAAAAAAATATGGCATTTAATGAAAAAGACTTATTCTAACATTGGCCATGAGTATGCTTGTACAACGATGGTGTTAACCTGACAATATAAATTTATTTTATTCCCTGAATCTGATATATTTTTATATATATAAATAAGATGTCAATCTCAAAGTCTTAAAACGTGATAAACCTACGGTATTTACAACATTACGTGATGAAATTTCTTTAACAAAATGAATTATATGTATCGTATAACTAATATGTCAATATTGTATAAATGTATTGACAAAAGAATATGCAAAGTCATAACATCCGTCGGTTAACTTCATAAAAAATGAATTTAACCAATTTGCCGAATTGGTTAGTAGACGGGCAAGACCCGAGTTTCGGATAAAAAATAAAAATTCCGAAATGGTAATTCCTATAAACTGATTTGGTAAAACAATCAAACATCTTAATAGGGGGAAAAGATGATTAAGAAACTTGCGCTTTTTTGTTTAACGGCTTCTCTTCTATGTTCCTGCTCTTCCGGCGGAAGTGATTCGGACAATGTTTTCAACGATGACGATCCGAAGAATCCGAAAAGTCCGAAGAATCCCACGGATTCGATTGTTTTTACGACTGGAACCGGAACAACGTATTATGTAAGCAACGACGGAAATGATGAGAATAGCGGAAAGAGTATAAACTCTCCATGGAAAACTCTTGATAAAGTAAATTCATTCGAATTCAAGCCGGGAGATGTAATCAAATTTAAAAGCGGCGGTGTATGGCGTGGTCAGCTGATACCGAAGAGCGGCAATTCTTCCGCGCTGATTCACTATACATCTTACGGAGACGGAGACAAGCCTCTTATTCTTGGATCAGTTTCAAAGAACAATGAAAGTGACTGGGAGAATATCGGCGGAAACATCTGGAGTACTGCAAATAAAATTAAGTCGAGTGCTTCAGAACTTATTACTAACGGTTCCTTTGACTCCGATCTTAGCGGCTGGATAATACAGATAAAAAAATCCGGCAATGCAGAAGGATCGTACATAAGAAATACTGATGAATATTACAGTGCTCCTGCATGTTTGAGTATCAAAGCAGATCAAATCGGTCTAAGCTCGTGGGATATATATATTTCAAGCAGTGATATCAATATTGTTGCCGGAAAAAATTATCAGTTGAGTTTCATGGCAAAGGCTACGAGTTCTTTCCGTCCATATGGTGTTATCGACAAAAGAGATGCGTCGAATGCGATGAAATATTTTGAATCGACTCAGTTTTCATCTGCAATTACGGATACATGGACGCGTTTCACATATAACTTCAAAGCAACAACTACGGCATCAGATGCATCATTTGATTTATTCATGGGAGACAGCATCCCAAGCGGTTCGACTGTATACTTCGATGATATAAGTTTCAAAGAACTCGAGTCAGATCCGTTGGTTTTTGATATCGGCAACATTATGTTTGATAAAACATCATCTAAAGAAAAATGTTTCTATGAGTATGAGCTGGATAAACAGAATGACTTCATTTATGATGCAGAAAATCAAAGAGTGAAGGTCGTATCTTCTGATAATCCAGCGAAGTTATATAAAAGCATAGAGCTTTCACAGCGCAGAAACATCATTCAGCAGGAAAACGCAAGTTATGTTCAGTACTCGAATCTGAAGCTGATGTACGGCGGTGCTCACGGTATCGGAGGCGGTGAAACAAAAAATATTATTATCAAAGACTGCGATGTCAGTTTTATCGGCGGTGCCTTTCAAACGCATTGCGGAAGATACGGTAATGGAATAGAATTCTGGAATAATGCAAGCGATTGTCTCATTGAAGGATGTTAGGTAGGTGAATGTTTTGATACCGGAATAAGCAATCAAAGCAGAACTGACGGAGTAATTCAGCGTAATATTATCATCCGCAACAATCATATTTTTAATTG
Source organism: Candidatus Cloacimonadota bacterium (assembly GCA_029564175.1). GTDB lineage: Bacteria > Cloacimonadota > Cloacimonadia > Cloacimonadales > WRIO01 > JAGOCT01. Next base: position 4,232 of record JAKQQL010000231.1, read on the forward strand.
TGAAGCCTCTTATGAAGTATGGGGTCAGGGCGAAAACTGTATTATGGAGAATATATACTTCCAAAATAATCTTCTTGAAGATTCAGGATACGGCTGGTCAGGCAACGAAGAGAATCATTATCCGTGGCTGTGGGGTTGTCATATTCTGATGTTCAAAAGTGCTGCAAAAGTAAAAAACATGTATTTTACCGGCAACACGTTTAAGAATGCGAGATCTCTCATTATTGACACATGGGGAGGAGAGCAGTTGTGGAATGATCTTGAAAAGATCGTTGTTGACTATAATACATATATTCAGCCTGAAAATAAGGATTTAATT
>JAKQQL010000219.1:0-3711 GCA_029564175.1 Candidatus Cloacimonadota bacterium
AAGAAGGATCCGTCGCGACATGGAGCAAAGAGGAAGATCATTTGAAGAGATCAGGGAAAGATATTCATGCATGGTCAGACCTGCATACCGCGATTTTGTAAAGCCGACAATTCAGCATTCACACCTCGTCATCCCGGAAGGCGGTCAGGATTTTGTCGCAATAGACATGATCGTCTCAAAAATAAGTCACTGGCTCATGGAAAAGAAAGCCTGAACTTAGAATCTGAGAAAATATTTGTTCTTATTCCTGTTTTCTGAATTCGTCAACGATTTTGAAAAGCTCACTCGCAGACATTTTGCATCCGTCAGCAATTCTGTAGATAATTTTGAGTGAAGGCTCGCGGACTGATCTTTCAATTCTGGAAAGGTGTGTTGTGTGAATGCCGCAAATTGCAGCGAATTTTTCCTGAGAAAGTTTCATTTCTTTTCTTAAATGTCTTATTGCCAAAGCAAAAGCGTCAACAGTTTCCAATGGATTTCCTTTTAAAATTAACTGATAAATGAGTATTCGTATGAAAAAGACAAACTCCAGAGCCAACTGGCTCTATTTTCTGGACTTAAACAACCGTTTTAGTAAAATTTAGTGTGTTTAATGTTTCAAGATGGAGAAAATAATGAGAAAAATTGTAAGAAACCTTTTCTTTGCTTTGTTCCTGATTTTATCATTTGTTTCTTGCGGAGACGGTGATTCAAAGAAAATTGCTCAAAAACCGGAAGGTTCGGAAGGAGGTCCGTGTTACGGAAACAAAACATGTGATGATGATCTTGTCTGTGAAGATGGAATTTGTGTTGATCCTTTAGAAGTAACCGATAATGATTCAGGCGATAGCGCTGACGATGGGAATACGGGAAATTCGGGAGATTCCGGCAATTCAGGTAACACGGGCGATTCTGGTAATTCTGGTGACACAGGTGATAGTGGCAACTCAGGTAATACTGGCGACTCAGGTGATAGTGGCAACTCTGGAAATTCCGCTGATGATACTGAAAAGACAGACGATGATATTAAAATTCCTGAAAATTGCGGCAACGGCAAACTGGATGAAGGTGAAGAGTGTGATGATGGGAACGATTGGGGAGGTGATGGTTGTACACCTTTATGCAAAATAAATGTCTGTGGTGATGGTTATCATTTTATTGGTGTGGAAGAATGTGACACAAAAGAAGTTTCCTGTGCTTCACTGGAGATTGGTACTGAAGGTGACGCTTTGTGTGATTATTATTGTAAACTGGTTACAGAAGGGATTTGCAAAAGAACTTTTAAATGTGACGAGAAACCCGAAAACACGGTATGGAATTCTGTATTTGAATATACGCAGACATGGAACGGCACTGAATGGGAGCCTGCTGACAGCATTTCAACATATAACATAATATCAAGTGCAAAAGAATGCAGATTTAAATGTGCGGAAAATTATTCATGGGATGGAGCAAATTGCATTCAAGGTTCAGAGACAGGAGCCGTGTGCACTGGTCAAACAAAATGTTATGACGGGACAACTGAAGTAACATGTCCTCTTTCGGGACAGAATCTTTATGGACAGGATTCTCAATATATTAACAAATGTATCCCCAGAAATTACATCGTTTCTGGTACGGATTCTGAAGAAATAGTGACCGACAACAACTCGGGATTGCAGTGGCAACGAAATTCACCTTCAACGAAATACTCATGGATCAATGCGGTTTCTTATTGTGAAAATCTTGATTATGGCGGTAAAAATGATTGGAAACTCCCGGAACCCGGTCATCTTGCAACACTCTTAAATTATGGAAAATATAATCCAATTATTGATAACGAGGTTTTTCCAAACATTCAGCCGGATAATTACTGGACTTTGACTTTTAAAAACTGTCCTCAAAGCTTATCGTTTTTTGACGGGTCAATAAATAATATTTCTGAAGCATATGCAATTTGTGTTCGTGGAGACACTCTTATTCAGAATAGATTCACGGAATATTCCATTTCAAGCGATTTTATAGTTATTGATGAAAAAACCGGAATAACCTGGAAAAAAGAAGATAAAAAAAATAAATACGATGATGCCGTGGTATATTGTAATAATTTAAGTTATGCTGGATTTAGTGATTGGGTGCTCTCCAAAGGGGATAGGATAAAGACACTGATTGATTGCTCAAAATCAAATCCTGCGAGCAGCTTCCCTGAAATTAAATCTGATATATATGTGTATTATAAGTCCACTTACGGCTACCCATACAAATATTATTTCATAGATTTTTCTTCAGGCACTGACGGCAGTTCTACTCCTTTGGAGGATGTAAGTTATTACTTTAAATGTAGTAGGTCAGAAATAATTTTTGAAAACACATTGACACAATATACTGTTTCTGGTCAAACAATTGTCACCGATTCCAAAACCGGTCTCATTTGGAATTCTTCCATAGGATCGTCAAAAACATGGATAAGTGCTCTGAGTTATTGTGAAAGTTTAAATTATGCCGGATTTAGTGATTGGAGATTGCCTAATGTTGAAGAATTGAAAACTCTGATTAATGAAAAATTCTCTGATCCTGCAACTCTTCATCCGGGAGTCACATCAAATTCCTTTTGGACATCCACTTCTGTTGATGGAAGCAGCTCAAACGCATGGAGCATCAATTTTACACATGGATCGATAGCAAAGAGTAAGAAATCAGGCACAATGTATGCAATTTGCATGCGGTAGTTTATTATTTTTAGAAGGAGAAAGTTATGGAAATTTCTAGAAGATTTAATGAATTAGATCAATTGCTTAGTGAAGCTCACAACAAAACAAATCAATTGGCAAACATTCAAGCTAAGCTGTCAATAGAAAAAGAGGACAGCGCACCGCAATTAAAAATTGCAATTGACGGCTTAATTGATGTTTTAGACAAATTAAAATCAGCACACATAAACGCTGAAAGAGATATAATTGAAGAAATGGAAAAGCTCACAAAAAGAGAATGGTAAAACACAGGGAATCCAAATAAATATTTATATTTTATGCCATTAACCATTTGAAGCAGTCAAATAAAAAAATAGGGGTCAGATCCCAATAAATACATATGTTTTCTATCTTAAATTCTTCTCAACACCCTAAATAAACTCCACTTTCCCCAGTTTTCTGGCGAGTAAGAAATTTTCTCTGAATTTCTTGTAATTTAATTTGAGCTGTTGTAATATCAATCGAGCGTTAGAATTTAATTTTGTGATTTTTCCTGTTTTTGCGTATAAAGCAGAATGATCTTTAAAAATGAAAATTTTTCTGAGGTGTTGAATGACTAAAGAGACGGCAATTAAAATTTTTGAGCAGAAAAGAGTTCGTTCTGCATGGAATGATGATGAAGAAAAATGGTATTTTTCAATTGTGGATGTAATTGAAATTCTTACTGAACAGCCGAGCCACCAAGGTGCAAGAAATTACTGGAAAGTGTTAAAAAACAGGCTCTTAAAAGAAGGAAATGAAACGGTTACAAATTGTAACCGGTTGAAGCTTGTTGCCGAAGACGGCAAAATGAGGATTACAGATGTTGCAGACACGGAACAGTTGTTTCGTCTTATACAGTCAATACCTTCGCCCAAGGCTGAACCATTTAAAATGTGGCTGGCAAAAGTTGGAAGAGAAAGAATTGATGAGATTGAAGACCCTGAAATCGGAATTGACCGCTTGATGGAAACATATTTAAGGAAAGGATACTCAAAAGAGTGGATAAATCAGCGGTTAAAAA
>JAKQQL010000282.1:0-1835 GCA_029564175.1 Candidatus Cloacimonadota bacterium
TATTAAACCATCCAATATCATACTGGATGCTGAAGATAATGTTAAAATAATGGACTTTGGTATCGCCCGGATTGTTGGTGATAAGCATATGACCAAAACGGGTGCTAAAGTCGGCACGATTTTCTATATGAGTCCGGAGCAGGTCAGAGCTGAAAAGACGATTGATCAACGCACCGATATATTCAGCTTAGGGATTACTTTTTATGAGATGCTAACCGGTAAACTGCCCTATAATACCGATACGGAGAGTGATTTTGAAATCATGAACGAAATCGTTAATCACGAGTTGGAAGACCCTCGAAAGTTTTACCCTTATATCTCAGATAAAACCATTGAAATGGTCAATAGAATGACTCAAAAGGATAAAGAAAACCGATTTGAATTTTGCGAAGAGATACTCAGTATGAGACCGGCAGAAAAAAAACCTCTCAGTCAGTCGGATCCACCTGCTCCTGTCCCTTCCGTAGAAATCAATACAAAATCCGGATTCCCTAAGTTTTTACTTGTGGCTATTTTATTAGTTGCCGGGGTCTTTTCATACAAATCTTATAGCCAGGTTGAACCTGAATATCCAGAAGAACCATTGGTTGAGGAAGTGGTTGTTGATACAACTGTAATAGGAGATTATGAAACTGAGAATGATTACGGGACCTTATTAAAAATCAATGGTGGAGAGTTATATTACACTTCGGCAATCTCAAGAGATGAGGCAAACAAGCTTGGTGAATATTTAAAAGATTCATTTTTTAATGGTCAGGCAGTAACTGTTCAAATTGATAAATCACTGTCAACTTATCAATTCAAATTTCCGGTTAATACTGATTATTTGGAGAATCAGGAATTTCTAGACAATTGTGTTGCTTTTACAGTTGAATTGTCGCAAAATGTCTTCAACCAGGAAGATGTGGAAATACATCTTTGTGATGAATATATTAGAAGTTTAAAGATCGTAAAAAGCCCTAATAATTAAGTTACTACATTATAAATAGGAGGAATTATGAAAGAGCGATTTTTTGAGGAGAATGTATTTTTAATTGATGAGAAAGTTCAGTTTTTAAAGTTTGAAAATGTTTACAATATTTATAATGATCAGCAGGAACTGATAGGGACTATCAATCAGAAGATTTCAACTCCCTTAAAAATACTATCACTTTTTATTAATAAAATGATGTTCCCTTTTCATTTGGATATTAAAAACACAAACAATGATATAATAGCCGGTGTTTCCAGACCCTGGAGTTTTTTTCTGTCTCAGATTACAATAAAAAATGGAGAAGGGATTGCAATAGGTGTCATCAAGCAAAAGTTTAAATTATTCAAATCCAAATTTGAAATTTATGACATGCGTAATCAACTAATAGGTATTATCATGGGAGATTGGCGTGCCTGGAATTTTGTTATTTCAGATACCTTAGGGCAAGAGATTGGTACCATTACTAAAAAATGGAATGGCGTTATGAAAGAAATTTTTACTACTGCGGATAAATATATTGTTAATCTTGCTCCTGATTATGCAAATGCCGGTAACAGAATTGTTATTCTGGCTTGTGCGATAACAATCGATATGATTTTCAAAGAAAGTAAATAATAAAGAGGTAGTTATGCTTTTAGAACCCGGACAAAAAATTAATAACTACAGCATCATTCAGAAGATTGGTGAAGGGGGTATGGGGGAAGTTTATCTGGCAGAAGAGGATTTACTTCAGAGAAAAGTGGCTATCAAAGTATTGAATCCTGTTTTGACCAGTGATCAGCAGTTTACAGAGAGATTTGTCAATGAGGCTAAGATTCAATCACAATTACATCATCCGCATATTGTTTCCCTGTTTTCATTT
>JAKQQL010000304.1:0-2534 GCA_029564175.1 Candidatus Cloacimonadota bacterium
TGTCCATACCGGAACTATCAGGAATGCCCGGATGTGATATCTTACCTGGAAGAGACTGAACGAGAGATGGAACAACAGGATGAAGTGATGGGAGAGTGGTTCTGATAATTATAGACTGAATAATTCCGACACACTCGTACACGCCCCTTTTACATCCCGGTCAGATAAAAGACCGGGAAATATTGGATATATTGTTATTCTGACTGAAAATGTATCATATTGTTGACGTCAACAAATTGATATTATTATTATTATTATGTACTGAGCAAGCGTATGTACAGTACATACGTATGTACATATGCTTGAATTCTCACTAGATATCTTTCACATCTTTTTTCTTCTTCATATTTCATTTGTATAACACAATTAAACAAATATATATAGAATTAAGTTTAACAATATTATACACAAAGGAGGTTTAATGAAACTAAGAGATGCAGTTGAATTACAAGTGAATCATTATAATCATCCTGGGATTATCCGGGTCGATAAGAATGATTATTTCTGCTTGAATGATTTGAATTCCTTTTATCCAAATAAAAGGGTAGATAATTGGATGAGATTAGATTCCACGCAGGAATTTATCGCTTTGATTGAACGAGATCTAAATACCTCAGAAGTGAGTGAATTAAAAAACGCCATAGTTGCGAAGCGAGGGAAGTATGGTGGGACATATGCTCATAAATTAATTGCAATGGAATTTTGTATGTGGTTATCCCCTGAATTTAAACTTCAGGTATTAAAGGCATATGAATCAGGAACCACACAAAAAGAAAACTGGAATTTTAAAAGAATCCTCGCAGCAGAATCTGTTAAAATCCAGTCGGAAGCGGTAAAGGAACATTTAGTTCCATCGGTGAAACCAGAACACGGACGCTTCCAATATAGTAACAACGTGAAAATGATTAATTCTATTGTAGGGGTTGAATCTGTTAATGATGCAGATGAAATTCAACTGGAACAGATTGGATACCTCGAAAGGAAGAATGCATTTTATCTGGAAGAGGGGATTACAGACCATCAGGAACGAAAGGCCAGATTAAGGGATGCGTTCAGTAAAAAGTTCGGAATGAAACAGATTGCAGGACTGGTTTAAATGTTTAATCAAAAGGACTGTCCTTTTTGTGGTTCTGAATTTGTTAGGTGTGAATATAACCCCGATTTGGGATTAAAATATATTTCATGCATGAGGTGTGGTGCATCGGGTCCGTGTATATCATTTGAGGGGTCTAATGATTTAAATCAAAATGAGGCATGGGAACTTTGGAATAATAGGGTGTGACCAACCACCAGGATTTAAACATGGAGAGGGACAATTTATCCGATGAAATACGGAATACCTTTAATAAATTACGGTTTTTATTAAGCGTTGATTCAGTTATTGAGGATGTTGATTTGAATATGTGTAATCATTTTTTAAATGAAAATAAGAAAATTTATAACAGATTAAAACGCCATGAGATTAACCTTTTGTCAGAACGGGGTCTGACCATACCCGATATATTTACTCCTTCGTGTGAAGAGAAAGTGCAGTCCGATTATTTGGAATGGTTTCATAATACCTATCCAGGCGTCTTTATTTTTGCATTACCAAATGAAAATATGAATGTAGAGTTTTTTAAACGTATGGGAGGCGTCGGGGGGATTCCAGATTTATTTATTCCTGAATTCTCATTGTGGGTTGAATTAAAATGGGATAACTATGGTCAATTATCCGACAAACAAAAGGCAATTCATAAAACACTTACTGGCATTGGGCACACTGTTATTACTGGATACGGTTTTGAAGATGCAAAAGTAAAAACATCCCATATAATTAACCCAGAATTTGGATATTTTAAATTAATAAGGGGAGTTATTAATTTGCATAATACAAAATTGGGAGGGAGCATATTTGATTCAGATGATGAAAAGACAGTTGATTATAATGACATTTTGAATGAACTTGATACAATAAACGCAGAATTCGGATATTTGGAATTAAATCAAATTCGCAGATCCGTTCTGAAGAATCCAGATATGTACCCTAATTTATCTAATGCTCTTTCAAATCACGATTTGACAAAAAAACTTGTAAACACTAAAATTTCATGGTTGATTAGGAAGACTGAAAAATATGATAAAGTCCGACCTGCGGTTTATAAAACACGGGTTATAACAACCATCACACAGGCCGATGATAGAGCAATCTTGAGTCCAATGGTATAAAACATTAAACCAAAATGTTTTTCGATATCTACATCACAGGAGAAATAAGTATGAGAAAATTAGTTGTGCTTATCATAATGGCATTATTCATTCTGACAATGCCAGTATCAGCAGCGACCTATGACAACCCAACAATGGGAGAACAGAACGCAGTCAAAAAGGCAATATCCTATCTGAAATACTCTGCATTTTCAAAAACCGGTCTGGTTAAGCAGTTGGAATATGAAGGGTTTTCAAACAGCGAATCCAATTACGCGGTGAATCATATCCAGGTGGATTGGGAGGAACAGGCCGTAAAGAAGGCAAAGCAGTATCTGAAGTATTCA
>JAKQQL010000310.1:0-1154 GCA_029564175.1 Candidatus Cloacimonadota bacterium
AGAGACATGGCAGGCAGTTCCTTTACACACTCTGATAATGTGTTTACCCTGTGGTTTCAGACGAAACATACTATAGAAAGTAGCCACACCGTAAATATCAGCTACTCTGAGTTTCATTTTATCTGCTACATATTTCATGCTTTCTCTGGAAAGATAGCCTTCCAGATTTTGCAGTTCCTGAAGCAGGGGTATCAATGCCCCTTTTTTGTTTTGATACTTCTGTATCAACAAATCAATTTTATGATGCATTTCAGTCATCAAGACCTCCGGTTTTTTATCACATCCATTTTATGAATCATTATCTGCAGTATTTTGAAATATATGATTTCAATATTTATCAAAGATCAATTCATGAGGATAAATATAAGAAATATGGTTTTTTTGGCAAGTAAAAATTAGAATTTAAAAAAGAACTGATTCTTACGAATGAACTTATCGTAAAAATCAGTTCTCTATTTCAACCAATCAGATGAAATTGATTTAAAACGAATATCTTGCAGATACCATATACTCTGAAACATCCAATGATTTTTTTAGAATATAGTATCCATCATAACCCTGAAGACTTGAATTATAACGTGCTCTTCTCTCATCGTAATCAACACTACTGAAATCAGCCGAAAAATCAAACATTACCTTATGATAGTTAAAGCCTAAACCGTATGTAAAGCCTGATTTTCTTAATGGGTTTTCTTTCCGTTTGACTAAATCTGAGCTAATATACTGATGTTCGAAAACAGGTGCAGACGCTGAATAATATCCAATTCTAAGCGGCACTTTTGTTTGCAGTTCCAGACCAAGATTAATCTCATTGCCATTTTTAGGATCTGTCATTATAATTTGATCCTCTTCTTCAAAAAGATAACAATATAAGTTATTTCCATTGTCAATGGTAACGTCACTGATTGCTTTGTTTTATATTCAGCTGTCAGCCATAATTTTTGCCAGAGTTTCGACTTTATTGCCAATTCAAATTGTAGGGGAATATCCACTTCAAAATCATGTTTACTGACAAGATCATAATATCCATACTGTTTCTGAATGAAGTCATTCTTGTACTTTATCCGATGACTCGGAGTTATACTAACAGCGAGTTGCTGATTCTCCAATTGACAGGTAGTACTGAGCATATAGAAGAAAATATCCGCATTAGA
>JAKQQL010000314.1:0-23039 GCA_029564175.1 Candidatus Cloacimonadota bacterium
AGGCAATTGTATTTTTTCTCATGAGTACAGGTCTGATCATTCTTTTAAGAGCGTCTTTTTCAATGAGGGTATCAGCATCACAAGCCATGAAAAAAGGTGAAGTACAAGCGTTTATCCCTGCATTTAAAGAATCAGCCTTTCCTCCGTTTTCTTTGTCAATTACCAGTAAATTTGCATATATTTTCGATTTATAATAAGCTTTTACCGGCTTGGTTTTAACATAACTTGGAATTGCCGGAGGTACCTTATAACAATCAAAAGCTCTGATGATCTGGTTTAATGTATCATCTTTAGAACCATCATTGACAACAACAACTTCAATATGCCGGTATGATAAATGCAACATGGCATTAATACTGGTGACAATATTCTCCTGTTCATTATAGGCCGGTGCAACAATACTGATTGCCGGCACCGAATCTGATTTAAGGATATTATCAATATCTTCGGAGTTGATTTCTTTAAATCTTTCATACAAATCTGGGATAGAGAGCAGGACAAGAATAATATAGATTGAATTGATCCATAAAAAATACCAGATGATAAAAACATCTGTATAATAAATCAATTTCAAAGTAAACTCATACAAAGTCATTATACCACCTCCGATGGCATAGCGAGTATGTACTGACTCATCTCGTAAGCATAATGATCAATATCAGGATCTATATTTTTTAAGGCATACAATCCATCCTGATCCAGCAGTTTTAATCCGATAGCTGAATTTAAACGCACCCACCAAACTCTGTCCTGAATGCTCTTCAACAGATAAGGAATGGCTTGTTTGATTTTCAATTCACCAAGTTTGTATGCACAAAAGCCTCTGATTTTCCAGTTCTCATCAGAGAGCGATTTGATCAGTACTGCAGAGAGTTTATCGTCTGGATTAACAACGTAACACTTTAGAGCTGAATATCTTAGTTCTGGATTATCAGAATTTATATCTGGATTTAAGTCATACTCCAGTTTTTCAAAAACCCAGTTAGATAGCATTTCAAGACAAATAATCTTAACCGGTTCAGGTGGGTTAGAGAGTAGTTCAGTCCTCAAGAAAATAAAGGATTTTTGACCGGCAGTTAAGAAAGCGTCTCTGTATATATAAGAAGAAAAACCTTTATCTTTTACAAATTCAGCCAGTATTTTTCTAAAACAATTACCAGTCGCCAGCTTTTGTGCAGCAATGATAATATGAATACGAACCAGAAGAACAGAATCATTCATCAGTTTCAGTATATATTTCTCTTCTTCAGGCAAAGGATCTTGCATCAGAATTCGTGCAGCATAATTTCTTTTCATCCAGAAAATACTCTTATAATGTCGGTATGCCCATTGCCTGAGGTATTTATCTAAAAAAGCTGCCCGTAGTTTTTTCCAGTTTCCATCATCAATTTTTTGGTTGATTTCTTCGATTATTCCAATCAAGATTGAAATTTTTAGTTCTTCTTTTGACAGGACTAATCCAAAATCGGTTCTATGTTCTGAGCTAAACAGGTAAGAAAAAACTTTTTCAAAAACCCTGCTTTTGATTTTACGTTGCTTATTCTGTTGCAATCTGAGCCAGATATTCAGAAGAGAAATCATTAAGCCTCCAATCACCAGAATAGCAAGCTCAATAAAAAAGATAATTGTCAGTAGTTCAAGCGATTTCATATCACTTTTTAAACTGAATACTCAGATATTTATTTAATTTTTCCAGAAACACACTCAGTGAAAATGGTTTAAACAAATAATCAAATGCACCGGCCTTTAAACCCATCAATATATCTTCTTCTGTTGTTTTCGAAGTCAGAAAAATGACAGGCGTCTTTTTTTTAATCTCCTGAGGGATACTGGCAAGAATTTGAAGTCCGTCAGTATCCTGAAGCTGACGATCCAGAATTATTAAATCAATTGATTTCTCTAATGGCTGGGTCAGGTAGTCGATAGCCTGACTGCCCTCATAGAATATCAGATAATTAAATTTTCTGTTATCAAAAGCAATTGACAATATTTTCGTAAAGTCTTTGTCGTCATCCACAATTAAGATTAGAGGTTGATCAGGTTCTATAATAGATTTTAGAAAATTCTCTTTCCTGCTTTCTAAAGGCGCTTTAATGACAGATATATTCTGTTTATCATTAAGACTGTTAAAAACCAGACTTAAAAATTCTTCTGGATTCACAGGTTTATTCATGATCTGAAGAACAGACATATCACTAAGGGCTTTTTCAATGACAGTTTTATCCATTGCTGTATTGATAATCACTTTAATCTGTTTAAATTCAGACTTTTCACGAATCATTTTTAGCAGTCTGATACCATTTATATGAGGCATCTCAATATCAAGCACCAGTAAGGCAGGTTTATATTGATACAGTTTTTCGATAACTTCTAAAGGCTCATGCACATGAATTGATGTGAAGCCGGCCTCTTTTAATATGACCTGTTCAAATTTTACAACATCAAAATCATCATCAATGATCATAATCAACTGTTCATTATCTGAACTTTCAACCTGACTGATCGTTGGCGTTCTGGATTCTTCAAAGGCATTAGCAAACTGATACAAGAATTGATTTAGAAATTCCTTATTAAAAAGGCTTATATCATTAAGACGAATCTGTTTTTCTAGTAGCATTTCCATTTCTCTGGCAATTTTGCTTAGTGTATCAAAACCGTAACTTCCTGCATTTCCAGCAATTTTATGCATTTCTTTTTTTAAATCATTGGCTGCTTCAAGTGATTTTACAACAAGAAGGTGTTCACAGATTTTCTTGATACGTTTGACTTTTTCAAGCTTTGTATGATAGTATTGAAGTTTTAAATCTTCTAAAATATTGATTTCATTCATAGAGATACTTTTTTATCATATTCACTAAATCATTTGGCATAAAGGGTTTTACCAGATAATCAGTAAAACCGGCATTCTTAGCAGATTCAATATCTTCATGATAATCATGAGCAGAGACTGCAATAACCGGTAAATGAGCAATCTTTTCTATCCCTCTTAAAGTTTTAACAAGTTCAATACCACTAATATCAGGCAAACTAATATCACACAAAATTAAGTCAGGCTGATGCATTGAAATCCAGTTAATTGCCTTATCGCCAGTGAGCATAAAAACAGGTTCTTCTTTCATGAAGCCAATAATTCTGCTCATTAGCAAATTATTGTCAGTATCATCATCGATAATTAATATTGTCTTTTTTTCTTTCATATTTCAATAATAGACATTTTCACAGTTTAGTCAAGTTTTTTTTCATATTTTTGTTGCAATTGGAAAGAATAAGTTTACTTTTTTATTATAGCTTTATTCAAATTAGCTATAAGAAGTGAGAATATGCTACAAACCAGTATCAATTTAATCAATAAAATAAGAAAAATAAGATCAACAGCCTATATACTGATGACACTCACCTTTGTGCTGGTAGGTATCATTCTTGTCAATTTTATAAACAGACAGTACACGCTTGCTGAAATTGTTGATAACATCGGCAGACAAAGAATGCTCAGCCAAAAACTGGTTAACAGCCTTTTTATTCTCAATCACAATATGAATCATCATCCTGAGCAAATATCTTTATCTACTTTCACTAAAGATCTGAATGATTTTCAAAATGCCCATTCTTACATTGCAAAGGTGAGATCAGTCGGTACTTATCATTTCATTCTGAATCTAAAAAATATCAATAAAGAGAAGAAAGAAGTACAAACTCAATATGCATCATTCTTAAAACAATTGTTTTCAATCAGGCAGTCTGTATTTTTCCAGAATAAATTAATCAGTCCTGATCAGGAGCAAAAACTGATTGCCACACAAAATCTATACGTCAAGGCAATCGACAATTTAAATCAAAGCATCAGTAATACAAATAAGTCATTTATCCGATACAATACCATTAGTTTATTATTGTTATTCTTCTTGCAGATGATTTTTATGATTGGAGAGAATTTTTTTATATTCTATCCGGTGAGTAAAAAGCTACTCTCTTTTCTGAAAAACTATGCAAAAACCGAAGACAGATACAAAAAAATTTTCAATCAGTCATCTGAAGCTATTCTGCTGATTCAAAAAGGTGTTATCTGCGATTTTAATCAAAAAACCCTTGATATGCACTTTTTGAAACATAAAGCTGACATTTTGAACCAAGAAGTAGATGTTGTATTTCCACATATTGAGCAACCTGAATACAAGACTACATTTAAAGAGCAGTTAATGCTTTCTGAATTGCAGGGCACCTGTCAATTTAATTACCTTTATACCTGCAATGAGAAAACTTTTTTAGCTGACATCAGTCTTACTCATCTGAAAGACTTTGATGAAAATACACATATTGCTTTATGGCATGATGTCAGTGAAATCAGAAAAATGAATGAAACCATTAAAGAGAGAGAAGCATTTCTCCGTCTGATCATTGATTCTAGCCCAAATCTAATCTTTGTGAAAGATCTTAATAGCCGTTATCTACTTGCAAATAAAGCATTAACAGATTTATATCATATCTCTCAGGAAGATATTATCGGAAAAACAGATTATGATTTTGCTTGTAATAAAGAAGAGGCAAATCAGTTTAGACAAGCAGATATCGAAGTATTGAACAATAAAGAAGCTAAAATAGTCAATGAGGAGACTCTCACAAATCAAGAAGGATTTACCCGTTATTTTTATACTATAAAAATTCCGCTTCTTGACAAAAAAGGAGATATCTTTGCCTTATTAGGAGTTGCAACAGATATTAGTGAGATAAAAAAAGCAGAACAAGCACTTCGTGAAGCTCGTCAGATTGCTGAACAGGCGAATAAAACTAAAAGTGAATTTCTTGCAAATATGAGTCATGAAATCAGAACTCCTATGAATGCTATTTTAGGATTTTCAGAGCTTATCAAGTCCAAAAACACAGATCCTCAGCTAAAAGAATGGGTAGATTCAATCTATCACTCAGGAAAAAATCTGTTAAGGCTTATCAATGATATTCTTGATTTGTCAAAGATTGAAGCTGGCAAAATTGATATTCAGCAAAATGACATTCACCTTGCTGATTTGATTAATGAAATATCTTCTGTTTTTTCGTATAAAATCAAAGAAAAAGCACTCAATTTAATGATCCATATTGAAAAAGATATACCCGACCGATTATTGCTAGATGAAGTCAGACTCAGACAGATACTTTTCAATCTGACAGGAAATGCAGTTAAATATACAAACTCCGGCTATATTAAAATAAGTGTTAGTTCTGAGAAGCATGAGAGCATGAATACCATCAACCTGATTATAAAAATAGAAGATTCAGGCATCGGAATCAAGTCTGAAAATCTTGATTTAATCTTTGAGGAATTCAGACAATTAAAACCAGGTAATCAGAATTTTACAGGAGGGACAGGTCTCGGACTTGCTATCAGTAAAAAACTGTCAGAGTTAATGAACGGTACACTAACTGTAAAAAGTGAGATAGATCAAGGGAGTGAATTTACCTTAACCTTTCGTAATGTCACTTATCTGAAAGAAATCAAAATAACAGAAAATGATACAAAGCTCACAAATATCCAGTTTTTACCTGCAAAAATACTGATTGCAGATGATGTTAAGTCTAATCGTTTACTTCTGAAAAATATGCTTTCTGAGTTTCCATTTGAAATTATAGAAGCTGAAGATGGAGAAGAAGCAGTGAAAAAGGCAATTTCAGAAAAACCTGATTTGATTTATATAGACATGATTATGCCTTCTCTGTCCGGTTCAGATGCATTAGAATTACTAAAAAACAAGCAGGATACCGCTTCAATACCTGTAATTCTCATCACTGCTTCAGCCATAGAAATGAAAGAATACAATTATTCTGATAAGCCATTTGATGAGATTCTGTTTAAGCCAATTCAAATGAACGAATTAATCCTTTCACTAAAAAAATTCATCAGACAGAGTAATGAATTATCAGAAACAGTTAAGAAAAACATTAGTCCTTATAATCATATCGATTATCATATGCTGAAAGACGTCATTTGTGATCTGGATTTAATATACAGACAGCAGTGGATTGAGATTAAGGACAGTATGCTGATAGATGAAATTCAAGATTTTGCTGATAATATGTTGATTTTGTCCAGACAGTCAAATGTCGATTTTTTTATAAATTGGTCTGAAAAGCTTATCCATGAAATAAATCAGTTTGACATTGTAAGCGTTCAGTTTACATTGTCACAATATCCCTTGATATTGGATAATTTAAAAGAAATGAGTGAATTACAGGAGTGAAATATGAGCCATCAGGAAAAAGCGTTAATTCTCTTAGTTGATGATATACCAGCCAATTTACAGGTACTTGGGCACTTGCTTCGAGATGAGGAAAAATACAGTCTTGCAATTGCCACTAATGGTAGCAATGCGATCAGTCTGGCAAAAAAACACAAACCTGATCTCATCCTCCTGGATATCATGATGCCAGATATTAATGGCTATGATGTTTGTCGTCAGCTTAAATCAGATAATGACACAAAAGAAATTCCTGTCATTTTTCTCACAGCAAAAACCCAGTCAGATGACATTGTCAAAGGCTTTGAAGTGGGCGCTGTTGACTATCTGACAAAGCCTTTCAATAAATATGAGTTATTCGCTCGGGTAAAGACTCATCTGAAATTGAAAAAAAGTATAGAGGAACTCAATCAAAGCACAAAAGAACTTGAAAAAAACAATAAGCAAAAAGACAAATTCTTTTCTATTCTTGCTCATGATTTAAGAAATCCGATCAATTCTCAGTTAGGCTTATCTCATCTGATGATTGATCAGTTTGATTCTTTTACCCATGATGAATTAAAAGAAAATTTACAACATATCTTTTCATCAGCAAAATCAATGTCAAATCTTCTGGATAACATGCTTACCTGGGCAAGAACTCAAATGGGCAAGATTCAATATATGCCGGTTCTGGAAGATATATCTCTTCTGATAAAAGAGACGATTAAATCACTTCTGCCTATCGCTGAGAATAAAAACATCTCTTTACAAATGGAAAATGAAGTAGTAAGCAATATTGAACTGGATATTCACATGATAAGTACAGTATTAAGGAATTTGATTACCAACGCCATCAAGTTTACTCATCCAGGAGGTAAAGTCTTAATAAATTATCAAATAGACCACAAAGAGTTAAAAGTCGAAGTAAAGGATAATGGAATTGGAATTTCAGAAGACAACATGAAAAAACTGTTTAATCTGGAATCACAGCTTAAAACAAATGGAACAGCTGATGAAAAAGGAACCGGACTTGGTCTCTTATTATGTAAAGAATTTATTGACTTACATAAAGGCAGTATAGGTGCAACAAGTGAGCTTGATAAAGGGAGCTGCTTTTACTTTACTTTACCTGTTAAAAATTTTTAAAGCGTAACGAATCTGATATTTAAACTTCTACAACTTCATTTTCTTCATTTTTCATCAGTAAATCGGCTCTTCTTGGCAAATCAGGCGGACCTTTAACCAGTAAACGCCATTCATCAGGAGTCATTGACATGTTCCAGAAGAAGACAATCATTTTTGCAACGATTATACTTACCAACAGAGTAAAAACAGCTCTTAAAAAGGCTGGAATTAAGGAATATTCAGCAATAAAGTAGCCAGTAAAAAATGTCAGGAAAAACATCATAATCGCTACGATGTTTACCCATGCATTTACATACTGTCTCTTTTTTATCATTCCTTATCCTCTTTTAATATGGTTACCGCAATGTTATGAATACTGGCTGAAGCAATGGAACGAGGTCTTTTGATTACCAGAGGAACCTGTTCTTTGACCGCTTCAGGAATGCTCTTGTCTAATGGGATAGTTCCGGCATGCACCACAGATTTATTCAGAAAATGCTGAACAATCAGATTGATCTTATTATAAATGGTTTTACCCTCATCCTCAGTCTGTGCCAGATTGATTATCAATCCAATATCTGGAGATTTTGCACGGTAATACAGCACTTTGATCATGGCATAGGCATCCGTAATTGCAGTAGGTTCAGGAGTTGTAACAACCAGCACTTTGTCAGCACTCAGCACAAAGTCTATGGTCAGATCACTGATTCCAGCACCTGTATCAATCAGGATATAATCATAATCCTTTCTCAAATCCATATAGGCATTGATTAAGGCTTGCTGATAATGTTTGACATTTTTCATCACCATGATATCTCCAGAAGAAGCCGGAAGGATTTTGATACCGCGAGGCCCTTCAACCAACAACTGATCCACCGTAATCAAATCATCCATCAGATTGGATAATGTGTACTGAGGATAAATTCCCAATAGCACGTCTATATTTGACAGGTTCATATCTGCATCTATCAGCAGAACCTTCTTACCTCTTATCGACATTGCGATCGCTAAGTTTAGTATAAAGTTGGATTTTCCTACACCACCCTTACCTGAAGTAATGGCAATCATCTTTGCTAATTTATCATTTTTCATTGTCTTATCATTCTTTATATATTGTTTTAAATTTTGTGTTTGAGTGTTAGTTTCCATATTTACCTCTTAAAATAACCTGAGCCAGTTCATTTCTGTTTGCCAGACTGATATCTTCCGGAATATTTTGTCCAAAACTGATATAAGAAAATGGTTTATCCATTTCTACTGACAGATTGATGATGTCGCCAAATGATGAACTTTCATCCAGTTTGGTCAAAATAATGCCATTATAAGGAATCATCGCAAAATTCTTCAAGGTTTCCTTCATATCCAGATAACGGGTTGTCATGTTCATGACCAGATGAATTTCATCTGCTCGGGAAACTCTGATTGTTTCCTTGAGGGAGACCAGTTGTTTAACATTCTTGGTATTGATACCAGCAGAATCGATCAGTATGACTTCATATTTTTGCAATTTATTGATTTTTTCAATCAAATCATTATTACTGTATGCTGACTCAAAATGTATCTTGGCAATATCAGAAAATGCTTTTAATTGCTCCATCGCTGCGATTCTGTAACTGTCCACAGACACCAGAGCTACTTTTTTACCGTAAGTATATTTATATAAAGCTGCAAGCTTCGCAATACAGGTAGTCTTCCCCACACCAGTTGAACCCACTATTAATACAACCGTTGGTACTCCCTGATTAAACTTAACGGGTCCGGTAATTTGTATCATGTTTTTTATTTTTGTAATGATCTTTTGTTCTACCTGTTCATCATCCATCAGATCTTCACCTCTTAGACTGGTAAAAACTTCTTCAATAATACTGTTGGCAATTGAAGAACTGATACCACTTTGAATCAGGAGCTTACTGAAATTCTGCAGATTTTTTGGCAAATGTGGCAGATTCTCATATTTGATATGGTTAAGAATCAATTCTATCCGTTCATTTATAAAACGAATTTCTTTTTGTAAGGATGTAAACTGTGCATTGGATAATGAACTCGGTTCTGGTTTTTCTTGAACCACTTTTTGAACTACCTGACCGAAGCTTTCTTTTTTTATTTCATCTTTTTTATCAATGGCAGCCGTTACTTCAATGGCATTTTTCCATTCAGGATTCTCTTTGGATTCAATACTCTTATTGCTGAGAATAATCGCATCATCTCCGAACTCTTTTTTGATCATCTTCAGTGCTTCTTGCATTGAAGGAGCTATGAATTTTTTTATTTTCATATTAACATACTAATCCTTTTATTTTAAACTACTCTAGCTCACTATTATAATTTAAAATATTGTGTGTAAATTGTCAATCAAAAAAACAATTATTTCAACAGTATTTTAAAAAACGTAATGATCATGACTTTCAATCTTCAATATCAGGCAGTTATTAGAGTTTATTTATATGATTCATCATTGATGGTTTTGTATCTCAGAAAAGTATTGTTTATTACTCTTTTCTCTTATCTTTCTCTTATCTATCCTGTAGAAAACAGTCAATTTTTTCGATTTAGTACGTATCCTTTATGATTTGAAATAGACGTTCTGATAGCTGAATGATTAATCAATACGGCTGATTTTCAAAATGATTAAAAATCGCTTGACTCTGTTAATTTTTCATGCTATTATTCTTAAAAAAACTGGAGGTTAAAATGAAACCAATTACTTTTAGAAAATTTCTGTTACTGATGTTTGTGCTTTTCATTCTTTGCTACAGCAGTTTATTTGCTTCACAGCTAAGCATTTACTGTGAAGATGATCCCCCATTCCAGATTATTGAAAAAGACGGTTCGTTAAAAGGGTTAACAGCTGAAGTCTGCCAGGAAATCCAAAAAAGAGTTGGCAATAAAGACAAGATTGAGGTGGTTCCCTGGGCAAGAGGTCTTAATGCACTCGATACAAAACCCAATACGGTTCTGTTCAGTATGTCCAGAACACCAGAAAGAAATCCGCTTTATCAGTGGGTAGGTCCAGTAAATGAGATTTCTTATGGTCTTTACGTAAAAGCAGATTCAAAAATCAGTATTAAAAATCTGGATGAAGCAAAAAAACTGAAAGCGATTGGTGTTTACAACAATGATATCAGAGATCAGTATTTAACCAGACAAGGTTTTACCAATCTGGACAGAGTTACTGACAACACCACCAATATCAAAAAGCTGATGTTAGGACGTATTGATGCCTATGCGGATTCTGATGACGGACTAAAAAGTAATGCAAAAGAAGCAGGTTATACAGCTAACGATTTGAAGCTTATCCATGTTTTTATGAAAACCCAGCTGTATATTGCCATGTCAAAAGATACGCCTCATGAAATTGTAAAACAATGGAATGATGCGCTTGAGCAAATGAAGAAAGATGGCACATTTAAAAAAATCTATACGAAATATTTCCCTGGTAAAGCCTTACCAGGACCAGCCATCAATAAATTTTAATTCTTGAAAAAAGAACAAGCAGGCATTTCTGCCTGCTTTTTTATTATTCAGTTTTTTTTTACATTTATCTATTTCATTAAAAGCATTTTTCTCACATTCTGATAGTTATTTGTTTCCATTTTATAGAAATAGATACCTGAAGAGCAAGGTTTGCCTGACTCATTTTTCCCATTCCAGTCTATAGAATGAAGACCCTGATTCAGGTTTTCATCGATTAAAATTTTAATCAGCTGACCCTTGCTGTTATAGATACTGATTCTGACTTTTCCAGCATTTTTAAGCGTGAACGAGATTTCAGTAGAAGGATTAAATGGATTTGGATAATTTGGCATCAATTTGGTAACAGAAGGAATTGTATTTAAATCATCACTGGCAGTGATATTGACAGTTACTGAGTTTGATGGATCAGATTCAAAATAACCATACATTGCAGTCACATAATAACGATTTGTAGCTGTTTGTACGTTTGTATGCACGTATAAGGTATCATCTGCAGTCGTAGTAACTAAGAGTTCATCGTTGTGATATAAACGGTAAGCAGTCGCATCATCTCTAAAATTCTGAATATTCATTAGATTACCAGCTTTTTGAATTCTATCAATATGATTCACAGCATGAGGTGTTCTGACATTTTGAGAATTGTATCCAATTTCTCTCAGGCTATTTGCTTCTGCAACAAAAGCTTTAATCATGTTATTGTTACTCCAGTTGTAATCCAGATAATACCAATACCATGTTCCTCCCCTGTATAAGAGGTCACTTTTCCCTGTTGCAACAACCGGACCAGCATCAATAGCGATTGGCTGAAGATTTGCCAGAGGAATATCTACTTTATACGCTATCCAAAGTTCCTGATTAGGCTGGATAAGAACAGGCATTGTCAGATCAATAATATTCCATTGGCCATAAACCAGATCCTGATGATTAAGAGGCTGTTCGAGCATCAAATTTCCAGAAAAATCCATTGCCCCGCCAGTATATATATGAATCGTGTACTGACATAGTGAATCTGTTGGGATAAAAGCAAATTTTGTCACATAATGCCCCGTAAGAGAGAGCAGATCAGCCATTTCAAATCGTATTGCTGCGATTTGGGTTTCTGGAGCCGGATTCATCAGATTGTCAAGATAAACG
Source organism: Candidatus Cloacimonadota bacterium (assembly GCA_029564175.1). Lineage (GTDB taxonomy): Bacteria > Cloacimonadota > Cloacimonadia > Cloacimonadales > WRIO01 > JAGOCT01. The sequence continues at coordinate 11,943 of JAKQQL010000314.1, forward strand.
CCATTTCCATAACTAATCCATTCGCCTAAAGCACCTGGTTTATTCCAGGTAAGACTGATATCGTTGTTGTTTACTGATGCATTTAGATGAGTCGGAGGCAACAATACCGGAGGTTGAATGCTTACACTGACACTATTACTTTGACCAGATTCTGTATTATCATACATAGCAGAAACTGTGTAAGTATAGGTTTGGTTAGGTTCAACGTTATCATCTTGATAGCTAAGTTCATTAATGATATTCTGTGTTATCAAAGTCCCGTTTCGATATACTTTATAACCGCTTACTTCTCTGTCAGGTGTTTCAGCAGGGACACTGATACCGGCTCTGATCATAAAATCGCGTTCCTGATGAATAAACCATGTTTGACCTAAATTGGAAGTAGAGAAGCTTCTATTATCTGGATTATTTAAATCTGAGCCTATTTGAAAAGTGTTCCCCTGATTCCATTTCACTGCAATATAAAATCTGTTCCCTGCCGGTACCGGAATATCACAGTATAGGTCAGCCCAAACGGGAGAGCTCATTGTTTCTGTAATAGAGAATTGATAAGGTCCACCCAAAATATTCGATTCATCTGGTTCCCCAAAGCTATCTCCAAAAACATAAAAATCCACATTCTGAACCTGATCAAAATGAATCAGCGCTTTGATTTTTCTAAGATAGACACTTTGTTCATGATTAAAACAAGTTGCAACAAACTCCTGACCTGTTGCCATACCCACCCAATTATATGCTTCAGCACTGCCATCGTCAAATGCCAGCTCTGATGAGTTAAAACCAATTGGAGTTTCCCAGTCAAGTGCAACATATTCATTAGCAGCAAATCTGCCTCTGAGATTATGAGGTGGATAGTTTTCCCCGGTCTGAGGATTTAACTGAAAATTGAGAGTAAGTGTTTGGTTTTCAGTCAGTGTTTGGTTATAAACACTGGCGATATGATAACCTGCTTTCGTACAGATCACTTGATAGTTACCAGGGCTGACATTGAGAGAATAATGACCATCTGCTCCTGTCTGAGCCTGAAAACCACCTGCAGTAACAGTAGCTCCGGCAACTGGCAATGAAGTTTGTAAGTCCGTAACCAAACCATTGATTGTCGCAAATGCCATCAGATAATGTCTTCCTTTTTTGTAAAACACATCTGAGCCCCCACTTGTAAGTCCTTCCGACCACACAAGAGTTATATCATCATAACCCTGAGCGTTTTCAACAAAAATCTTTGGTTTATTCGAAGGAAATGAGGAATTTGTGACATTAAGCGTTTCTGACCAGTTGTTTCCATTATCTGTAGAATACTTCAGATACACTTCAGTTTCTTCTGTACCGATTTTGTCGTCCCAAACCAGATACAAGCGGTAGTTACCGTCATTATTGGAGAGTACAGCCAGATTTGGATTAGATGAGTTTCCTTCATTATTGGAGATATTGATCGGAGTTGTCCATGTATCACCCCCGTTATCTGATTTCATAAAAACGATCTCATTCATATTATATGAAGCGGTAACATTGGATGAAGCAACCAGAAAAAGTTTATTGTTCATTGCTTTCAAGGAATACCTGGAATAACCATTCGGATTGTCATTGGTAATATTCTGCTGAGTTGACCAAGTTTGTCCATAATCTGAAGATTTAGAGAAAAACAGATCAACATTGTTATAATCTGTTATCTCTTTTGTCCAAACGACATACAAAACACCGTTATCATAAGTAAAAACCGGCCAGCGACTGGTAGTATTTCCACTTGAAATGGCAATGGGAGATGAAAATGTTTGTCCATTATCTGTTGATCTGACTGATACAATCTGATATTTGTTATTGATATCCCTGTCTTCATATATTACAAGAACAGTATCTCCTTCAGCAAAAACCTGTGGATTTTGCGCCATTCTGGTCGTATTGGAGATATTTTGTTCAGGATACCATGAGTCCCCGCCTGTTGAGGATCTTCTGAGAAACACATTAGATGGTGATCCGTAACTGTATGAGATATAGACATTCATCGCATCTTTAGCAGCCACACCCGGTAAGAAATAAATGACATCATCTGGTGTAACTGCAGAAGCGCTAGTCCAATCCTGACCTGAATTTGTACTTTTGCTGAAATAAACAGATCCCCATTCACTCCAGGTCATATAATAGTGATTGTTCTTCTGATATGAATAGAGGTAATCAGAAGGTCCATAAGTATTGGACAGATTGTACGCATTGTAAAATTCCATCTGAGCGACCAAAGACCCAATCAGTCCAATCAGAATAAGTATTACAAGATACTTTTTCATTACAAACTCCTAAGTTTTTATTTGATTCAAATGATAATCAGCTTAGGATTTATGTCAAGGACAGTTTTGTTTAACTTTCATTATTTTCACCAATTTTAAAAATAATTGAAGGATTTTTCATTTGTGGTTGTTATATTATTCAGATAAGATTGAGGTTAAGATAGCTAGCAGCTTTCGAATATTAGAAAGGGTTTAAAAAGCATGAATCATCCAATTGACTGGGAAGTGTTTATAAAAGATAAGGCCAAAAAACTTTATCATTATATTCTGAAATATGTTTCCTATCATGAAGATGCTGAAGATATTGTACAGAATACTTTTCTGGAGTTGTATAAAAACACACATAAGTTAGATGAAGAGTATTATGAACAATGGCTTTACCGGGTAGCACATAACAAATCTATCAATCTTTTGAAACAAAACACCAGTAAACGAAAGAAACAGGGAGAGATAGAACTTTCAGTACCTGTTTTTACAGAAGATAAATACAGCGATGAGAATGAGAAAAAGAAAGCCATTATCAGACAATGTTTCTCATCACTCAAACCGAAATATGCACTTGCACTGGAATTACAGTTCTACCAAAATAAGTCATACAAAGAAATTGCAGACATCATGGATATCACTCCGTCAGCTGTTGAATCCCTTTTAGTAAGGGCAAAAAAAGAAATGAAAAAAAAATTGCAGGATTTAAAATAGTCGATTGTTATAATAGACAGAAAGGAGTTCACAATGAAGTGCAAAGCAATCCAAAACAGACTGAATGCATACCTAGACAACGAAGTCGATGCCAAGACCAGAAGCATTATACAAAAGCATCTGCTCACCTGCCATGAATGCCAGTCTGAATTATCTCAGCTGAAAGCACTTAATTATCAGCTCAACATTAGCTTTACGGAAGAGCTTAATCCTCAGATCATTCGTGAACTAACAGAAAGAAGCCGGTTTATTCAACCTCAAAGAAAGAAATTCGCCCAGCTGATAATGACTGCTGCGACCATGTGCATGGCTGTGTTTTTAGGTGCCTACATCAGCAATGTATCGTTTGAGCAAAAAACGTCTGTTACAGCTGTGAATAATACAAACAATAACAGTACATCAAGTTACTATGATCAGCAATCACTTTATGCTGTTCTGGAAGAGGTGTCACAATGAAAAAGCATTATCTTCACTACCTGTTATGGATATCCCTGCTCTTTAACATTGCTTTCCTGGGTCACTTCGTGTATCGGACAATAGAATTTCGAAATCATGAAAAACGGGATAAAATGTTCGGTCCGCCACCTCCACCTCATGAAAAAGGACCAATACAAAGATTAAAGAACAGAGATCCCGAAATGGAAAGTATCAGACTTCAAAACTTCGAATTAAGGAAGAAGTTCTTCGATGGACTTGCAAATGAGAGTCCTGATTACGAAGCACTATCTATAGTGGCAGATTCACTGATTTCTACCCAAAACCAGATTGAAAAAAAGATCACCAAGCAATTTATCAGCGTCCGGAAAGAAATGACCGGAGAAGAAGCTAACCAATTCTTTAACAGACTGACTGAACATGCTGATAAAGGTTGCAGAAGAATTAAAGAAAAACAAAACAGGAGACAAAAATGAAAAAAATAATCACTCTAATCAGCTTAATCGCCTTACTGGCACTGGTCAGCACATCACTCTTTGCACAGAAACCTAACCAAGAAATGAGACACGAACACAAACAAATGGAAATGAAAAAAGACAATTGTGCAGATTTGAAAGACCAGCTAAAACTGACAACAGAACAAACAAGTAAAATGGACAAACTCAGAACTGAACACCAAAAAGAAATGATTCAGTTAAGAGCTGACTTAAAAACCAAAGAAATCGACAAAAGACAAGCATTAAAAAATGAAGACTATACTGCTGCTAAAAAAATAGTTTCTGAAATAGCAAAAATTGAAGAAAACATTGCATTAAAAAGAATTGACCAGTTCAAATCTATGACAGACATCCTGACTAAAGAACAAAAAGAAATCATCAAAAACAACCCTGAACTTATGATGGGAATGCACGAAGGTCCTATGATGAGACAAAAGGGCGACTGTGGAATGCATAAAGAAGGTAAAGGCAGAATGGATCAAAGAAAGCAGATGAAGAACTGTAGATAAACTCTCTCCCTAAACATAGAGAATCTCCTCTCTCAATCCAAACGAGCGCTGTCATAACAGCGCTCGTTGCTTTTTATATTGATTTTATGCTTTTCATTAAAATAATGCTTGACTTAAAGCTAAAAATAGTATAATTTTACAAAAAAGGAGTTATCATGAAAAGATTATTTATGTTTTTTGGATTTCTATGGATTGTTTATAACTTAATTTCACAAATCGCTGTTGTCCCTGCTTTGGGTGATGGTTCAGAAGCCAATCCTTATCAAATTGCTTCTTGGCAAAACCTGTATTGGATTAGTCAAAACTCATCCTCATGGGATAAACACTTTATCCAGACTGAAGATATTGATTTTACTGATGCTACACCAGCAATCAGTTCATGGGATGGGGGACAAGGATGGCTACCAATAGGTTATTATATAGACAATGACTATTCCGTACAATTCACAGGAAAATATGATGCTGAAGGACATACGATTAATGCTTTGTATATCAACAGAACTAATTCATATTATTATCAAGGCTTATTCGGTATTGTTGGCACAAATGCTGAGATTCAAAATCTTGGACTTAGAAATGTGAATATATCTGGAAGAGCATTAACTGGCAGTCTTGCAGGATGTAATAAAGGCGGAATAATATTCAGTTGTTTTAGTAAAGGTTCTGTTTCAGGGACAGAACATTTAGTAGGCGGTTTAATTGGTTATAATGAATCTGGCACTATTAGCAATTGCTACAATTCTGCAAATGTGAATGGAACAGGTTATCAAAATACAGGCGGACTAGTAGGATGTAATTATGATGAGGGTCTAATTGTCAACTGCTACAATACCGGCAATGTAAATGGGACTAACTATAATACAGGCGGTTTAGTAGGAGATAATTGGGGAACTATTCAAAATGCTTATTATAACTATGAAACTGTTCTGATTAATAATACCCATGTTATTACAACTGGTGCATTAAACAATGAAATGTATCAAGACTGGTTTCCAACTAAGTCATTGAATATTAATCATTATTTAAGTTCTAATGGTTCAAACTATCTGATTAACAATCTAGAGGATTTTAAATGTCTGCTTGCCTTTGGCCAGTCTTCAGAATATAGTTATGAATTAATGAATCCTCTTGATCTAAGCGCTGACAATAATTTTTATATTCCTTACTTTTCAGGGATATTTAATGGTAATGGATTTACAGTATCTAATCTCCTATTAGACCTGCCAAGTAAGAGCAGCAGTGCACTATTTGGATATATAAAAAACGCTTCTATTCAAAATCTGGGACTTGTAAATGTAAATGTGAATGGATACAGAAATGGTGGCGCATTGGCAGGAATAATAAATTCAGGAAATATTTCAAACTGTTACAGTAATGGAATTGTAAATGGGATTTATTCAACCGGAGGTTTGGTTGGCAATAATCAGAATGGGACAATTTCAGATTGTTACAGTGTTGTAAATATAACTGGGGAATATTATACAGGAGGACTTCTGGGATATAATATAAATGGTTCAATTACTAACTGTTACAGCAATGGTATTTTAAACGGGTTAGATTATAATGGAGGGCTTGTTGGATATAATTATAATAGCACCATTTCTGACAGCTATAGTACGCTTAGTGTGAATGGGAATTTACTAAATGCTGGACTCGTTGCATATAATTATTCAGGTTTGATTTCATACTGTTATAGCAGTGGGGATGTAAACGGAGAAGACTTTTCCGGAGGTCTGGTAGGAGAAAATCGAACAGGGGGAACAATTAGCAAATGTTACAGTACAGGAAACTGTACGGCAATTTACAGATCAGGAGGATTGGTTTGTGAAAACTCAGGTTCAATAAGTCACTGTTACAACAGAGGAAATGTAAGCGGAGGGTCTGATACAGGAGGATTATTGGGAGGAAATTCAGGGACAGTATCAAACTGCTACAACACAGGTACAGTGAGTGGATCAGCTTATTACATCGGAGGATTGATAGGAAGAAGTTTCTCTGGTAATACGGCCAATTGCTATTGGGATATTGAAACTTCAGGTCAGCCAAATTCTGATGGAGGAATTGGTAAAACAACTGCTGAAATGAAAACTATGTACACTTATGTTTCAGGCTGGTCTTTTCCTGTTATCTGGAATATCAACCCTGAAATAAATGACGGCTACCCCTATCTGAATTACCCAAACTCTGTTCCTGCAGATGATATTGTGATGGTTTCTAGTAATAATGTAAAAATAGTTTTACATTCAGCTTACCCCAATCCATTCAACCCCTCAACAACGATCTCTTTTGACTTAGCAAGCACTTCTGATGTAAAGATTGACATCTACAATATCAAAGGTCAGTTAGTTAGACATCTGGTGAATAAGATGTATGATAAAGGATTCTATTCTGTTGTCTGGGATGGTAGCGATACTAATGGTCATAGTTGTGGCACAGGTGTATATTTCTACAAGATGACAGCAGGTCATACTCAGCAGATAAAGAAAATGATGATGATGAAGTAATGAAAAAAACTTTTTAGTTATTTAAATGATACTCATAGTTTTAAGTAGCTGGTAACATTTTAAAACCAAACTATAAAGATACAACGGCATAATAATACTGTTCATCTTCAGTAAAAGAGGCATTACATTTCTCCCATACTCTTTTAGAAGCTGGATTATCTTTTCTGATTTTGGAAGTTAACTCTTTTATTTGATATGCTTTTGCGTAATCTATCAGCAGAAGCAAGCGTTGTGTTGAGTACCCCATATTCCAGTATTGACTGGCAATCCAGACACCTGAACTGGCAACAGCATTAGATTCAGGTAAAATTGTAAGGGTTGTCATTCCAATAACAGTCGAATCCACAATAATAGCAAACATATAGGCATTTCTATTTTTTATCCACTCTTGATTTGTTTTGAGAAAGATTTCTTTTGTTATCAATTCTGTTTTTTGATTACCTGGATACATAAACTGTTGCAATTGTTTATCATAGTTCAAAAAATAAATAAGAGAATCTGCATGAGACTCTTTGATTGGTTCTAAAATCATACGATCGAAATATCCTCCATTTTTATTAATCACCCTTCATTTGGTCCATATGAAATTTTTGAAAAAATCTGTCAATCAATTTTGTATTGATTCGCAAGATAAAATCACCTATCATATAGTCAAAATAACTGCTATTGTTAGAAATTTTTAAATAGGGTTATGATAAGGATGGAATAGAGAAAAGTATAAAAAATATGATAACTTATTCAAGGAATTCTATGGAAAATGAAGATCCTGAAAAAAAATAAAAAAAAGTTAAAAAAGTTGTTGACTTCTACCTTCATTTTGTGTTAAAAAGATATGCTGTTTAAAAAGACAGTCAATAATCAAGTATAATCGGAGGTAATAAATGAGTGAACTGTTCAAACAAATTGCTGAAAAAGCAAGCGCTTATGAAATGGACTGTGCCAACATACTGGTTGACCTCGTAAAAACACCCTCATATTCCTGCAAAGAAAAAGAAGTGATTCAGGTCATCAAAGAAAAGATGCTGGAAAACGGATTTGATGAAGTTCAGATAGACGGATTAGGCAATGTGCTCGGCAGAATCGGTAACGGAAAACGCATTATCGCCTTTGATGCGCATATTGACACAGTTTATCCGGGCGAATTATCGCTCTGGGATTATGATCCTTACGATTCAAAAGTCGTCAACAACAAAGTCAGAGGCAGAGGCTCTGTTGACCAAAAAGGCGGAATGGCTTCCATGATTACCGCTGGTAAGATTATCAAAGAAATGGGTTTAAATCAGGATTTTACGATCTACTTTACCGGGACGGTGAACGAAGAAGATTGTGACGGGCAGTGCTGGCAGTATATTATCAATGAAAGTCAGTTAAAACCGGAACTCGTGGTCATTACCGAACCTACTAATCTCAACATCTACCGTGGTCACAGAGGCAGAATGGAAATGACTGTCAGTATCAAAGGCGTTTCCTGTCATGGTTCTGCCCCTGAAAGAGGTGATAATGCAGTCTATAAAATGGCAAGAATCGCACTTGAACTGGAAAAACTGAATGAAGAACTCCATTATGACCCATTCCTCGGTAAAGGAACACTGGTCGTTAGTGAATTAAAGTCTTCAGGACCGTCTCAGTGTGCTGTACCTGATTATGCTTCCCTCTATATTGACAGACGACTGACAAAAGGCGAAGATAAAGAACTTGCTGTCAGACAGGTCAAAGAAGCAGCCAAAAGAGCCGGTTATGAAGATGCTGAAGTGTTAATTCCCCAATACAATGAGCCCGCTTATACCGGACTAAGCTATCCGGTTGAGAAATACTACCCTACCTGGGTACTTGATCCTGAATCCCCTTACTTAATTGATGCTGTGGATAGTTTTAAACAGCTTTTTGATAAAGAACCCCTGGTCGATAAATGGACATTCAGCACCAATGGTGTCAGTATCATGGGAAGATATGGAATCCCATGTATCGGCTTTGGACCGGGCAATGAAGTCTATGCCCATGCCCCCAATGAAGAATGCCCAACCGAACACCTTTCAACTGCTGCTGCCTTCTATGCCGGGCTGGTTGCCAAATTGAACGGTAAGTAAGATGACCCATTTTCATTACCAATGTCATACCTGCGGAAAAATCTGGCAGAGAGATGAAGTTCGTTACCTCTGTCCGTATTGTTCACCAGATGCTTTACCGGAAATGCCACTCAAAGGCGTGCTGAGTGCGGTCTTTAATTATGATGCCATCCGGCAGGAATGGATGAGCGGAAACCATGATATTCAGCTCTTTTCTGCTGTTGAACCGAAATATTTCCCTGATTTTCAGGTAGCAGGCACTCCGTTTACCCGCCTTAAAAACCTCGGTGATCGTTTAGGACTCCCCAATCTCTTTGCCAAGAATGACGGCTTGTGCCTGAGCGGATCTCTAAAAGACAGAGCATCGTTTCTGATGGTGGCTGAAGCCAACCGACTGGGAATTGATACATTGATTACTGCTTCCACCGGTAATGCCGCCTGTGCCTTGTCTGCGATTTGTGCAGGAAGTAACAAAAAAGCCGTGATATTTGTGCCAAAAACAGCCCCTAAAGCGAAGCTTACCCAGCTCAGGCTATATGGAGCCGATTTAAAGATAGTAGAGGGGAATTATGATGAAGCCTGCCGACAATCCTTATTATACAGTCAAACACATGAAGGACTAAACAGGAATACCGCTTTCCACCCCCTGACAATAGAAGGTAAAAAGACAGTAGCTCTGGAAATCTTTATGCAAAATCAGGAGAAAGCACCGGATTTCATCGTGGTATCAGCCGGTGATGGCGTGATACTTTCGAGTGTATTTAAAGGCTTTAATGATTTGTATTTAGCAGGTCTTATCGAGAATATTCCTCACATTATTTGCGTTCAATCTGAAAAATCTGATGCCATTCATCACTTATTCCAAACCGGTACTTACCGACCTGCGGAACATCCCGATACTGTGGCTGATTCCATTTCTGTCATCAATCCGGCTAATGCTTATATGGCAGTCGATTATATTCATAAATCCAAAGGCAAGTCTGTTCTGGTGAATGATACAGAAATCATGTCTGCTCAGAAAATACTGGCTGAAAACAGCGGTATCTATGCCGAACCGGCAGCTGCTACCGCTATGGCAGGTCTGATCAAACTCAATTCGCAGAAATACTTTGATCCTGAAAAACAAATCGTTCTGCTGATTACCGGTAATGGTCTGAAAGACATTGATGCCAGTATCCGCTATATGGAAAGCCTGTGAGATGAAAACACTGATAAAGAATGTGCGGATTGTAGGACAAGCTGACAGCAATACACATCGTACTGCGAGCATCCTGCTTGCAGAAAAAGACAACATTCAAGCTACCAGCTTGTTAGTAAACGACCAGGAGGGGAATTGCACAGTTACCGATATTCTCTGCGAAGAGGGTAAAATCACCCGGATTGAGCCTTCTATCCCTGTTACAGCAGATATGGAGGTGGTGGATGCAGAAGGCGCTTTTGCCATTCCCGGATTGATTGATATTCATACCCATCTGGATGATCAGATTGGCAGTTTTTACCTGGCTGATACCTACCGTACCGGCAGTATGGTTGCTATTCTGAATGGGGTTACCACGCTGTTTTCATTTATCACTGAAAGTAAAGAGTTTCCTCTGTCTCAGGCGATTGAAAATGCCAGACAAAAGGCACAGGGAAATTGCCTGTGTGATTATCACTGGCATATTACACCAATTAACTATTCAGAAGAAGCATTTGAGACGTTTGATTCTATTGTTAATCAAGGTTTTAGATCATTTAAAGTATATACAACCTATAAAAATGCAGGAATCTATTTGAATTATAATCAGATAGACTATCTGGCCGCATATCTCAAAAGCAATAATTGCAAGTTACTCGTACATTGTGAAGACGAAGAAGTCCTGATGAAAAATGCGGGGAACTACAAGTATTTGAATCAGGCGAAAAGTCATGCCCTGGTCAGACCAGAGATTGCCGAGATAAAGGCGGTTCAGAAGATTCTGGATATATGCTTAACTCATCAGCTACCTGTACATATCGTACATGTTTCCTCTGCAGAAAGTGTGGAGTTGATCAAACAGTGTCAGAAAGCCCTGCCGGTAAGCTTTGAGACCTGTCCGCAGTATCTCTTCCTCAATGATGAGTAT
>JAKQQL010000050.1:0-3109 GCA_029564175.1 Candidatus Cloacimonadota bacterium
TAATAGTTATATTAATTTAAAACAATACAATAAAGCAATTGAGTATTTAGAAAAACAATTACAAATTAATCCAGATGATAATTCAATTCTTTACCAATTGGCTTATTATACTATTGAAGATAAACAATATTCTGAAGGCTTCAACTATTTAGAAAAAGTTCTGCATATTGACCCTGATAACGAACAATATCTAAGCCTAAAAGGACGATCTCATTTCGAGCTAAAACAGTATGAAGACGCAATCAGCTGTTTTAATCAGATTGTTGAAAAAAACACAAGAAATAATGTTGCTTACATAATTCTTAGTGATTCTTATAAGGCATTGGAAGATTATGATAAGGCGATCTTCTACACTTACAAATCCATTGAAATTGAGCCTGAGAATGTTATTTACTATATAAGATTATCAGAATTATGTTTTAAGAGTAATCAAACATCTCTGCTACTTGAAGTGATTCATAAAGTTAAAGCTAATTGGATTAATTATCAAAGTAAACTAAAAGAGGACTTTATTAAAGCAGATCTTTCTACTAAAGATTTGTCTTTATCCGCTATTTTCTTTTCAATTCTTGATCAATGCAGTTATAAGCTCTTTATTCAGATTCTTGAAATCATGTTTGATCTTAAAAAATATCAGTTTTATACGGATGATTACATCGCATACGCTCGTCAGCTTGATCTGATGACTTCTGATACTCAGGAACGCAGCACAGAGTTTTGTACATTGCATCAAAGCATATATGGAAGAGAACTCGATAAGCTAATACATCACAAATATTTGTACAAGACTTTTTATGATACCCAGGATGATAAAATTGAACTTTTGAATCTGATTATGGATAAAATAGCCACCGAAAACAGTTCATTGGAACTCTCTTATGAGGAATGTAAAATGCTGAATGAATTATATAATTTGTTCCGAAACATCAGCAATGAGTTTAGAAATAAAGCATACAGAAAGTTTGAAGAACAAAAAGAGGCTCATGAAAAAGCGCTGATCAAAGCAAAGGATGAGCTAATGCAAAGCTTTTCGCATAAGATGAAAAATTCCTTCCCCAAGTCTGTTGCTATACTGGAAAATCTGAGTGCTACTTATCCGGAAACCAAAGACGATGTCAATTCTGCAATTAAACAGATTCAGCATCTGGAAAAGCTGGCACATGCCATCAATTTTACCTTTAAAGGCAGTCTTGAAGATGTAAAATACGATATGGAAAATCCGGTCAATGGTAAGAGCTTTAAACAAATGATACTGTCAGCGCTTGATAATGCCATAGAGAATCTGCTTGACAAGAGCGGAGTGTATAGTGTCTATATTGCCCGATATATGGATTTGGCACAAAAGAAAAATGCCAGATCAGCCTATCAGAAAGTGACTGTGAAAGATGAAGAGGCATTGAAGGGTTTTACCAAAGCGTATTTCGCTGAATTAGTACTGGATATGGAACAGGCTGGACAGGTCATCGTGGGTAATTCAAGACATACCATGATAAAGTTTTCCGAGATTATTGACGAACTGGTCTTTAATGCCCTGAAATATACAGCCAGTGCCGAAGAAAGAGTGATTCAGATTGCCTTTAAGGCAGAGAAAAATTATTACTCTTTCAGTATTGAAAACGCTTGCAATCAACAGAACAATCAGCTTAAAACTTCAGGTTTGGGGACTCAGATTGTCAAAAACACGATGGAAGCAATGCAGATACCCTATCAGGTGTCAGTTACGGAAACTGCCTACAAAGCAGTCATTCAATTTCCGATTTGTCCGGAATAAATATATTGAAAGAAACAGAGGTGTAAATGGGTAAAATTATGTATCTTGAGGATCAGCCGGACAGTGCATTTATTATCAATGTCTTTGGAATGCTTTTAAATCCGCAGGAAATCAAAAAGCTGAAAGAATCAGAAAATGATCCGTATGAACTTCATCAGGCAGTTAAAGATAATATGGTGTTTGAACTGGTTACCGACTTTTCGGTTGCACTCAAAAGACTGGAGAAAGGACTGCTCCATTATGATTTACTGATTGTTGACAGGGATTTGTACGATAATGGCTTAAAATACAATCCGGCTGACTTAATCAAGACTGATCCTGAGTTTAAAGAAGACTATCATAAACGGGAAGGAGATTTTCTCATTGGCTACTGTTATAAAAACAAGTATGACATTGATAATCGGTTCTATATCTTTACCGGTAATACAGATGAATTGCAACTCTCATCAGAACTCCGCTTTATCTTATCAGACCATTTTAAAAGTGAGAATGTCATTGTTAAAGGGTCAGAAGGCAAGAATAAACTAATTCGCATTATCAAAAGTCTTCCGGATTTGGAGCTGGAAGTAAAAAATACACAGTACCTGAAAATCCTCAAAGAGATGCCCTCTGAGAAAGAAGATTTTAGTGAGCTTTTCTTTAAGTTGCTAAAAAGTAATGAAAACCATGAATCACTCAATATCAAAGATCAGTTAAATTTGATTAGAAACATTCTTGAAGAAATTTTGACCGAATCAGCCAGGAATTTCAGAGTACCACAGCATTACTGGACGAAAGGTAGTCTCAATTGTACCAAATACATTACGAAATACCTTAGCGATTATAATAATCTGGAAGATAAGCCCATTTTCAGACATGAAACCAGTTCTGTCATCATTGAAGCGATGTCAACCATCTACCGTATCAGCAGTCAGTTTGGAGCTCATAACAGTAAAGGTTTTAAACCGACACAGGACACTGTCAGCTCTCTAATATTTGGTTTGAAAGATATTATCAGCTGGTATGGGGATGTAGTAAAAAGGAGCGGGAAATGAGTGAAGATATCACTAATAAAATCAAAGACTTAGAAAATCAGATTTATAAGATGAATTTGATGATAGAAAACCAAGGGTTAATTATAAAAGAACTTCAATCTCAGCTAGTAATTGCATTTAATAATATTGTTAGTTATCCACCAGATATTCAAAATATTCTGTTAAAATCTAGAAGTGTGTTAGAAAAAATTGTAAGTGAAATTTATTCAAAACATTACTCTGATTTTAGCAGTGAGTCTAATTTATATAATTGTATTAAAAAATTAGCTGATAATAAAATAATTAATTACAATATGATTATAAG
>JAKQQL010000324.1:0-2821 GCA_029564175.1 Candidatus Cloacimonadota bacterium
GTCGGGTCAATTCAATTCTGATTAAATATTTTAAGAGTGTTTTCTCGGTGATGCAGTTTGTTGTCTCAATCCCCTAAGTCGGGTCAATTCAATTCTGATACATAAATAAAACCTTAGACTTCTTAAAGGCTTTATAGTCTCAATCCCCTAAGTCGGGTCAATTCAATTCTGATATAAAGCATGAATGCGGACATGCAGTAGACTGTCTTAAGAAGTCTCAATCCCCTAAGTCGGGTCAATTCAATTCTGATCAGACATGTAGCTCTTGCGGTCATTTAAAACAAAACGAAGTCTCAATCCCCTAAGTCGGGTCAATTCAATTCTGATAGCACCCTTTTCAAAGTGGCTCTGGGAAGGGTAAAAAATAGCACTTTTCTGCAATGATTAGTTTTGAGCCAGGTGTATGATATAGATATAACACCTCGACCATTCATAAGTAACTGATTTTTATAACTTTATAAATTTCGCAATGATTTTAGCCCAATATTCTGTAACCTATTGAAAAAATGCAAGTTATAAAAAACGCTATTTTTTAATCAAATCATTGTAAATTGTGTGTTCAAAAAGAGACAAAACACGACTATGATGCTAAGAAGATCATTAACTGAAAATTTACAAAAAGACGTTTTTTTTGTCAAGGATTTTTTTTGTTTTTTGCAAACTAGTGAGGTTGCTCAGTTTTCTTTTCTACAAGCAGGATGCTTGTTGTACGGAAAAGAGGTTGACTCAAGGCTACAAGCAGGATGCTTGTATTACGGAGGTTTATGCTTGTAGTAGGGGCATGGACGTTTGTAATCCGGGAAAATTCGTTTTATCATAGAACTATGAGTTCTTCTTTTTCAGTATAGATACCAAAACCTGATACTTTTATATTGGAAATACAGTTTTGACATAGGTTATAATATCGAACTGAATCAGTCGCAAAATCAATATTTTTATCAATTTTGGATTTCAATTCTATGTACTGTTTATCCGTTAACCAGGCTTCAAAAACTGATTTTTGAACTCTGACGGCACTATTTTCAAGTAATTTGACTACTTTTCTCCGGCTTTTATCTCCAGAGATATCAAAGGCGATCAGGTAAAATTTTCGCATTTAGACTCCTTTTCTTTATCTTCAAGCAAGATGCTTGTAGTACGATCATTCTTTTTTTCTACAAGCGGGACGCTTGAAGTACGATCACTCTAGTTTTCTACAAGCGGGACGCTTGTAGTACGGAGATTGAACTATTCCGGTTGCCATATAAATCCTTCGTAATCTTCTTTGTTTTGAATGTAGCGACATAAACAATACACTTGTTCCTGAATAATATTTTCCAAAGGAAACTGCCCATTTCGTTTTGAATCATAGTATTTATTTTTTAACATAGAATTAAAAGCAAAGACTATTTTCTTCATTCCATCAGAATTTAATGCCACAGGTAATGATTTTCCTTCCATATCGTCTTCACTATCAACATAAGCGTTATAAACAAAATGTTCTTTTCGCATCTCTTTTCTGTTTAAAGTTTTAATCACCAAATGATCACATAAGGGTCTGAATTGTTCCATTAAGTCAAGAACAAATGAAACCCTGCCATAATCTACCTGATGTAAAACACCCATATAAGGATCCACTCCAGCTATAGATGCTTTGGAGAGAACCTGATTCATCAAAAAAGTGTAAGTCAGGCTAAGCAAGGCATTCGGTTCATCCAGAGGTGGTCTTCTTGATCTGCCATTAAATTGAAATTCTGGATTCCGTATCAACTGAGGAAAAACAGAAAAATAATGTTTGGCGATAATACCTTCAAAACCCCTGACCTCATCCGGCTTTGTTGCCTGCATAATATTATACTGAATAAAAGCATTGATTTGTAAAATTGCTTTTGATATCTGGTCATTATGATAACGATACTGATATGACCTAAGTAGGGCAAGCGAGTTGAGTGCTTTGGTCATTACATATTTTTTACATAGTTCCAACATTTTTTCTTCGTTCTGAAATGCATTATACTGATCAATCCGAAGTTGGACATTCTTGCCTAACTCACCACTCAGTCGCCCTTTATACTTTCCAAAGTATGACATGAAAACGGTATCGATCTTATGTTTCAACAGGTAGGTTATCACCTGAGAAGTCAGTGCAATGTTACCCATAATAATCAATTGTTCAATATCCTTGGTATGAAACCAACGAATGATCTGATCTCCTTTTTTCAGATATAAACGTTCATTTCTCTTATAGAGGGCTGAGCCCTGATCGGTAATGTAAACAATACTCATGATTTTTCCCTTTTTCCGTACTGCGAGCATCTTGTTTGCAGCATTTTCTATTTCTACAAGCAAATTGTGTCCGTACTGCAAGCTTCCAGCTTGCAGAGTTTTTTCTACAAGCGGGACGCTTGTAGTACGAGAATTTCACAGTTTGAGGGTTAGTTGCTTTTTCTGATTGATTTCCTGTATTTGCAGTACACCATAGGAGGTTTCAATCTCCTCTATACCGGCATGTTCAAGATATTCAAGAATAATTCTTTCCTGGTTTTCAATCGATTTTCGAAGTTCGTTGTATTCCTTTTTGCTATTGAGATAATTTTCTACCAGTCTCATAAGTTTGACAGAATCAATTTGACTGACCGGAATATTTCTCTGATTAAGATCCTGTAAATGTAATAAGGGATTTGGATATGAATTGAGAAGTGAAGAAAACTGACAGTTACATTTTTCCTTTTCGACTATTGTCGTTAATCTTGCCCTGATTTTAGGACAACTAACCGGATTCCCTGAGAAATTACTTTTTAAAAAAGCATCTGGTGGGACATTGATGCACTTCCCAAGCAAG
>JAKQQL010000056.1:0-4135 GCA_029564175.1 Candidatus Cloacimonadota bacterium
GCAACAACGATCTGAGCACCTGATTTTATAACCCGGATCTGTCGTTCAATATTCGCTCCGCCAAAAATAGCAGCCACTTTTATCCCTTTTAAAAACTTGGCATAAGTTGAAATATCATCTGCTACCTGAAGACATAATTCACGTGTTGGACATAACACTAAATGTTGGATGTTTGACTTTGAAACATCTGTTTTTTCAATAATAGGAAATCCAAAAGATGCGGTCTTTCCTGTTCCTGTCTGTGAGGTGACGACAAGGTCTCCTTCATTTTCGCCTAATAAGTGAGGAATAACTTTTTCCTGGACAGGAGTGGGTTCGACAAACCCTAATTCTTCTACCGCCTTTAAGATTTCCTCGCTTAAGTTCATTTCCTTAAAACTTAACATTTTTTCTCTTTCATATTTCTTATTTTTGAGAGTAATTGATCTCTCTTATTGTGGAGGACTTCCACTGTCTCTTTGAGACAAAATGACTCATAAAATGGCTCTTGAGTCTTGAATCAGTCATTTAATTGACGATTATTTAAAGACTTGCATTTTCGTCAATCATTATATTTTTTATTTTTATCCTGACTCTCAAAAGCCAAAAGGATTTAGTTATCAGACATAAGCACTTTGATTAGTCATTGATATTTTGTTTAAAACTAATTGTTTCAGGAAATGAAGTATATTTCCTGATAAACCGTCATTATGATGCATTTTTGAAGCAGGGTTAAGGCATAAATCCTTATAATCAGCGTAATCCGTGTCTTAAAATCTTTTTCCGTGTCTTTCCGTGCCTTCAGTGGTCGTATATACAGATACTTCATTTCTCAATCAAAGCGATTCCGTGTTTTCCGTCCATTCGGATCAGCAGAGATTTAGAGAAATGACAATGAACACAAAACTCTTTTCTTTCGACTGGAGTCTGATTTTTTAACCATTCCCAGTCAATAAAGCTTTCCTGACTCGCTGTCTGTACAGGAATATTAAAGTATCCGATATTCATTGCCACAAGATTATGGAAGAAATGGGTACCCTGTGAATTTTCAATGATAAAATCAGGTAAGGCATATTCCACAATCGTTTTGGCATAACTGATATTTGACCATTTCACTGGAATGCCCAGGAATCGGTCACGACTACCCCATCTGCCCGGTCCTAATAAGATATATGGACGATTCTGATTTTTCAATCGCTGATTAAAATAATCAATCTCCTGCTGAATCTCTTCTGTTCTGACTTTATCAAACTTCTCCGGATCAACATACACAATGTCAAACACATCTTCAATGACACCATTTCCCATAGATTGTTTGGAAAACAGCACTAAGTTTTTTTTATCAATCATATCCGCATCAATAAAGTAAGAGACCGGATTAACTGATAGCGGACGAATCTGTAAAATATAGAAAGTTGGATTTTGATTCCGGTTATGTTTATTGCCTAAATCAACTGCAAACTCGATCTCCACAGGGATTCCCAGAGAAACTTCTCCGATTTGTAGCAGGTCAACCAACATTTTAGCCAAAGGAAACTGATCATATTTCAATATTCCTGAAAAGGTAAGAACTCTCACTCCTTTCAGAAATAAATCATCAACCAGCATATTGTTCTCATAATCCCACACAGAAGCCAGATGAGTCAGCGTACCATGTTTATCTGCGGTCTTCAGATCTAATTTAATCAGAGTTGCCTCTTCCCCTTTTGCCAAATCAAAATCACTCTGATTCAGATCAATGGCATAAAATTCCTTTTGAGAATTCCGGATCAGTTCATCCTGTGGTACCAGTTCGTTAGCAGGAAATTTTGGACAAAACCGATAGTTGAATTTCCCTTCTACCACTGCTTTACCCAGTCCTAATGCCACATTTGAAATCCCGTCTTCATGCGCCATATAGGATGTCGGATAAAAGTTATAAGACTGAGCTACTCCCGAAATATGGGGATAAAAATAGGAATCACCCTGATTTTGCCCAACCACTTCCTGTATAATGACCGCCATCTTCTCTTCCTCAATTTTATAGGACAATCCTTCAATATAACTTCGGGTTTCCTGTAAATATACAGAAGCAAAAACCAGCTTTATCGCTGTCATGATCTGATCAAGTCTGACATCAATTGCCGGATGATTATTTGGCAGCATAAATGTTCGGTAAACGCCTGCAAATGGCTGTAGCTGTGAATCCTCCAACAAGGAAGATGAGCGAACTGCAATCGGATATTCTACTTCTTCCAGATAGATTTTTAGTTTTTCTTTGAGTGTCTGAGATAAGTCTCCCTGTATAAAAATCTGGTCAATTTCCTGATCCGATATCCCCTGTATTCGTTCATTAATTTTATTATCTTCAATAAACTGATCAAACTCATTAGTCCCGATAATGGCTGTACTGGGCAATGACAAATTCACACCCCCGTATTTCTTTTCCAGTTCCATTGAAGTCAACAGGGCATTCAAAAAAGCAAGCCCTCTGCCTTTACCTCCCAGAGATCCTTCCGCCAAACGAACAATCTGATTCAGTTCATTGAGATTTCTCGATTCAAAATTAATAATTTTACCTCTGTATTTTTGTTTTCTCACATTACCAAACACATCTTTAATATATGCCCTCAAAGAAGCAGTGTCAGGAAAATCTGCTATTGTCAGTTTTCTGATCTTCCGGGCAATATTAATTTCGCCATGAGCAATCAACCAGTTTGAAAAATGATTACTCTTACTGTGATATAAAATGGATTCATCGGGTATGATATCAATCTTGGTTTGAAAATCGGCCAAAGAAGTCGCTTCAGTAATGACTTTCATATTTTTATCTTTAAAGGCAAAATTGCCAAAACCTAAGTGATTTATAAAAAACTGTCTTAATTCTAACAACAGTTGTTTTGAATTTTTATTTAGATAAGTGATATTCATATTCTCGGCAATCAGCTGATTTTCATCCTCAGCCGATTGCAAAATCACAGGAATATCCGGCATTTCACTGCGAATATGTTTCACCAGCTTAAACCCTGCATGTGGATCTTCAATCCCTTCTCTCTGATATCGAACATCAGAAATCACACACAGCAAGTACTCTTTATATGTTTCATAATTTTTTAATGCATCTTCATAATTTTTAGCTAAAATTACCTTAGGTCTGATTCTCATTCTTAGCCGTCTGTCCAGGTCGTTGAGTTCTTCTTCAATCAATCGCTGAGTTTGCCGCATGACCACACCATACAGAATTGGCAGATACAGTGAATAGTAATTAATGGAATCCTCAACCAGCAATATCACACGAACAAGGCCTTTATGTGTATCTTCCTTAACATTCATCTGATCTTCTATATTTTTAACCATTGCCAAAAATAATTTTGTATCAGCCGACCATAAAAAAGTATTATCAATAAAACGCATTTCTTCTTTATACTGTTCAATCAAAGCAAAATCAGCCTTGTTATTCAGAAGCAGTAACACCGGAATATTCCGGTAATTATCTTTTACATAACGTGCCAACTGAAATGGAGTCATTTCTCCAATTCTCATCATGGTAATTACCAGATCATATTTTCGTTCTTCAAGAGCAGTAATCGCTTCTTTTGCCGTCGGCACACTGTTGATTCTGGGGGCAGTGGTTAGATTCAACTGTTTATAATCTCCAAAAATCAATTCACTTAACTGACCATCCTGTTCAAAAATGTAGGCATCATAAAAAGTCGAAACCAGCAATATATCGCGCACTCTGTGTTGCATCAACTGATAAAAAATATCTTCACCAAACTTAAACTTATTATAGTAATGATTTAATTCTGTAATATCCATACATCCTCCATATTCTTATAATATACGCCAATTTGAGAAAATAGTCAATGAAAAGTTTTGACGCTACAAGCAATTCCCATCCTTTGGAGGGGTGGCACGAAGTGACGGGGTGGTATGTTTAATTGTTAATTATAAATGATGAATTATGAATGAGTTAAATTCTCATCCAGTCTAGAGTCTATGCAAAAACCTAAATTCCGTAGGAATTGCCTAGTGTTAGCCAGACGTGGAAGCGTCTGGTATATAGTGTGTTACAAATCAAGCTCCGTAGGTGCGACATATACAATTCCCATCCTTTGCAGAGCCTGTGCAAAAACCAGAGTTCCGGAGGAACGAAAGAATCCTAGCCCGTGGTGAA
>JAKQQL010000446.1:0-2231 GCA_029564175.1 Candidatus Cloacimonadota bacterium
AAGGGATTATCTTGTTAAAAACGGTATCCCGGTAAGTGATATACTTTTAGAAACTTCATCAAATAATACTTACGAAAATTTTCTCTTTTCGCTTCCGGTTATTTCAAGCAGGAATATTAATTCAATTATAATTGTCAGCGATCCCTATCACATGAAAAGAGCTTCGATGATTGCAGATGATTTTAAAATAGTGAATTACTCGTCTCCGACTCCAACAACGATGTTCAACAGCTTTAAACGTAAAATGCCTTTTTTACTTAGCGAAATATATAATATTTACGAGTATAGGATATTCCGTATAGCTAATGATCTTAAAATTAAATATGAGATAAAATGATGAAAGAAAATTATTTAAAACGCTATGCCGCGCTTCTTGCGGATTATTGTCTTTCGGTTGGTAAAAATGAAAAGATTCTTATAAGATCTTCATATCTTGCAGAGGATTTGATAAATGAATTTTGTTCAATAGCTTATTCAAGGGGAGCTCATCCTGAAATAAAAATCGCTTTGAAAAATTCTGAAAGAATTTACTATGACAATTCTTCAATTGAAGATTTGATGTATTTGTCTGATACAGAAATAAATTATTATAAAAATTATGATGCTTTTCTTACTATAAGAGCCCCATTTGATGCAAAGGAGCTCCAGGGAGTTCCGGCTGAAAAGAAAAAGGTTAAAAACGAATCTACCAAAATTCTTCATGAACTCTTTAGTGAAAGAAGCTCTAATGGAACATTGAAATGGTGTGTTTGTCAATATCCGACAGAATCGCAGGCTTTTGAATCCGGAATGAGTCTCGATGATTATGAGGATTTTATAGTGAGGTCAGCTTATCTTGATAAGGAAGATCCGGTTAGAAGTTGGGATGAACTCAGTGCAAAACAGGGTTTGATCGCGGATTATCTGAATAAATGCACTGAAATAAGAATGTTAAACGATACCACGGATATTTCATTTTCATGTGAAGGAAGAATCTGGATTAATTCTGACGGAAGAAGAAATATGCCTTCAGGGGAAATATTTACTACTCCGGTTGAATCTTCTGTAAACGGGTTTCTATCTTTTTCATATCCTGCTATTTATATGGGAGAGGAGGTCGAAGGGGTTAAACTTACCGTAAAAAACGGAAAAATTATTTCACATTCCGCCAATAAAGGGGAGGAATTGCTTTCGCAGGTTCTGAAAATTGACGGGGCTGATACTTTCGGAGAAGCCGCTATCGGAACAAATTACGGCATTGAAAATTTTACAAAAAACATCTTATTTGATGAAAAAATCGGCGGAACTGTTCATTTCGCTCTTGGTGATTCTTATGCGGAAACCGGCGGGAAAAACCGTTCTGCAATCCACTGGGATATGATTTCAGACATGAGATCTAATTCTGAAATATTGGCAGATGGAAAATTGATTTACAAAAACGGGCACTTTACAGAATCTTTTTTACGTTCAGTAGGAGTTAGAGGTGATTTATGAAAGTTACAGTAATTGGCACTGGTTATGTCGGATTAGTTACCGGGACATGTTTTGCAGATATGGGAAATGATGTATGCTGCGTTGATATTGACAGCAAAAAAATTGATAATTTAAAAAACGGAATCATTCCCATATATGAGCCGGGACTTGAAGAACTTGTTAAAAGTAATTATACAGAAGGTCGTCTGACTTTTACGACTGATATTAAGGAACCTGTTTCCAGTTCGCTTTTTGTTTTTATAGCGGTTGGAACACCTCCCGGAGAAGACGGTTCTGCGGATCTGTCATATGTTCTAAAGGCTGCGGAAGATGTTGCCGGCGTAATGGATAAATATACGGTTATCGTTGATAAATCGACTGTTCCTGTCGGAACAGCTTCTCTTGTCAAAGAACGCATTGCAAAAGTATTAAAAGAGCGTGACAGAACAGATATTGAATTTGATGTCGTTTCCAACCCTGAATTTTTAAAAGAAGGCAATGCTGTTGAAGATTTTATGAAACCTGAAAGGGTAATCATCGGTACTGATAATGTCAGAACTGCAGAACTGATGATGGAATTGTATTCTCCATTTGTCCGTCAAAATGACAGATTTCATGTGATGAATCTTGCAAGCGCAGAGATGACTAAATATGCTGCTAACGCAATGCTTGCAACACGCATAAGTTTTATGAATGAACTTTCAGTTCTTTGTGAAAAAACAGGTGCTGATATTGAAATGATCCGAAAAGGTATCGGTTCTGATTCAAGAATAGGAAAG
>JAKQQL010000450.1:0-3493 GCA_029564175.1 Candidatus Cloacimonadota bacterium
ATAGCTGCTGACCTTTCTCTTTCCAATTTGTTAAATTTTCCATAAAAGGGTTTATTCTATTATACTTTTCTTTTGTAGATTTATCAAAGATTGATTTTAAAAGTTTTAAATTATTCTCCAAATCAAGAATTTCTGAGTTTATTTGTTCCATTTTTTCCCCTAACATTCTTAATTGAAATTCTTCAGCCACCACTCGAAACTGAGTAGTGACCAGATTAACAATCGCCGGTTCTGTTTCCCAGAAAAATGCTCATCAAGAAGATTATGAACTGTTTCTGGCCTTAAGAAATGATAGATGAGGGCATTATTATTGTAGAGTAGTCTGCGGATATAATCGATACTTTCACCCATAAACCAGGAAGCATCAGGTGCAGAAAAGCCTTGTTTAACGGCATTTTTATAGGAATATGGTAATACTTCAGACAATGCTTTTCTTAGTATTAGTTTGCCGTCATTTGTTTTATTTTTTAGCTGGTTTTTCTTATAGCCAGTTTCATTTTCATTAATTCTGTCTTTTGTAATTAGGTTTTTTAATTTGAATTTTACAGGTATTCTTGTGGCAAAATCTACAAGATCATTATCCAGAAATGGAAGTCTGGTTTCAATTGAATGGGCCATACTGAGCTTATCTTCCATAATCAGAAGCCCGTGCAGAAAGGTTTTGCTTTCAAAATAAAGAGAGTGGTTGATATATTCTTCCTGAGTATTGACCTGGCTTGGGAAATGGTGATTGAAAACATTGCGGAAGACATCTTTTGTCGGGTAGTTAAAAACTTTTTTATATGCTGATGGCTGGTAGAAATGCGGTTTCAGACTGTCAGGAATCAATCTCAGCCAGTATTTATAATACTTTTCTGTATATTCATCAAAATTACTGCTGTTCTGAGCGCTGTAGTATCTCCAGGGATAGCCGGCAAAAAGTTCGTCTCCTCCTGCCCCTGACATAATGACTTTGACAAATTTACTGGCCAGTCTTGATATGTAGAAGTTCGGATAGGACTGTCCGACTCTCAGATCTTCCTGATGCCAAACTAATTGAGGCATGACTCTTTCCATATCGCCAGCTTTCAAAACAACTTCATAATGCTCAGTTTTTAGAAGATAAGAGAGATATTCAGCATTTTCTCTTTCGTCATATCCCATTTCGATACCTGAGGCTGAGTTCATATCAAAGCCACAGGTAAAGGATTTAAGATTAGGGAACTGCTGTGCAACTAAGGCTGAAATTGAGCCGGAATCAAGCCCTCCACTAAGGTATGAACCTATTTCTACATCACTGTTTAACTGAAGTGACACTGCTTTTTTAAAAAGTCTGTTTAATTCTTCAGTAATTTCCTCTTCACTTTTAAGACTCAAATCTTCCTGATAACTAAAATCCCAGTATTTCTTGATAGATAATTGATTGTCCGCCAGACTGATTTTCATCGTATGACCGGCTTCAAGGGTTTTTACTCCTTCAAAAAGAGTTTTGTTTGAAAAAATGTTTTGAAATGAAAAATACTCATTAAGGGCTTCGACAGAAACATCAGTTTTAAACTCAGGATGTTTTAAGAAAACTTTAATTTCTGAGCCGAACAGGAATGTATAATTATGATGATAATAGTATAATGGCTTGATGCCGTAGCGGTCTCTGGCCAGAAACAGAACGGATTCATCTTTGTCATAGATAGCAAAAGCAAACATTCCGTTTAGCTTTGTGACGCAGTCAGATTTCCATTCAGCATAGGCATACAATAATACTTCAGTATCAGTGGTGGATTTAAATCTGTATCCTTTTTCTTTAAGTTCATTTTTGAGGGTCGGATAATTGTAAATTTCACCATTGAATGTAATAATATACCGGCCATCAAGTGTTTCCATCGGCTGGTGTCCGGTAGGTGACAGATCAAGAATTGATAATCTTTTGTGAGCCATTCCTACATAAGAATTCGCCCAATAACCTTCACTGTCAGGACCACGATGGGACATCTGATTATTCATCTCTCTTAACACCTGAACAGGTATAGGCATACCATTGGTATTAAAAATTCCTGTTATTCCACACATTTTATTTTTTCCTTAGTCTGCCGGTATAGCAGGCTGGTTCTTCATGATAAAAATCATAGGTCAGATCAGCAGAATCAACCATTTTTCTGAATTCATTTTCGTTATATCTGAAGGCATTAGCCGGAGAATACCAGTCATAATTGGTTAATAATGAATTGTGATGTCCCAGCTGTTCATTCCAGAATATTTTAATGAAATTCCAGTAAACAAAGCGTTGCAGGTCAATCTCTCCGCCTTTTATGTTTAAAAGAGGGATATCAGGACATTTAATAGTTATTTTTAAATCACTTAAGGTTTTTCCTAGTTCAGTTAACTGAGCGGATAAATCCCATAGTTCGTCTTTACTGACTTTTTTACACAGATCTCTGAAATAATCATCCACCAGTTCACGTGGAACGGCTTTTTTAGCATAGACATACAATGTGATAATCCCTTTTTGTGAGAGAATTTCATTAAAATGAATGAGTGTTTTCTGAGGATCTTCAGTATGATGAATGACCTGATCACAATTAATAAAATCTATAGTTTCTTGTTTAAAACAGGTATTGGCAATATCACCACGAATAAAAATCAAGTTTTTTCTGTCTTTATATAGTTCTGCAGCCTGATAAACAGATTCAGAGAAATCTATTCCAATAACTAAAGCATCCGGATTTAAATCGGCAAACCAGGCTGATTTATAACCTAAACCGCAACCAGCATCAAGAATAACTGATTTATCTGATAAAAATTTAGATAATTTATCTTCACTATCAAAACCGTATAATTTAAAAAACCAATTCTGTTGGAAATCATTAAGTTTTTGTAGGTCATCACTCTTATCTAGTTGTTTCCATTTGTCTGAAAAGGCATCAGTTGTCGCATCCTGATTTTCAAGTCCGGATATATATCTGTCAATATACAGGTTTTCTTTGATTTTCTTCAGTTCTCTGCATAGTAATAATTCAATTTTCATTTATTAATCCTGCCAGTTGTTTAATGATATTGGTTTGTTCTTCGAATGTCAGTTCATGATATAAGGGTAAAGTCAATACCTTATTGAATATAGTTTTACTGTTTTTTGAACTGACAATCTGATAAGACGGAATAGTTTGAAATGCTGGTTGTAAAGCTAAAGAATAAGTCCCAATCTGGGTTTCAATACCGACCTGTCTCATTTTTAAAATGATTTCATCACGATTGTAGGTAAAAACACAGAATGACTGATAGGAGTGAACGCCTTTATCAGTAGTAGCTGGTATTCGCATTTCAGGTATTATTTGAGAGATTAACTGAAGATAATTTTTTGCAAGTTCTATTCTTTTTCCAAGCAATTCGTTAAAAAAATCAAGTTGTCCGGAACCAATCGAAGCCAGAATATTGGAGAGTTTATAATTCGTTCCGGTCATGGAGAATTCTGTTGATTGTCTGTCTTTTGACTGAGTGATGCCGAAATGTTTATATGCAT
>JAKQQL010000062.1:0-3281 GCA_029564175.1 Candidatus Cloacimonadota bacterium
AACGAAAAGCTAAGCCGGAGCCGCGCCTCCGGCGCGGCGATTGGCTTGAGCGACCTTGTTAGCACAAAATCATACTTTTACTTCTTTGCTCTGTAAGCCTTACGAACTCTATACTGGCCGATACCTGCGGATTCAAAATATTTCCTATAGGTATGGCTGTGTTCCTCACTAGCGGCATCTGCAAGACAAGAATTTACGTATTTATCAGATGGTGGAGGATTCCATTTTTTCCGCTGAATCATTTTCTTAACATCAGCAACACCGAACGGCTCTTTTATTATTCCCGCCTTAACTTCCGCGACAATTTCTCTGTTTAACCCGTCACCAAACTTTGCCATAATCCCCTCCATGACATATTCTTGCTAACATTTGCTTAACCTGCGAGGCGTAATGGCGCGATTCTTGCCGAGGAGCGTAGCGACGACAAGCAAGAATCGTGACATAGCCGAGTCAGGTTGAAGCAGTTGTTGGATGTCTTTTCTTATCTTTGATTTTGTTCAATTATTTCAATATCAAAATTACTTAAGTCATACAACTTATAGACTTCCTTATTAAGATCTCTTTGAATAGATTGAACAATTCTTTCCTGTTTTTCTATTTCATTTTTATCCATTTGTTGTAGTTTGGTAGATTCTTTTATAACTTCTTGTACTAATCCATCTATTTTATTTTTTATTTCATCAGAAGGCATAATAAACGGGAAGTTGTTAATCATGTCCTTTGTGAAGGTTATTCCACCATTATAGCTAGACGATGGATATTTCTGCGAAATATAGAAAAATGCCAATTTGCTATTAATGATAGCACTCAAATATGATAAATACCCATCTTTAGTTGTGATGACTAATGTTGATTTTGCAGGAATATACTCACCGTGAATATCGATGGATGCATCGAGAAGAGTTAGGCTTTTTATTATTAGCTTTGATATGTTTGCCTTCCGTCCATAACTATTCGGGAACAATTCGTGAAACTTTTTTTTATTTACTACAGGGTTAACATAATTATCCTTTAGGTACTTCATTGGCTTAATTCCCCAACGATTAATGTATTTATCCAAAACTCCGGTATTTAGTATTTTATAATACTTATTCAAATCAACATCAGCTGATGCAGAATCCTCCAAGATATCTTTCAAAAGATAGCAATCTGAAGTAGCACAAGCATTTTCGCAATCAACTAAATCATCAGGGGCATCTGCCTTATCTGAAATCCTGGCAATAAGGTCTATATATTTTGAAAAAAGAAAATCATATTCATGTGCAGGCTTTAACTTGCTTTTTTTAATTTGTGCAGTTAATTGAATTGAATCAGGCAATGCTTCAAGAATAGTAATATCAGATATCTTCTTGTTTTGATAAATTGAAACAACAGAATCAACCTTTGCATCTTTGAATACGTCTCTACCAGCACGCATTAGGGATACAATATTCGTGCAGGTGTTAATTCTAAATTGTTCACCAAATGGTTTTGATATCCATTTATCAGGAGTAATATAACCAAAAGAACCATTTTGAAGTGTAAGCTTTTTTGCTTTTTCAAAAAAGGCAATATAGATATCCCAATTGCCTTTTGTAAATTCCATATTGTCCGAGCAAAATTTTCGTGTTTCTGGTTGATCCTTTGACATAGCTTCAGAATCAATATAAGGAGGGTTTCCAATTACGCAATGAAAACCTCCGCTTTTTAACACAGTAGGGAATGCAACTTCGTAATTGAAAGGCTTTACTTGATCTAAATCTGAAAATCCAGTTAAGTTAACGTTTAATTTTCGATTAAGTGTCTCTTCAATGACTAGTATTTGCTGATAAATACTCTCTTGTTTATCGTCATCTTGAGACATTGAGAATTCATTATGTTTTTGATGCAGTTCATCTAGATCAGTAGAGTATTCGTTCCAGAAAAGAGTCATGTCTTTTGCTGCAACAGCGCCAGACACCAAGGAATTACCACAACGAATATTCAATTTGATATTTGGAAGTATTTTTCTTCCTGCAATATCAAAATGAGCTGCACCTTCAAGAGCCTTAACTAATAGGTTTAATTTTGCTATTTCAATTGCTCTGTCATCAAGATCAACACCGAATATATTATTAACCAGTATTTTTTTTCGTAACTCGAATTCAAAAAGAGTGCTGCTGTCAAATCGTTTATAGTTCTTTAGGAATTCATCAAATACCCTTATAAGAAATGAACCTGAACCACAGGCAGGGTCAAGTACTTTTACTTTTTCTATCTCTTCAATTGACTTACATTTTGACAATACAGTTCCAACAGTGTTCTGAACAATGTAATCAACTATATGTTCAGGAGTATAAAATATGCCTTGTCCGCTTCTTTGTATTTCACCAAGATATTTTTCATAAACTTCGCCGATTACATGAACAGACAATTTCGAGAAATCTATTCCAGCTAGACCGTTGATTATTGGTTTTAAAATAGCATCCGGGATGATTAAATCATCAATTTTACTCGGTGCGAAAAGTTCAGAATTGAACTTTTCATCCATATCTTGAAATATCCTAAGCAATTCATCATATATACTTGTTTTTGACTCAAGAACAGCGTGTAATCTATCCTGTGAAATTATCCTATTATCTGAACAATAATCTATAAATATTAGCCGGTTGAGAATCTTTTGTGAGAAATATTCTATTTGATCATGATGTATTGTTTTATTATGCGAGGTAATAGATTGAGTTAATTCAACACGCCATTTTTTAAGATCCTCAAAAAACTTCTCCTTAATTTCTTCTTGAATAGGATAATACACCGGATCATCATCCCATACACCTTTTGATTTAACAATATTGCTCTTTTGTAATTTTGATAGGAACTCCATTCCTTTTTCTGAAAAGATATCTACATAATTTTTCTTATTTGCTGTTTCCCAAAGAAGATCATGAAAAGCATATTTGGTATTCATGTATAGTCTGTTTTGGAATATAGCATATACACGCCATTCAATAAAGTTTGTTAGTATTCCCCAAAAAACACCTTCTGCTTTACAATAGTTTTGTAACTGCTGTACAAAGTACAGTTTGGTTCCTTGTTTTTGGTAATACCCATCAAGCATATCAACTTTTGAAGCATCTTTAGATTCAATAACGAGTAAAGTGTTATTATTATTCTGTAAAATTATATCAGGTTTTTTCCCGGTATTTACATCCTGTCCTTGGTTTATTTTAAAATCAGAAGTATCCCATCCAAGTAATTCCAATAACTTTATTGTAAAAAGAGATTGAATATGCTCTTCTGATTTTTTAATGTCTTTAACATCA
>JAKQQL010000063.1:0-1778 GCA_029564175.1 Candidatus Cloacimonadota bacterium
AAAAAATGAACACAAAAAGTTTTGATGATATGAACAAATTCGAGAAAGTTTTTGATACTTTCGAGAAATGCAATAACATTTTAGATGAAGATCGAAAACTGTGGGATGGTATGACACAAAAGCAGATCGAAGAAACGCTGCGAAAATATAGCGAATACCTTTCTGAGCCGATGGATCACATAGAAGAAAGAGCGAAGCTCCTGCTCGAATATCTGAACTACGAACTGTAAAAATCAAAACCCTGCCGGCGGGGTTACACCGGCAAGGAGAAAAAATAATGAGTGACAGAAACGAAGTCTTACAAAAAATGTCTGATGTTTATGGTGACCTCATCGAGGCAAAATCTTATATCGACGCAAGCAAATTGCGGTATAAAGACGCTATCATACAGCACAATAATTTCGATCTTGAAATATCAAGATTGATCGACGAGCTGAAATACGGGTATCCGGAGAATGAATTTGATGTTATCTCGAAGCTCAATCAGGTCTATCATCAGGATAGAGAAATCGAAGCAAGTCTGCCAGAATTATGCAAAAATTATCAGGATAACTGCGCCCGATTCAACGAATTGGAGAAACAAATGAACAAAATCATTGAAGAGTTAAAAAATTTCGCTGAGGAGAATGAATGAAAGATCTAAACGATTTATCAGTACATGATTTAGCGGCGGATTATAAATATCGTGGCTATGATCGATATCGCGCATGGGATCAGCTTATTATTGATCGCAGTCTCAATCCGGGGATCGACGCGAAGGATTTTTATAAGATATTTGATTCTACAGACGCTTATCCTATAAATGAATCAGGTCCAAAAAGCGATTTACATTGGACGCATTTTGATAACCTTTATGGTTGCCGATGTGAGATGATTACTCGTGATGATGGGGTGATAGAAATCAAATGGGAAAACGGGCATTACGGAAGCTATCCACCCTGTTATCCACCTGAACCCGGGCGATATAAAAAATTGGATTCGGAGGGTTGATTATGGACGCAAAAGAATACCTCTTGAAAGTAAGATCAATATGCGATGATTATCAAGATAATTTCTGTGTTGGCTGTCCGCTCGAAAATATTTTCTGCGGCGTACCAACTGATCCTGAAAATGAAGAAAACGAAATTTACCGAATAGTAAAATTTGTTGAAAGTTATGAGAAAGATAAAGAATAAACGGATAATAGGAGAAATCATGAAAGTAGAAACGAAATATAGCATTGGGGATACGGTCTGGATCGTCAGATTCAATTATGACAGAAATGAATACGTCCCTGACGCCAGAAAAATCATAGAAATTGCGATTTATGTTAGGGAAAAAAGCTTGAATATTATATACTCTTTAGATACACTATATCTGCAAAGATTTTCAGAAGACCAGTTGTATGCGTCAAAAGAAGTCTGCCAAATCACTTGTGATAAAAAAAATAAGAAAGGCTCGGATTAAATATGACTTGCATTGTTGGATTAGTTGATACCGTAAATAATTGCGTATGGGTCGGTGGTGATAGTCTCGAAACCAGCTTGTGTTCAAAGTCTGTTGAGCATACACCAAAAGTTTTCAGGAATGAATTATTTCAAAATGTAGTCATTGGAGGAACAACGTCATTTCGTCATCTTGATTTACTGAGATATGCAAATGATCTGTTTCCTGAAATTGATTTGTATAGAAAGTTGTCTATTGATCATAGATATATGGTAACTGTATTCATACCAAATGTAATCAAATTATTCAAAGAAGGAGTTGTGTCGGAAGAAGAACAAAATCGTGGAGGAACT
>JAKQQL010000473.1:0-1066 GCA_029564175.1 Candidatus Cloacimonadota bacterium
AACCGTTTTGAAAATAACGGGCTTCATTTGACAACCAGTTCTTCTATTGCTTTTTCCAAGTTACATGATCATAAAAATCAGATTGAAGAGATATTCTTTAAGCATTTTAATTTAAAGATAAAAATCTATTTTGAGATGCAAAAGGCGGAAATTGTCGATACGATTAAAAACCCAAGCTTACAGGATATCAAAAATGAATCACCCAATTTAGCTAAATTTATAGAAATGACTGATTCGAGAATAACATGATTCTGATCTTTGAATGGTCTGTTTTGTGTTTATCAATATTCTATCTCTTATTTTTTATTTATCTCTCGATTGGGCATTTAAGACATCGATATACGAAAAGCAAAATCAGGAGAGAGAAATTTTCTGTAATAATTGCTGCAAGAAATGAAGAGAAATATATCAGACAATTGTGTCAGTGCCTGATAGAACAGAATTATCCAAAAGACCATTATGAAATAATAATTACAGACGACTTATCTGAGGATAGTACTGCTGATGTTTTAATGACATTCTGTGAAAATGATCATCTTAAATATTATCGTGTATCAGATTATATTCAGGAACCCAGATATCAGCATTTAACCGGTAAGAAAAGGGCTTTACAGATAGCGATTGACCATTCGCAGTTTGAGTATCTTGTCTTTACCGATGCAGATTGCCTGCCATCTAAAGAATGGTTACATGAAATCAATCTTCATATAAATGATGAAACAGATTTTATAGCAGGTTATTCACCACTTATCTATACAAATCCAACCTGCTTCGACTGGTTCAAATCATTTGAAAGAATCAGTATCTTTGCATTAACCTCCGGGAGTTTTGGGCAACATTTAGCAATGACCTGTACTGCAAGAAATATGATTTACCGGAGGAGTCACTTTGAGAAAGTACAAGGGTTTTCACAGATTGGTCATATTCGTTCCGGTGATGATGATTTAATGCTGTTACTACAGCGAAAATATACCCGTAGATACAATTTTATGTTTACACCGGAATCTGTAGTTCCGGCAATAGAAGAGAAAGAAGTGCAAGAACATATTCATCAGGAAACACGAAG
>JAKQQL010000004.1:0-1021 GCA_029564175.1 Candidatus Cloacimonadota bacterium
TGGATTATGCTTTTACTCTCAATGCAGGACTTTCTTTATATAAGCCGATCAGTCCTTTCTCTTTGCTCCATGTTTATGTTAGGACAAAAGATAAAGACTTTTTTGAGAGAATATTAGCACTTGTTCCTTCCGATGAGTCTAATGCTCAACTTTGTATAATCACATCCGATGAAGATGATCTGTATGCTAATGCTGATGATATGCACGGATTGAAAGTTGTTAATAAGAAAAGACTCATAGAAGATATAACTGAGATGAAAAACGATTTAATGAAAGAAGCAGAGAATATTCTCATGTAAAATCCATAACTTTTACGTGAGTTGCAGTAGACATTAGGTAAAAGTTGGTTAATTTTGCGAGTAGTTTCATATTTCTTCAAGTTAAATGTCGTCTTGTGGCATTTGACATATTTGTGATATTCTGATACAATCCTGACATTCTTGTGAAGAACCCTATCCGGGGGAGACATTAAGGTTTGTTATGCCGTGGGCAGGGGTATAATAAGCCGTCTCCTTCGGTTAGGGTTCTTTTCATTTATATCTCATTTGTATTTTGATTATTTTTCTCCGCGTTTTTTCACATTTTTCACATTTTTCACATCTTTACACCACATTTTTATATTACATTGCCTCTACAAAACTTTACAAAATGGGATTTTTCATAGATAATCTCAGTTGTGAAAGAAGTAGGGCTACTAATAGATTTTTATCAACCTCTAATTCACGATGAAAGTGTTGTGAAGAAAGTTATTTCTGATTTTCATTTACCCTTGATTAGAATTTTAAAAATGTATAAGAGTTTGCCCTTTTCAATAAATGT
Organism: Candidatus Cloacimonadota bacterium; assembly: GCA_029564175.1. Taxonomy (GTDB): domain Bacteria; phylum Cloacimonadota; class Cloacimonadia; order Cloacimonadales; family WRIO01; genus JAGOCT01. Next base: position 820 of record JAKQQL010000004.1, read on the forward strand.
TCCATTAAGTACGATAGAGTTGTGGGAGAATTTTGGATTTGGGTCTCTAATCTCTGAACTGAGAGATTTCTGTCAGAATGAAAATCAAAGCGATAGAATAGAGATGTTATCGTCTTCTCCCTACGGTATGATCCTCAACGGGTTACCTGAAAATATCGTTGAATCTCAAACTATTTTAAACGAGTATGGTCTTGGTTATTAT